>JAITXG010000014.1 GCA_031284865.1 Mycoplasmataceae bacterium | reverse complement strand
AAAATATTTTTAAAGTTGCATGAGGCAATACAACCGTAGTAGTGTCTCTACCTTCCATAATACAATTTTGACCACTGGCGATAATTTGTTGATCGCGTACACATTTAGTTCGCACAATTCCAATGGTACCAATTTTACTAGCTAAAGCGCCCATGGCAGAAGTATTAGCTTCCTTTGTCACATCTTGATCATTCAGAAATAGTTTATCAGGCGTTAGAGTAACTTTATTAGTATCTAGTACTCTTTGCACTGCCACCAAATCGTTGAGATCAGTATGCTGAAGTGCAATGGCATAACAACGATACATGCCGCCAGTATTAATAAATAAAAAGTGTAGACGCTTGGCTACTTCCTGTGCGATGGTACTTTTACCAGCACCACCTGGTCCGTCAATAGCAATTTGAAATACTTGATGTCGTTTATCCATATGAACCTCTACTTAACTGCAAATCCTAATAATGCTACCATTACAATCAAAAATACTAAACTAAATACAATCGGAAAGATATACAGTAATTTATTATGTGTCCCACTAGCATTATCATAATTGATGACAGCGTTCACATCATTGGTAATAACTTGCTTGTTCTCGTTTTGTGATAATTGTTCTAGGCGTCCAACCTGGTCTTTGCTAGTAATTTGAAAATCACTTCACTTGTTTTGTAATATTTCAAGACGTTCTTTATTAGTTGCATAGCGCGAATAATTTGCATCTTCATTTAATCATCGCTTAGAAATATTACCAGTGTCATCAAGGATGGAGTGTGTCACAAATTTAGCATTTCATTCGTTAATTTCACCAGTAAGGTCATTAATTCTTTTAGATTCAATCAAACTCATGTATTGACTAATAGCACTAATTTCAGCCATATCGTTGGCATTAACCGAAATTAATTTTGCCAATGAACGTCCCCCACGTAGATCAGTCAAAATCTTCGGACTAATTTCGTCGATTCGTTCTTTTAACTTCTTGGTAGCAAAAGAATCATCCGAAAGTTTATCAAGTAGCATTCCTTCATTGATAATTTCTTTTCGGTATACAGCATAACGTTGCATTCTTGTTTCCATATTGTTGTTTCCGATCGTTAACTAAATCAATTATAAACTTTTCATTGAGAATGAATAAAAACAAAATTATTTGTTTATTCTATGATGTGCTTATTTAATTAATTCCCACCCATGCCAAATTGACCAAATGGGTTCTTACCTTTTTTAATTTCACGTGCCACATCGTCCATACGTTTCTTGGCTTTTTCTCATTCTGATAACATTTTATTCAATTCATCTGGGCGACGTCCCGCACCTTTGGTAATACGAATGCGACGATTCACATCACGTTTAATTAATGTAGGATTACGACGTTCTTTTAAAGTCATAGAAGAAAGTAGAAAGCCTCAGACTTTAAGTTTTAGTTCTGCTTCACTAATTCGTTCATCAGTAATTTTGGGAGCGTTAGGTAACATTTTCATAACACTGCCCATTGAGCCTAACTTAGCAAGCTGTTGTACTTGTGACATTAAGTCTTCTAAATCCATTTTACCAGCTAACATACGTGCAAATGACTTCTTCGCTTTATTCTCATCCAACACTTCTGTAGCTTTTTCCGAAAGTGTAAGAATATCGCCTAATCCTAAGATACGATCAGCCATTCGATCAGGGTAAAATGTATCTAATGAACCGACTCGTTCACCAACACCTGTGTATTTAATCGGTACATTTAATAAATGTGTTAGTGATAGCGCTGCTCCAGCTCTCGCATCTGAATCTAGTTTTGTAATTACAAATCCAGTTAATGACAAATGCTCATTAAACTCTTTAGCCACATTAATAATATCTTGTCCTGACATCGCATCAACTACTAATAAAATTTCATCAGGGTTAACTCGGTTGCGGATATTTTTAAGTTCAGTCATTAATGATTCATTAGTTTGTAATCGTCCCGCCGTGTCAAAGATAATAACATTGTTGCCGTTGCTCTCCGCATATTTTAATGCTTCATTAGCAGTCAATGAAGGTTCTTGTGTACCTTTTTGAAAGAAGTCAATCTTATTATCTTTAGCAAGCGTTTCTAATTGATCAATGGCCGCCGGACGATAAATATCAAGTGCAACTAATAATGATTTTTTTTCAAATTTATTTTGAAATTGATACGCTAATTTAGCGGCAGTGGTAGTTTTACCTGAACCTTGCAAACCGACCATCATGATCTTGACAGTTTTCTTGTCTAAATCAATTGTTTCATTTTCGCGACCTAGAATCTCTACTAATTCATCTTTGATGATAGTTAATAATACTTGTTCGGGTTGTTCCCCTTGATTAATGACACGACCAACAGCTTTTTGACGAATATCTTTTATAAAGTCTTTGACAACTAATAAATTAACATCGGCATCTAGTAATGCAATCCGAATTTGTTTCAGTACTTCAGTAATGTCTTCTTCTTTAATAGTTCAATTGTCTAATTTCTTTCGCATGTGTTTTGCGACAATTGAACCAATCATTGTTTTAATCATAATTTATTTCCAAATCACTAAGTAATAGTTCTTTTTACCTTTTCGAATGTATGAGAAATGATGATTAAGTGCCGACTTCTTATTAATAGGAACATCAATTTTATCAATTAACTCATTGTTCACATAAATGGCTTTTGATTCGACTAGTTGTCTACCCTGCGATTTAGATGAAACAATATTGCAAGCAACTAATAAATCAATAACGCTATAAGTATCTTTATCAGCATGGAAGGTAGGTGTACCTTTTAATGCTTCCAATAATGTAGCATGATCTAAAGAAGCAAGATCACCTGCAAAAAGTGATTCGGAAATATTTATACATTTCTTTAGTTCAGCTTCTCCATGAATGTCCTTAATAATAGCATTAGCTAATTGCTTTTGAGCAAAGTGTTTGGCTGGTGCGCCATTGTGCTCTTGCATAATGTTCTTAATCTCGTTTTCTGTAAAGAATGTTAAGTATTTCAATAATTTTTCAACATCACTATCAGGCTGATTGAATAAGAATTGATACATTTGGTAAGGTGTCGTATATTTCGGTTCAAGATAAATCGCACCTGATTCAGATTTACCAAACTTTGTCCCATCAGACTTTGTTAAAAGATTAATTGTTAATCCACATGCCTGATTGTCATCACCATACAACTTACGAATCATTTCAATACCAGTGGTAATGTTACCTCATTGATCTGAACCACCGACTTGCATCAACACTTTCTTGTGATGATATAGCCAAGCAAAATCGTATCCTTGGATTAATCCATAGGAGAACTCAGCGTAAGATATCCCACTCTCTAATCGCGTTTTAATCGTATCTTTTTCTAACAAGTAATTAACATTAATCAATTTACCAATATCTCGTAAAAAATCAAAGATGCTCATTCCTTTATAAATGTCGGCATTATTAATAATTGTAGCACCAGCAATATCTTGAATTTGTTTCTTAATTTTTAAAATATTTTGATCTACTTTAGCTTTAGGCAATACCTGTCGTTCAATCTTCTTACCAGATGGATCACCAATTAAACCGGTTGCACCACCTACTAAAGCAAACACCTTATGGCCATGTTGATGAAAACGCTTTAAAATTAATAGCATGTTGTAGTTGCCTAAGTGTAAAGAATCAAAACTAGGATCAAAGCCAATATAAATAGCTCCTTTTTCTTTTTCAAAGGTTTCCAATTTAGCTTGATTTGTAATATTATTTATTAAACCGCGCCATTTTAATTCATTAATGATTGACATGCTAGTCCTTCTTTGGCAATTGAATATGATTATATCAATTTTTAATCATGCCCGACAGGTCGATTGTGTAGTCGCTTCACTGATTATGTAGTGAATATTCTAATGATTCGACCGATAGCTTGCTTAATTCTTTCACTATTGGTAATGTCATTAATAAATTAGGTCGATCGAATGTGTGTTTCAGCTGAATAAGAGTGTTAACATGATCAACATTCTTATTGGAATAACGATTTAAAATAACATTTCTAATTTCTAGTTTAGATTTAATCAATTGAATTGTCCTGATATCTTTTAAAATGTTTAAAACATCATTGTTAATGAAATTGTTGGCATCAAAAATAACAACTACTTGATGTGAAAGCTTAAGTGCAATTTCATTAATAAAATGATATGTGTGACTAGTATCAAAAATGATAAAATCAAATAATCCACCCCACTCTTCGATTTGTTTTCTTAACAACGCTTCATATTTCTCGGCTTCTAGCATGTATGTCTTGCTAGGATTATTAACCAAAAACATGATTTGTAAATTCTTGCTGTAATTAATGTAAGAAAAGGGTGAAACTACTTCTTTGGTCTTTAAATTACCAGACTTAATTTTTAAAATATCAAAATATGTTTGATTAAATCCGAGATTAATTATCAAAACTCGCTTTTGATTATTTTTTAGAATCTGTGCAATATTAAAAGCAATCGTGGTGTTACCACTTTCGCTTTTCTTACTTAATAACGTAATGATTTTAGCCATTATTTACTTTCTTTAATGATTTCCGCTCATGCTCTAGGGTAACGATGATTAGTCTTTTGCGTTTTACGGATAACGATAACGTTGTGTGTAAACTTATTAAAGGAAATAAAATTATGTATCTTATCCAATGTTCCACCCAAATTTTTAATTAAAATGTCTGTATCTTTCATTTCATTCAAATAATTCTGTGACTTTGGTTCTAAAAGTAACCCATTAACCTTCACATATGGCAATGAAACTTCAATAATGGCATTAAGTGTAGCTACAGCACGTGAAGTTACCAAATCAAATGTTTCATATTCATGCTCTTCAATTTCTTCAGCACGTTTATTAATGATATTCGCGTTTATTCCTAAATGACGAGTCAATTCCACGAGAAATTTTACTTTCTTACCGTTGGCTTCGATGATTGTTAATTGTAAGGAGGGGTAAAGTAGTTTTAAAACTATCCCGGGAATGCCTGAGCCAGATCCAATGTCCAGAATAGAAACTGCCTTTTTCAAATCGACCTTAGTGAAGGGGATAACAGACTCATAAAAATATTCACCGTAGATTTTGTCTTCATGATCTAATCTCGTAAGATTAATATTTAAATTATATTTTTGTAAGAACACCTTATATTTTTCGATTTGATTAAAAAAATTTGAATCAATATCTTCAAAGTTATCTTTAATTACCTTAACGAATTCCTGTTGAGTCATAACTATCGCCTTTTATTATTATCGATAAAATATTTAATAATCATTAAATCGGTCATATTTATACCACTCACACGCTGAGCCTGTCCTAAAGTCAATGGCTTTATCTTATTTAATTTATCTTGTGCTTCTAATGATAAATTAGATAATTTCTTATAATCCGTTATTTTTTTCAAGTTAATATTTTCATATTGACTAAACTTATCAATATATTTCTCTTGATTCTTAATGTAGCCTTCAAACTTAACTAAAATCTCAATTTTATGAACGGCAATGTTGTTTAATTTTTTATACAACAATGGTGACAATACTTCTTTTAAAGTAACTTCGGGTCTTTTTAAGAGGGTATATAAGTCGTGCACACTATTGCCATACTTGCGAGCAAGATTTTTTTTAGCACGCAGTGAATTACTTTTTAAATATTTAATCACTGTCTCAATGTTTTTCTTTTGCTGTTGATGTTTCTTATAATCACTTGGCGAAATTAATCCTACTTTATATCCAATTTCGATTAAACGATCATCCGCATTATCGTTCCTTAATATAAGACGATGCTCAGCACGGCTTGTTAATAATCGGTATGGATCATCAACTCCTTTTGTTACTAAATCATCAATCATGACTCCAATATAAGCTTGGTTACGTTTTAAAATAATGGGCGGATATTTTTTTAAAGCGCAAATTGCATTAATACCCGCTAATAATCCTTGCCCCGCCGCTTCTTCATAACCACTTGTCCCATTAACTTGACCAGCGAAATATAAATTTTTAATTAATTTAGTCTCTAATGTTGGTCACAACTGAATTGGGTTAATGGCATCATATTCAATAGCGTATGCATAATTAATAATCTTCGCTTTTTCCAATCCTTTAACAGAATGAACAATCTTATCTTGTACATCTTCTGGTAACGAAGTTGATAAACCTTGAATGTAGGCAGTCTCTAAACTAGTGGACTCAGGTTCAATGAATAACTGGTGACGTGGCTTATTATGAAATCTAGTAATTTTGTCTTCAATGCTTGGACAATATCTTGGCCCCACACCTTTAATCTTCCCAGAATACATTGCTGAGCGATGAATATTTGTTTGAATAATCTTATGTGTCTTAGCGTTTGTATATGTTAAATAGCATAAAGCTTGTTGTTTATATGGTAAATACGTTTCATGAAAATAATCAAAACAAAGTTTACCATCTGTTCCTGGCTCTTTTTGAATTACTTTATAGTTGATGGTGTTCTTGTCAACGCGTGGTGGTGTTCCGGTCTTTAATCTAATTAAAGATAATCCTAAACTTTTTAAGTGATCAGATAAGCTGTTGCTGAAAGGTAAATGCTGTGGCCCCTCTTTTATGTTCTTGTTACCCACATGAACCATCGAGTTCATATAAGTGCCGGAAGTTACAATTACTTTTTTAGCCTTAATTGTTCCTTGGCTTTTACAAATTACACCTGATAATATGTTCTTCTTGACAATTAATGAAGCTACTTCATCAATAATTAAAGTGATATTTGGTTCATTCTTAATTTGTTTGACAAATCATCCGTGATATGTCACTTTATCAATTTGGGCTCGTAAGGCTTGCACCCCAGCTCCTTTAGAACTATTTAACAATTTCATTTGCAGTTGACAAGCATCAGCCGCCTTTGCTTGCATGCCACCTAAAGCTGAAATTTCTCTTGTGACAATTCCTTTAGCCGGACCCCCAATGGAAGGATTACAAGGTGCTAAAGCGATAGATTGTTCACTTAAAGTAATTAAAGCAACTTTCAAATGAACATGTGCACAGGCAAAGGCCGCCTCTAATCCGGCGTGCCCCGTGCCAATTACTATTACATCAAATGTGTTTTTACTTTGTGACATATGATAAGGATTATATTTTTAATAATCATTAAAATAAACTCAATTGATTATCTTCCTCTAATTCCATCGTAATGCCTAAAGCGTTAAAGACTTCAAGGGTATTTCGGGTAATTTGTGTACGATTACTTAAATCTTCCTTAGAAATAAACGGTGAAGACTCACGTGCTTTTACAATGGACTCAGCAGCAATATGTCCTAAACCATCTAATGAACTAAATGGTGGAATTAAACTATTATCCTCAATGACAAAGCGTGTTGACTCTGATCGTTTCAAATCAATATTTCTAAAAGTAAAACCACGAGCATACATTTCTAACGCTACTTCGTATACAGTAATTAAATCCTTTTCTTTTGGTTTAACATCGCCTTTGGTTTTTTGACTTGATAGCCTTGCACGAATATCGGTTAATTTACTTTTGATGACATCCGGACCTTCTACAATCGTTTTTAAGTCAAAGACATCAGGTCTAATTGAGAAATAGGTGGCATAAAATTGTAAAGGGTAATAAACCTTGAATCACGCAATTCTTCACGCCATGATCACATAAGCAGCAGCGTGAGCTTTAGGAAATAAATAGCTAATTTTATTACATGAATCAATATATCAATTATCTAAACCCGCTTGTTTTAAAGTATCAATATAGGATGGTTTAACACCACGGCCTCTTCGTACATCTTCCATGACATTAAAGGCAACCTCAGCTGAGAGTCCTTTTGAAATTAAACTAATCATAATGTCATCACGACAAGCAATTACTTCTGATAATGTCATGTTTGCTCCAGTAATGAGATTACGAGCATTGTTAATTCACACGTTGGTTCCGTGTGAAAGACCTGAAATACGAACTAAATCCCCAAAGGTCTTAGGTTGTGTATCCATTAACATACGTCTAACAAATTCTGTACCAAATTCTGGTAATCCGTATGATCCAATATTCTCAGTTATGAAATCAGCGTGTTTTAAATTAAGAGCATCTAGTGATGAAAATAAGCTAATAACCTTTTCATCGCGGAATGGAATAGACTTAGGATCAACATGTGTTAATTCTTCTAACATTTTTAATGAAGTGGGATCATCATGTCCTAAAATATCGAATTTCAATAACGTATCGTGTAAACTTTCAAAGGCAAAATGACTAGTATATCAATCTAATTCCTTGCTATCAGCTGGATAGTTATATGGTGTGAAGTCTAAAATATCTAATTCACGAGGAACAATAATAATTCCACCAGGATGTTGACCGGTAGTGCGTTTTACATCAGTACATTTATCAACAATTCAGTCGATGTTTGATTGGTTAATGGTTTCGTTAGGATGCATCATTTCAAAATAATTCTTTACATACCCATATGCCGTCTTGTTGGCAATAGTTGAAATAGTTCCAGCTCGAAATGTGTGATCGGCACCGAACATTTCCTTAATGAAGTTATGAGCTTTAGATTGGTAAGCTCCTGAAAAGTTTAAATCAATATCAGGAATTTTCTCACCATGAAAACCTAAGAACGTTTCAAAAGGAATATTGTGACCATCTCCATGCATTACTTTGCCACAATTTGGACAAAGCTTTTCAGGTAAATCATAACCATCGGCGGCATTCACATTAAAATCGATGTGGCAACATTGATCACAATGATAATGTGGGGCAAGCGGGTTAACTTCCGAGATTGTTGCTAAGAAAGCTACTAAAGAAGAACCAACCGATCCTCGTGATCCAACCAAATATCCATCTTCCAATGATTTCTTCACTAGTAAGTGCGAAATTCAATAAATAATGGCGTAATTCTTTTCAATAATCAAATTAAGTTCACGCTCAATTCGTTCGCTAATATTTTTAGGAATGTCCTTACCATATAATTTCATTGCTCTTTGATAGACAACTTCTTTTAACTTCTCATCAACACCGGCAATTTTTGGTGGTTCTAGTTTTGTACGAAGTGGATAAATATTTTTTTCTACTTCGTCATTAAAGATATAAGTGTTATCGATAACAATTTCTTTTATTAAAATGTCGTCCTTCAGGAAAGAAAACTCTTCTAACATCTCAGCCGTGTTGCGGTAGTGTAAATCAGGGAGTAATTTCTCTTTATTGTCACGTCGAAAGAGACGGTGCGTTTTACCACCCAATAACTTACTGTAAATAAAAACAGCATGCGCAGCTTGTTCTCATGGTTCTAAATAATAAGCATCACTGACTGCAATAACTTTTTTATTCAAAGATTTAGCGGTATTAATGATTTTAATAATAGTTTTCTTAATATTACTTTCACTGATAATATTACGCCCTACTTCGTGCATTCAATTCTTTGGTGGAGCAACAAAGATATAGTCATAGAACTTAATTGTTTCATTTAATTCTGCTTGTGTACCGTTAAGTGCATTATCTCATAAATCACTTTCTGTTGGCGAGTTAGCAATAATGAAGTTATCGCGGTGTCCAATGATATTTTCATCATAAACTCGTGGGGAATTATATAAATCAACGGTAGAAGCGTTCGATATTAAGCGATACATATCTTTAATACCTTTTTGATTGCGACAATATATTTCCATGTATTGGCTAAATTGTCGTTCACGTAGAAACTTATTTTGTAAAGCATTGTTAATTTGATCAATGTTATTGATATCTAATGCTTTTAATTTCTCAAGCAATATTCTTCATACACTATAAAGCACATTGGCGTCAAAATCAGCACGATGGGCAATGCTTTCATCATAATCAATCTTATAGTGTCTAGCAATAATTCCTAAGGTATGATATGTTAACCCTGTATTTACCGCTCGTGAAAGTTGCATCGTATCGATTAACGTATTCTTAATTAGCGGTAAATCGTTTTGTTCCAACTTTTTATTTAAAAAACGTAAATCAAAATTTATACCATTATGGGCAATCAAAATACTATTACCAATTCATTCTGATATTTTCTTTAATGCAATCTTAGGACCTAAAGCATCAGTCAACATTTCGTTTGTAATATGTGTTAAGTTAGTAATATGTTGCGGCAACGGTTTGCTTGCTTTAATGAACCAATCAACTTGGTCAATTAATACACCGTCTTTAATTTTGACGGCCCCAAATTCAATGATGTCGTCGTATTCATTTATCAATCCGGTCGTCTCAATGTCGAATATAACATATTCACCATGATCAATGTTTTGCGTTACAGAATTTTTAACAATGCAAATATTACGCTTGTTAACATCCAATTCAGCTCCATAAATAATTTTTTGATTATGAACCTTAGATCCTTTCATTATTTCAGGATAAGCTTGGACATTGTTACGATCAGCAATCGCCACAGCGCAAGCGCTGAAGTGTTTCGAACGTTTAATTAAGTCATTAGTAGAAGTAATACCATCAAAGGCAGACATTTTGGTGTGCGCTAATAATTCTAGACGAGGTTGAACGGCATTATCACGACGATTGTATTCTTCTGGGATATCAATTTTAATGATCTTGTCAACCAATCCTGTAATCTCTCCGTTTTGATATTGATCATTTCTTAAAGTAATTTGCGCTTTAACCCATTCACCCTTCTTAAAAGATGATAAATAAAACTCTGGAAGGTTACGTCCTTGTCATTTATTGGTACTTTTACCTTCAAAGACAACTAGTGTAATAGCATTAGAATAATCTGTTACTGAAAATTTATACAATTTACCTTTACGTGTGTTTACTTGTTCCACTTTGAAGAGTTCGCCTTGAATAACGGCCGTGCGATCTTCAATGGCTAAGTCATTAAGGGATGAAATCGTTTTAACTGTAATGGCATTATCGTTAGTCACTTTCTTAATTTGAATGTCATCATTTTGAACAATCGTATGTTTTTTCAAATCATCTAGTTGTTTCTGTTTGTAAAGCGCTAGTTTTTGACGATCCTCATCAATTTTATAATCGAATCCGCCAACCTTAATGCCGCATTCTTTCAAGAAGACAATTAATGGCTTTTCGATTCTTTTGAATTCAGTCATTTCAACATTATTGAAGTATGGAACAATAACTAAGCCAGACTCCATTAAATAGAAAGCCTTGCGCTTCAAAAGATTAGAGATAACAATATTTTTATTATTAGTGAAATCAAGAAAATAATCAATGTAACTATCTAGAACATCTACATCGTCAATGATGATATCGCCTTCAATGTTGACAGTAATTTGATTATTTAAAGCAATAATGGCGTTATTTATTGTTTTAAATAATTCAATCGGTAAGATGGATTTTAAATGAATGCCTAACTTAACACATGCCCCGGGAACATCTGGTAATTGAATATCAAAACCAGCATGTTGAGATAGCAAATTAAATTGCTCATCATTAAGCAATTTAATCTTATTAAAAAAGGTTCGATATTTTTCCATAATGACAGTTTTTCTATTATAGATTTAAAAAGTATTACTATCAAAAATTTTATAGACTATTTGCAGTCCTAAAAATCTTTATTCCCTAACGAATAAAATCGCAGATAATTCCCGAAACAAATATATATATAAATAGAACTAATACAATTACTGTCATTATTAATTCAACCTTCTCATTAATCTCTTTTTTTGTTCCCTTTTGAATTCCATAGCTTAATATCTTTCATCCGTCCAATGGCGGAAGAGGAATGATATTAAAAATAAAAGTTATTAAGTTCATTTGAGATAGAATGACAAACAAAATTAATACTCAGTGCTTGCTCTTGATGATGGCGTCGATTTGCGCAGGGTCAAAAACATCCCCCCCGCCCCTAAATATCATGTTTTTACCAACATTTACAAATGCTGTCCCGATCTGTTGAAAAGGAGCAAACAGGTAGCCTAAATGTTGCATTCAAAAGAACAATGGTGCATACAATAATAGAAATAAAGTGAAATTAAATAAAACACCACCGAACATAATTAATAAGTATTGCCAAATTTTTGCTTGTTCCAACACAATTTTGCCTTTAGGTGGTTTAGCCATTCATCATTTGTAATCCTTATTTTCCTTTTCGTCCTCATATAGTTTCCTTATACGTGATGAATCAAGCATAACATAAGCTACCATTGGTATTAAGCGTAAACTAACGCGCATCCCCTGCTTAGTTGTGCGACGCGCCAAACAAGGACCAACACCAATCGAGAATTCTTTCACATTCACTTTAAATATCTTTGCAAAAGTAAAATGACCTAACTCGTGAATAGTTAAAGATATCAATAACATCAAAATAACAAGCAAATAAATTAATATTTGCATTCCTACAGAAGATGAAGTTACTATTGGTGATTCCATTTACTTTTTACATACTCCCTTACTTTTTTGTCAATTTCATATACTTCTTGAATCCTAGTGACCTTTTTAATAGGAAAATGTTTAATAGTTTGTTTAACAACTGTTAAAATTTCACTAAAGTTAATTATATTATTTTTACACAAAATAATGGCTTGTTCGTTTGCAGCATTAATCATGATTGGTAGAGATGTACGCGGATTCTTGAGAATTTGACAAGCCAGTTCAATTGGTCAGTATTTCTTAGGATCAATTGTTTCCAATTGATATTTTTCTCTTTCTAAGACTTTTATATATTTGGATGCATCACGAAACTTGGTTAAAGCTAGCTTAATAGAAATTTCCATATTTGGTGGAGAAATAAAAGCATAGGAATTATTTTTATATTCCACTATAGCATGAACTTGAACTTGAGGATGATACAATGCTAAAACTTTCGTAGTATTAAAATATCAATAAGCTTCAATTAATTCAAAACATTTGTTCATTAGTGTAGCTGAATCAACAGAAATTTTTTCACCCATATTTCATTTAGGATGTTTAATAGCCTGCTGATATTTAACTTGCGCTAATGCCGTCTTGCTAGAATGGTAGAACGGCCCACCAGATGCAGTAATAAAAACGCGTTCATATGTGGAGCCTTTTTTTTGAATGATTG
>JAITXG010000045.1 GCA_031284865.1 Mycoplasmataceae bacterium | reverse complement strand
TTCGATTTTTAATTTCAAATCATCATTTGTTACTAATTTAGTGCCGATCCCTTATTACAACTTCTCGTTTGCTGGAGGGCATTTCGATATGTGAGATGTTCGTAAGTGTTCAGGTGAATTTACTTTGCTCGGTTCTAATGTGAAAATGGGTGAAGTGCCTTCTATAATTTGAGCGCTCTATTGACAAGGACTAGATCTTACTAAGATCGTCAACCTACCGCCAGAGTTTCCGCTGCACCAGATTCCTGTGTTTACCTTTGCCACTGCGATTGATCGTGTATTAGATATTGTTTTACCGGTTATTTTAATAGGGGGATTAGGCACATTGTCCGTTGTGTTCTACAAAAAGAAAGCCTTTGCGGCCAGCTAAGAGGAATTATGAGAATTAAAATACAAAACTTAAAAAATAAAAACACTAGCGTAAACAACTCGCAACAACCTGAGAAGATTACGAAGAAAACTTTTTTTGCGCTACTGGATTTAACATTTAGCGATCCTAGGTGATTTGAGAAAAATGTTCAAAAGTTTTTCGATGATGTCAAGAAGCAAAGATTTGCTGATGACCAGGCTGTGTTAATTAAATTAGAAAACATTGGCAAGAAATTTAGTAACGGTGAAGGGGGAACACAAGTTCTATTTAACGATGTTAACGTTGTTGTAAAGCGGGGTGATGTGATTTCATTAATCGGCGCTAATGGCGCTGGTAAATCTACACTACTAGATATCGTAGTAGGATATCAAAAACCCTCAAGCGGAGCGGTGTCATACAGTTTTAAATATGATTACTCACCAACCGAAAAGATGGGTGTGTCATATCAAAAGAATAACTTGTTGTCATCGCTGACGGTGTGGGATTACATCATTTTTAGCCACCGACTGTATAAGTCGCGCACATCATTGCGTGATCTCGTTGTGTTCGTTTATGCCTTTGGTATTGAAAAGTTTTGCAAGATGAAAGTACAAAAACTGTCAGGTGGACAACAGCAACGTTTAAATGCCATGCTTTCATTGTTCCATGACCCCGAGATTATTCTATTGGACGAATTATGTAATAATTTGGATATGACGATTAAAACTAAGATTGTGAAATTTATTAAGCAATACATTACTGTCAAAAATATTACGGGGATTATTATTTCCCATGACCTCTTTGAAATTGGCAATTTATCCAACCGTGTCTTAGTTATTAAGAACCAGCGCATTAAAATAGATGAAACAACCAAGAATGCTATTAAGAAATATAAAGGATTGGACAAACTCGTCGCGGCGAGTATGTAAATATGAGAGCAACTTATATCTTTTTAACTAAAATGTTTTGAAAATCGCCATTTAATGTGATTTTCACCTTTGGCGTACCTTTTATTTTCATTTGTTCTATTTGTGGTTCATGGACACTAATGAAGGAAATTGAACCCGTAATGGTTTTTCCCGCCTGTTCATATATGTCCATTGTATTTATTTGTTTATTAGTAATGCCATCAATGATCTTTGAATATCGTAAGGCTAACGTATTGCGTCGGATTGAGGATTCTGGTCGTGGATTATCATCTTTCTTATTTGCCACTATTGTTTTCTTTTGCGGTTTGTTCTTAATGTCTTACTTCTTTAGCTGCGCTGTCGGGTCATTAATCTTGGTAAGAGACGATACCATTCGGCAAATGTGGGCAACGGCCAATTATCCTTCTATTCTATATTCGATTTTTATTACGATTGTCTTGTCTGGTTCCATTGGTTTAATTATTGGACTTAATGCTAAATCATTAACATTTATTCAAGTTTTAGGTATTTCATCGATTTTAATTACTGTTTTTGCTAGCTTTTGGATTATGCCCATGGCTTTAGTTTCAGCTGAACCCAAACTAAACCCCATTACATGGATTACCTATATTTGGCCATATCGTTATATTACTGACCTATTTACACAATCATGATTGCAAACAGATTCATTCAATGTATTTCATACATCGGTATTTAATTTTACTAGTTCTTATTCCTCGGCCCTTTGAGTATTAAAACACGACATGTCTTCGCAAACATGATTTCAAGTGATCAGCACGACATGGAAAATCATGGATGTAATTGTTCCAGTTGCTTTGATCGCTGTTTTAACAGCGGCTAATTACACCCTCATTCATCGAAAGGTATACCATGAAGCGTTATAAGATACACAAGATTTTTATTTCTTCGTTAGTCAGCACAGGATTATTACTTGTGCCATTAACAAGCTGTACGCCTTCAGTGCGCGAGCCTAACATTTTTGATTACGGAATTATCAAAAATGTTTCTATTGAAAATACTGATAATACAGAAATTTTTACCAATCACTTTTGAAATTGATTCGAGTTAGGGATAGTGAACAGACACAAAGGTGGGAATCTAATTAAATTTCAAGAAGCAGATGATTATGGAAAGTTTGATAACTTAGAATGTGCGGCAAGCATTGGCACTTGAGCAGAATTTTACAAGCGAGAGTTTCAATTCAGTTTTCAAATTGAGTTTAGTCATACCAGTAAAAATGATGGTTTGTGAAATTGAATATCCAGTCCAACATTCGACATATTTTCACCAGCCGTCTTGAAATTGAACATGGATTTGTATAAAAAAGGTGAAAATTTAGAACCGCAACCCGGGCAATCGCGTCAAAATTTATGTTTTATTAGCAACGATAAAAGCGGCAAAAAGGTCGACAAGTTTATTATTACTCCAGATGTCAAACCAAACGCAGTAGAATGAAACATTAAATGGACAACAAACCTAGAGAAAATTAAACAATCTGATAATATCACGCAAGACTGAGGCGATCAAAAGATCGTTAATCGTTTCAATTTTGATGACGTTAATAAAAGTTTTTTAATAGATAATCAAGGCAACACTTGAGGATTCAAGTACGATCAAGACATTCCGCGCCCCAATAAATACTTTTGATATAAGTTCCTTGATTGATCGTAATAATTAGACACTACCTGTGAAAGTTATATTAGAAAATATCAAACTAGCTTCCATATCGGTATTAATAATTCACAGTAATGTTTCTTGCTGTTGTTGAACTCAATCACGATTGAACGGCATGTATTTGTATTCAGTATGTTTGTTTGAATCAGAGCGATAATAACCGGTCCCGCCGTGATTGGGCGAATGTAATTCATTATTACTGAAAAACAAACGCTCCTTATAAATAGTGTGATCGTAATTGTTTCGGGGTCATACAAAAGTAATTTCTGATCAATAATCTAAATGGAAACCGTTTTTATTATTGGTGTGTAAACCATAAATTTTTGCTTTTCAACTAGACGAATCAATGTCAGAATTACCAAAAGATCTGATGGCAGTATAAATAGTGAAAGCTACCTCATTGTATCAAGCGTCTAGAGGGATAGTTGATAGTTTAGATTGGAATTCGGCATCATTCATGTTACCTGTACCAGCATAACCACGGTACTTGTTATTTGCAAAATTTCAACCAGAATCAAACTTTAGATCGGTCTTGTTGATGGTCGAAAAATCAACAATGATAGGAATAGCGGTAGCTAAAACAACTGCAGCACCTAGAGATCCTACAGCAAAAATGTATCAATGTTTTTTGGTTCAGCGAAAACGCATTATTTCTTTTCGTTTTGGCGTTTAAACATCGCCATTATGGATTTAACTTGTTGCTCAGATGGCTTACGACCCATTTGCATATACATTGCGCGGATTTGGTCTTCGGTAATTGGTGGATTTTCACGCATTTGTTTTTTAAAATGTTTATAGGCAAAATAAACACCGAGAATAACACCTAAAACAATTCCTCCAATAATACCAAACACGATGCCAATGATGGTTCCTGTACTTAATGCTGTTGCTCCTAAAATCATAAAACTCCTATTTCTTAAATGATTGATATCATGTAACAATCTTACTCATAATTTTATCCGATGTAAGTTCAAAATGTTGAATAACATCATTTGGTTTACCGGATTTGCCGAATTGATCAATGCCAATGGCTAAGTCGGCATACTTGTATCAAGGAGTAGTAACGGCAAATTCGATACTGACCGTTGGCTTACCATCAATGATGGTTGCCTTGTAATCGAGGGATTGTGCCTCAAATAATTCAATCGAATTAAAAGAAAGTACACGAGCATTGATACCTTCGGCTTGTAAACTTTCACTAATTTTCATGGCTAGTGGGATTTCACTACCTGTCGCAATAATATTAATGTGATGGTTGTCAACGTGTTTAAAGACATAACCGCCCTTCATTGCCAACTCGTAAGGGCTGTCATATTGAGCAATATTTCCACGTGAGGTAATAATTGTCGTTGGACTATTGGTTGACTTCACAGCATGCTCTAATGCAACGATACACTCGGTTTTGTTCGCTGGGCGGAACAGGAAGTGGTTAGGAATTAAACGTAGCGAAGGAATTTGCTCAATTGGTTCATGCGTTGGACCGTCTTCACCAACGGTGATTGAATCGTGGCTATAAACATTAATTGCTGGTAGATTACTAATGGCTGCCAAACGCAAAGCGGCTTTGTTGTAATCAGAGAATACTAAGAATGTGCTAGTGATGCAACGGCAACCACCATGAGCAGTAATGCCGTTATTAATAGCGGCCATAGCAAATTCACGTACACCGAAGAAAATGTTTTGACCACGCCTAGTCTTAACAGTGAATGGAATAGATTTCTTATGTGTGATAAAAGTAGATGATGTTAAATCGGCACTACCGACCATAAAGGTATCGTTCTGTATTAAGACATATTGTAGCAAGTCACTAAACATCAAACGGGTAGACGTATCGGGTTTAGATTGGTAGGTATCAAACCACGCATTGTTAAATGCAAATTGATTGTTAGATAATTTAATATATTCGTTATAAAGATTTAGGTCCTTACTTTCTAATTGTTGTAAGGCTAAGTTGAATTTACGTTGGTGGACATTGCCACGTTTATAAACTAATGCCATTTGTTCTTTCACATTTTCATGAATCATGAATGGGGGTACTTTATAACGTAAGTTTGTACGTAACTCTTGAATTTGGTCCGCACTTAAAGGCGATCCGTGAACGCTGTTAGTACCTTGGAAACGCGAGCCATAACCAATGATGGTATTAACTTCAATAATGGTTGGTTGATTATTGTGCATAGATTTGGCTTTGGCAATTGCTTTAGAAATGCTGTTAGCATTATTACCGTTTTTAACTTTGAGATAATTTCAATGATAAGATTTAAAAAGTTTCTTCACATCATAATTAGTTGACGCATCTACTTTGCCATCTAACTGAATTTTATTGGAATCATATAACAGAATTAATTTATCTAATTTCAGAGTACCAGCTAAAGCAATAGCTTCTTGGGTAACGCCCTCTTCTAAACAACCATCCCCGAATAAAACATAGGTATAGTGATTAACGAACTTGGTATATTTATTAAATTTTGCCCCTAGAGTTGCTTCAGCAATCGCTAAACCAACACCCATGGCAATACCTTGTCCTAGTGGACCAGTACTGACTTCCACACCAGGAAGGACAATATTCTCTGGGTGTCCTGGAGTTTTGCTACCTAGTTGACGAAACTTTTTTAAATCCTCCATCGTGATGCTTTCAAAACCTGAGACCAGCAATGTAGCATACAATAAAGCACTACCATGACCAGCCGATAAAACGAAACGATCACGGTTGAAATAGAAAGGATCCTTTGGATTTAAATTAATGTGGTCATGAAAAAGTGAATACATAATAGGGGCAGCGCCTAAGACGATTCCAGGATGACCCGAATTGGCTTGTGCAATTGCTTCTACACCTAATAAACGGATGGTATTGATCGCTAATTCCGTGTAAGGACTGTGTTTCGGGTGAGCATGTTGACGTTTCATAATTAACTTATTATATGTTTTTTGTTTTTGATATTATAATGAATGTGCATTTAGAAACTGAATGTATTTCTCAGCCCGAAAAAAGTAAGGCAATACCCCATAAGGAGACATTAAACAAACATGGCAAAATATGAAATCATGCTGGTTGTTGATGGCACACTAGAAGAAACAGCAGCCAAAGACAACGTTAGCGAATTAATTAAATTAATTGATAAAAGTAAAGACTTCAAAGTTACTGAATTAGGCTTAAAGACAATGGCTTATGAAATTCGTAAGATGAATAAGGCTTGATATTTTTTATACAATTTTGAATCTGACGTTCCGCCCATCATTGCGGAATTCCGTCGTCTAGCTTTAATCAATAAGAGCGTTTTAAGACATTTAATCATTAACTTGGAAAAGGATTATGGTTATCGTGCAATCAATAATCCTAAGAAGGTAAAAAAGTCACAAGAAAAACGTAAACACTTTGATGAACGTCAAATTCGTATTAAAGCAGAACGCGAATTAAAAGAAAAAGCACAAGCG
>JAITXG010000024.1 GCA_031284865.1 Mycoplasmataceae bacterium | reverse complement strand
CAACCGCAACCGGTATTGTCTTCACTGTTAAAGATTATGAAAAGAGTGCCGAATATGCTTCATCTTGAAACACGCGCTACGAGTTAGATAATCGAAGCGAAGACCCTAACTCCGGTGTTTCCACTGACATGAAACGTGATGTTGATAAATCTGCGGAAGCCTATTCTAAATTTCTTGTAGCAAAAAAAATTAATAATTTTGGTGTGTATCCTGAATATTACACAACTAGCAATCCAGATGGTGAAGACTCTGGCGCTTGACTAAGTGCCACTTTACCGAATACTAAAGTCAAAGATACTATCCATGATGATAAAAAAATTGATAACCCCGTTCAACAGATTTTTATGAACGACATGTCTTCATCGCGTCTTTCAATTTTTATGAATGTCTATGACAATCACGGTTATATGCATGCTATCTTGCCGCAAGAAAAATTCATTGATAAACATGATTCGACACAACCAGCAGTAAGCATTGATAAAGCTAAACCAACACAAGAAGACATTCAAGTCAACGAAGGCTTTAAGAATGTTGCTGATAAGTGATTTAAGAAAAAAGATAGTGCCACGCCTAAGGCAGATGACGAAATATCGGAAATGTACATTATTCGTGATATGAATGGTTTGATTTCATACATGAATTATGTAGTTCAGATATATGATTTGATGTTGCATGCTCCTTTTTCTAATGAAATTTCAACCATTTGGAATCAATTAGATGGTTCATCACAAAACTTTGCTAGAGCATTTTGAGATCCGACTAAAAGTCGAGATAAATACCAAAGTGTGATGGATGATATCGGCGGAGGCACATCAGCGAAAGGTATCGGAGCAAATAACGAAATTTTCAACAACAATTCTACTATTGGGGATGAGAACACAATATTAACTTCTGGCAGTTTTTTTTCTTGAATTGATGCCAAGGGTGATGCCACAAAGAGCGGCGATGGTGTTGTGGCATATGATTTCATGAAGCCATATGTTTTGGGTATTGTCAAAACAGGTGGATCTGGCGCCAATGACCCAGCCAGTTTCTTTCCGACTAGCAATCCATTAAATTCTTCGCAAAAAACTGACCATGGATGATTAACCATTCAAGCGCCATCGCGATATGAAGCACAAATGCTGAGAGATGGTTATAACAAGTATAGTTTTGCACTACCAACCAAAATTTTGAGTCAAAAGGTTAACGATGATTTTACCCACGCCGACATAAGTCAAATTGGTGGAATTTGTAAGTTGGTGGCGACACGAATGCACCAGATTGATCCAACATTTTCCAAGAACATTTTTGGGTTTAGCCCTTTACTTGGTGCATTCATTGTTTTAGCAGCTGTGATTCTCATTATTGGAATTATTATCGCCGTATTGTACCGCATACCAGGATTATTTGCTTTTGGTTTCATTATGGCTACGGGTGCACTTGTCCTAATGACCATGGTATTAACTGGTTACGTAGTTTCTTTGGGCATGTTAATTGGCATTTTTATTGGTAGCATCATGGGGACTTTTGCTGTAATTGGTTTCATGGAACGAATTAAGAAGCAAATCAAAGCCGGTGTTAGTTTTGATAGTGCCTTTAAAAAAGGCATGAAACGCGGGATCTTACCGTCTTTAGATTTGCATCTTGTTACTTTGCTAGCAAGTATGTGCTTGGTTTACTTTGGTTCACTCGAAGTGTCAGTCTTAGGTATTAGTCTCTTATTGTATAGTTTGATTTCGATGTTCATGATTATGGTCGGTTGGTTCTTCACCAATTGATTATTCTTTGTTAACAAGATCAACGAGGTGATGACACATTTATGTTTTTTACCAATTGGCGCCCCAACGCCGATTGTTAATAACACCTTTGGTGAACGACGTTATGAAACAACATTCGATGGTCAATATGAACAAAAGAAATTTAACATCTTTGGTAAGAAACAAATTATCTGAACGGTAATCGCTTTAGCCATTGCTGCCGCCGGGATTACTTTTATTTTCACAATCGGTGTTAAAACATCATACATATTCTATGGCGGTACACGTTTGGTGATGACTTCAGCATTATTTGATGCCACTAACTGGGCTTTACACCCTTATCAGTCGTTTGTACATTCTGGGGACTATTATTATGTTTATTTTGTACAACAATATGCTTCAACGGATATCATTACTTGATTTACAGGTAAATCCATTGGAACTGATTTCTTTGTACAAAATATCACCGCTGGGGCAGTAAATAATTACATTACTTCATCCATTGTCATGTTGGCGATTGCTACCGCACTAATTACAACTTATGCCTTTGTTCGTCTAGGCTGAACCTCAGCAATCCCTGTCTTGGTAGCATTATTAAGCATATTAGCAGTTACGATTGGTATGTTCGTGTTATGCCAAGTTTATTTTGACACCAATGTCGTCATTGCCATTAGTACCGTTTTTATGTTCGCGGTTTATCTAATTTTCACCATGACTAACAGCATTAACAATAAGTGAATTAAGCGCCAAATCTTTAACCGTGATGAACTTAAATCTATTATTAACATTGAACTTAAAAACTGTATTCGTTACTTTACCTTCCTTGCTGGCATTATTCTTTCAACACTTATTATTTCAGCATTATTTTCATCCACCACATTACTGGGTTTCTACATCATTGTCTTGATTGGCTCAGTGGTCGCGTTAGGAATTGTGTTTACAATCTTGCCGCTCTTTATTTCTTGGTTCATTCGCCTTCGTTATAAATATTTAGCAACATATACAGCTGATCGTGGTATTATTAATCGTAAGAATTATGACACGATTGATGAACAATTAATTGAAGGTATCAATCGCTTTAAGAAAGAAAAACTAACAATTTAATATGAAAGCTAAACCATTAACTTCTACGCAAAAATACATTGCTGCGAACATCCCTAACATTAAGGATTTCCCCATTAAGGGAATCCAATTCAAGGATGTTACCGGATTAATGGTTAACACCAAAGCCTACCGCATGGTTATTGACGAAATCATTCGCATGGTTAAGAAATACCAATATGATGTTATTGTGGCACCTGAATCGCGTGGCTTCTGATTTTCATTACCAGTGGCATACCAATTAAAGAAGAGCTTTGTGCCCATTCGCAAAGCCGGTAAATTACCACGTCCAACGATTGGATTAGAATACACGATTGAATATGGCAAAGCCAAAATTGAGATAATTAAAAAAGACATTAAGCCTGGGGCACGTGTGCTCATTATCGATGATTTATTGGCTACCGGTGGAACAGTGATTGCGGCAATAAAACTCATTCGCCAGTTACGTGCCACACCAGTTGCGGCAATTTTTGTTATTAATTTACCAGATTTACCAGGTAAGAAAAACGTTGAAAAGACTGGCGTTTCTGTGCAAAGTATCATTGATTTGCCTGGCAAATAAAAAAATAATAAGAATTTTTCATTTTTTCCACACTAAATATAAGTGTGGAAGCTATTAAACAAACAAACCCTAACGAATGTGGAATTTGTGCAATCACTAGCCTAGTGAAGCATTTTTATGGCCGCGCTGATCAGAACGAAATCTTAAATCAAGCTAGTTTAACGGAGGATGGATTATCGATTTTTAATTTTGAAGTATTGGCTGATAAGTTTGGTTTATTGGTAGACACATACCAAATGGAATGAGCCGAATTTTTAGAATACCGTTCTAACCATTACATGGTTTTATTGGTTAAGAAACAAAGCGCCCTTCATTATGTGATTGTGAAGAGACACCACAACTATTTAGAAGTATATGATTCGGATTTAGGAAAGTATCAAACAACTTATAAGAGTTTTGGCGAAGTATTCACCGGCATTGTAATGATGGTTCATAAAAGTAAAGTAAAACCGTCTATTAAGATTAACGAAAAGTTTAATTTCTTTAAGAACATTAATGTTCGCTACCTATGCCTGAACCTATTATTACAAGCCATCGTCATTGCTTTAACCACTATTGGAGCTAATTACTTAAACATTGTGATTAATAACGCCATTGGGGTTCAATCCATTACCAATGTGTTAGTTATTTCATTAATCTTTATTTTCATTTATCTCAACAATAGTCTCATTCAATATTTGCTAAGAATTTATAGCAATATTTATTTCCGTTGCAATTTCCGATTTTTAAGCGCTTCGCTGTTACAAGCATTAAAACATAAGAAACAAAGTTTCTTCAATAAGATTGACGGTAACTACTTCTACATGATTGATACAGCTATGCAGTCGATTGTTAATTTCTTAGTCAACGAAGTGACCATCGTCTGTGCTAACATTATTTTAGTGGTTGTGGCGTTAATTACCATTACCACTTTTAATGCTTGATTCTTGATTGTGGCAGTAGCCTCAATGTTCTTAGCTAGTATTTTTGTCGTAGCACAATACGCTTTCCAGAAGAATATTATCAATTTAGTTATCAAGAATCAAAACATTAACAGTGAAGTGACACGCAACTTTATTACTTCGCTGAAAACGCAATGTAATAGCATTGAAAGCCAAAACCTGAACGAAGGATTACAAAACAACTATCATGAATTCTTGAAAATTTATACACAAAAAACTAAGTTTGATGCGGGGTTCAATTTCTTTGACAACATCTTTCAAAACCTAATTTTTATCATTACCGTTATTTTGGCAACATATTTAATGATTAACAATAATGCCTTAAATATTGGCCAATTAACATTTTTAATTAGTTTGTCTAGTTTATTAAATAATGGCATTAACGGTATTTGCAACTTCTTAATTCGCCGAATTGAATTTAATAAAATGAGTGAGATATTTCAAAAATTTATGGCGGTTGATAACATCAGTAAATATGGTGTGATTGAAATAGCAGATATTAAAAAGTTGTCATACAAGCATAAAGGTAAATGTCACACCATTAAGAATGGGAGCAATATTAAACTCAGCCAAAGAATTATTTTAGATTTAATCAGTGGTCAAAAAGAAGATAGCGATTATCAAGTTTGGATAAACGATAAGAATCTGGCAATCATTAAAAACTACGAACTGCACGAGAAACTCTTTTATGTTAATGCCTCTACTAAAATTAATCCTGAGTGAATTGTTAAGCATTTTGATCCTAATAACCAATTGTTAGTAGAACTTTTAAAGACTTTCCAGTTGAATTTAACTTCCTTAACAGAGTTAGACATTTACAATCAAACATTGTTAAATATTTTCGCTTCACTTATGGTCAAAGATAAAATAATATTGTTTAATGATTGCCTACGTTTCCTTGATCAGGAGCACCAAAAAATTATTCGTACTAAGGTGTTACCATATCATCGCCAACATAATTTTTTAATTACATTAAACAATAATCGGTCAACAAAAGTGAAAGGAGAGAAGATATAATATATGTCAGTACGATACAGGATTGATAAAATGTCAGGATATCAAAATTTAGAAGGCAAATTTGTGGAAGTAACCAGACTGCCCAAACGTATTATTGAACCAACGCCGGTCGATGATAAATATGTCAAAAATGAAGCATTCAGCGCTTTTAAACTTAGTGTTGACGAACGTTTTAACACAATGGTTACTCACGATGAGTTCGATATCTTCAAGACAGAAGTCAATGCTAGATTTGACACAATGGTTACTCACGGCGAGTTCGATACCTTCAAGACCGAAGTTAATGCTAGATTTGATAAAATGGACGATAATTTCGCTGAATTAAAAAATCTAATATTAAGCAACAAACCAAAGTGAAGTAAGGCCAAGAAAAAATAGTAATAATCTTACGTTATTTTCTTTACGAGTATTAAACCCGTATGAAATGGATATAATTACACCATATGGCGAAATACGCAATTTATGACCACGAATTAGTCGAAAAAGATTTATATCAGTTTTGATGCAAGCACCGATTATTTGAATTGGATAAGAAAAACAAAGCAAAGAAAACGTTTTCTATTATTCTTCCTCCGCCCAATGTTACTGGTAGCTTACACTTGGGTCACGCTTGAGACGGTTCTTTACAAGATGCCATTATTCGTTATAAAAAATTACAAGGCTTTCGTACAACATGAATCCCCGGGATGGATCACGCTGGGATTGCCACACAAACGAAGTTTGAAAAAGTATTACAAGAAAAAGGCGTTAAGCGTAGTGCCTTAAAAGATGATGAATTTTTAAAGTCATTATTCACTTGATCAAGCGACCAAGGTAAATACATTCACGAACAATGAGCAAAACTTGGATTTGCCTTGTCATATGAGCATGAAGTATATTCGTTAGATCGAAATGTGAGCGATTTAGTTCAGAGCTCATTTAAACGCTTATATGACGAAAGTTTAATTTATCGCGATTATAAATTGGTTAATTGAGATGTAAAATTACAAACGGCTATTTCTGACATTGAAGTAATCCGCAAACCTTGTAAAAGTAAATTGTATTACTGTAAGTATTTTATCAAGGGTGAAGATAATGTTTTTTTAACAGTAGCTACCACCCGCCCCGAGACTATCTTTGTGGATGCTTGTCTTTTTATTAACCCCAAAGACAAACGCTATATTAAATATTTAAATAAGACAGCTATTAACCCAATTAACGGTAATTTAATGCCAATCTTGGCCGATGAGTATGTGGATATAGCGTTCGGTACTGGGGTGATGAAGTGCACACCAGCTCACGATTTCAATGATTACAAGTTAGCACAAAAACACAAGATCAAAAATTACTTAGGTGTTATTAATGCTGATGGCACAATGAATAGTCATGCTAAAACCAACGATAAATCGTTTGAGCACATGGAACGCTTTATTGCTCGTGATGCAATTGGCCAATGATTAGCCAAGGCAAATAAAATAGTGAAAGTCGATGAAGAGTATGTTAGTGAAATTGGCTATAGCGAAAGAACAGATGTAATTGTTGAACCGTTTCTATCACAACAATGATTCATGAAAATGCAACCGATTGCTAAAGAAGTGATGACTTATTTAAAAAAACAGCCTCCCCAGTTCATCCCTTCACGCTTTGAACAAACAATGCAACAGTGGTTAAATAACATTGAAGATTGATGTATTTCGCGTCAGTTAGTATGAGGGCACCGCATTCCTGTATGATATCACAAACAAACTAAAGCAATTTGTGTAGGGAACGCGCCCAAAGATAAAGTCAATTGGACACAAGACAAGGACGTTTTAGACACGTGGTATAGTTCTGGTTTATGACCATTAGTACTAACACTTAACGCCAATAGCAAGGAAATGCGCGCTTTTTATCCAATCAATATGTTGGTTACCGGATATGACATTTTATTCTTTTGAGTGGCTCGTATGTTCTTTCAGTGTGCACATCTTACAAAGAAGATTCCTCTAAAAGCCGTTTTATTCCATGGATTAGTACGCGACGAACAAGGCCGCAAGATGTCTAAATCACTCAACAATGGAATTAATCCAATGGAAGTCATTAAGAAATACGGTGCGGATGCACTCCGTATGTTTCTCACTTCGACAGCTACTTTGGGAGAAGACTTACGCTATTCCGAAAATAAGATCCAATACTACTGGTCTTATATTAATAAATTATGAAATGCTCATAATTTTGTGAGCGCACATCAAACTAAAGCCAAAGGTAATTTGAAGGCATTACACCCATTCAATGCTTGGATCATGCAGGAATTCAATGCAAAACTAAAACAGATTAATCAAAACATGGAAGCCTATAACCTAGTGGTAGCTAACAAAAATTTAATCGACTTCTCTTGAGAAATCTTTTGTAATAAATATTTAGAGTTGATTAAACCATTATTGTCAGACAAGAAGTATGCCGTACAGACTCAATTAGTGTTACAACAAATATTTAAACATATTTTGATTATGTTACATCCGCATATGCCATTTACTACGGAGCGAATGTATCTTAATTTGAAGTTTCCTAAATCATCAATCATGTTGGAAAGTTGACCAGTAGTATATCGTACGACTAGCAATACCACGACTATTGCCACCACCGAGGTATTCTTACATGTTTATAGTTTTATAAGAGATTTACGGATCAAATACGGGATTAAAAATGACCGCATTATTCCACTTAGCGTAAGTACCAAAGCCAAAATCAGTCAACCACTCTTGCAATCTCTACTAACTGATTTCCATATTACACTAGTGACGAGTGCTAAACAATCAGATAATTCCACTAAAGACATTGCCACCGTTGGTAATGCCACAATTGAATATACGAATGATTTCGTGGATGCTACACAGCAAAAAGCGAAGCTTATCCATGAGTTAGAGCGTTTAGATAACGAGATTAAAAGATCACAAACGATCTTAAATAATCCACAATTCGTTCAAAAAGCTCCGCAAGTAAAAATAAAAGCAGAACGCGAGAAATTAACAAAATATCAGGCACAATATAACGAAATTTCTCATCAATTAAAAAATAAATAAGATTTTTTCCAATTTTTCGGCAATCTATTAATTGGTGATAGTATTTATTATAAAGTTAGTCAAGATAAAAAATATCATTTCATCCTACCGCTCATGATAACGGTAATTTTGCTATATGGGTTTTATGCCAATTATCTTTATTTGGCATTATTAGTATTGCCGTGTAGTTATCTTTTTTGTTTTGTCATTACGTGAAAAAGGGCGATTATTTATTGTCTATTGGCATTAGTGCCTATTGCCCTTATCGGCCTGATAAAGGATTATGTGATTTTTGAACATATCACGGCTGTCATCGATCATACTTTGCATTTTTCTTTAAAGAAAGGGGCTGTGAATTTTATTAATTCACATTACCAAGTTCAAACAGCCGGGTTTATTAATCTTGTCATGTTTAATATCAAAGACCAAGCAACGTGGCCGATTTATGATGAAATGATTGATTTATCGGTTGTTTATTTAATCGTGATTAGCGGCTTTCATTTATCTATCTTTAAACAGACGATTTTTAAGATTTTTAAACACCATCATCAATTAACCTACGTGATTAGTTTTTGTTTCTTATTGCTATACTGCTACTTCTTAAATTTTGCTGTTAGTGTGACGCGAGTAATGCTGTCGTTATTAATTACTTGAATCTTTAAACGTTTTCATTTTAGCAGATTTGACGTTCTGGGTTTAAGTGGTATGTTGACTATTTTATTAGCACCTTCGGTTGCTTTCAATATCGGCTTTTGTTTAAGTTATTTATGCACGGGAGTGATTCTTATGGTCTACGGAATGAAAATTAATAATTTATTAGTTGAGAAGTTAACTATTAATTTATCAGCTACTTTGGTGGGGCTACCATTCGTTTTGATGATGAATGAGCGAATCAGTATCTGGGTCATTATTAATTCTTTCGTTTTGGCTTATGTCTTTGTCTTCATTTTTATTTACTTCTTATTAACATTTTGAATTATCTGGATTTTCCCAGTTCACAATATGATTGTGAACATCGTTCTACATATCGTGACATGAAGTTGGAACACGAACGTTACCTTAGAAATAAAACCATGAATAGCTATTATCAATGTGCTTTATTATTACACTTATTTTTTCCCTATAATGATAGTAATATACAAACGGAGCTAAAAGTGATTAACATACATTATTGCGATGATTCAGAATTATTATCTTTTGCTCGGCAAGAAGCGACAGAAAATGTATCAAACGGACAAATCGCGTACATTAATTACACCGAAGGTGACAACAGTTTTATTGATCAAATATATCAAATGGATTTATTTGTAGAAACCAAAAGATATATTGTCACTAATGCCACATTTTTACTAAGCAGCGAACCTAGTGAATTGGCTGTGAGTGAGAAATTAGCCATAGCAGATGGAGTTGAAGTGGATTTATTTATCAACACCAATAACTTCGAAGACTTTAACGAAGTTATTCAAAAGTACAAAGGTAAATTTACTTTTAAAAAGATTACTAAATTTAACGATGCCAAGAAGCGTAAGATGATTGAGAAAATGTTGAACCAAAGCAATGTCAAAATTGAGAATGAAGAAACATTTGCTTTGTTGCTTGACGCTTTAGATGACAACCCATTCGCGGTCAAAACTGAAATTGAAAAATTAATTAGTGCTGGTGATCAAAGCACTATTTCACGCCACTTGATTGCAGCTACCATTAATAGTTCAAGTGAAACGAATGTTTTTAAAATGGTCACATTTCTTTTGAGTGATAACAAACGAGGGCTAATTCAACTATATGATGATTTAATATGTATGAAATACCAACCGATGGAATTATTGCAAATAATGTCGGGGCAGATTTATAACCTAAAACTATTAAAATGTGCTTTCATTAACCAATGGGATGGTAGTACCATTGAACAAGTTTTGGGCATTAAAAAATTCTTACAAGAAGTAAATCGTAGTGTACTAACTAGAATATCGTTAGAACATTTCGATGAATTAATTAACAGGTTTAGTCAGTTAGACTATAATATTAAACGTTCGCTGGTTAATCCCTATCACGGAATGAAGCTGGCTTTAATCAAATAAAGGGTATATGGCTGTTAACAATAAAAAAGAATTAAGTAAATTAAGTAAGAATTTAAATTTAATTTTTACCTCACCAGTTTTTGCTAATGCCTTAAAAGCGCCGGCCTTTCAAGTAATCATTGAAAAGCAACTTAATATTTTAAATTTTTTAGAGAGTAAAAATAGTGTAACGAAGCCTATCACGCCTGACTTTATCATTAAATATAACACCATTACGGCTAAAAAGTTTAGCATTGATAGTAAAGTTAATTATGCTGATTTAGGTGAAATGGTAGACGACATTAATTACTTAGAAGTTTATATTAAAAATATTTTT
>JAITXG010000023.1 GCA_031284865.1 Mycoplasmataceae bacterium | reverse complement strand
AAGAATTTAATACCAAAAAAAATAGCGATGGAAAAAATGCCAGCTAACAACATTCCAGCAGAATCGAGGACTAAATTACTTCAATTACCTAAAGAATGTGTTCAGTCTGTTCATCAATTTCCACTACCACCAGCTCAATCGGGACTAAAGCAAGCACGGAACATACTGAAAATTTGTTGTGACAAAGTAAAAGGAATCATTATGTATTGCATTACGGCAACTAGAATACCAGGGAACCTACCTAAAGCTGATCTAGTGTAAAGATAGCTACCACCGTTGTTATCAACGTTATGAAAACGCGAAAGTTTGGCAAAGGCAAACGCACAGATACTGGCAATAATTCCCATTAATAAGAAGATTCACAATACGTGCAATGAAACGCCGTCAGTTGCGTGGCCGTGGTTATTATTAGCACCGTTAATATTTGAGAGAATTGCCAAATTTCCAATGAAGGCAATTCCCACTGTGTAATTGAAACCCAATCAAATAAACTGACGCAAATTAAAGTGGTTTGAATCTTTTTTCAAAAGTTTATTAGTTTTAATCATAAATAGATTGTAACATAAGATATTTATAATTTAATACTAAACACCTCGAAATTTCAATTATGTTTGCACTGAATTTAAATTATTATTTGTCGTAAAGACTTATGGCTTTACTTTGTTAACTTTTCTACTAATACTTATTTCATATCTATAAATAGATATTTATTTATAATAGTTAAATGCGAAACTATTCGGAAACGGACATAAAAGTATTAGAAGGACTCGAACCTGTACGTAAGCGTCCGGGGATGTATATTGGTTCTACCGATGTACACGGACTTCATCACCTTGTTTGAGAAATTTTTGATAACTCTGTTGATGAAGTAATTTCGGGTAATGCTGACACAATTAAATTAACTTTAAAAAAAGATTATTCAGTAATTGTCGAAGATAATGGCCGTGGTATTCCTTTGGGAATGAATTCCACCACTAAATTATCTACCGTCGATACAGTTTTTACTGTATTGCACGCTGGTGGTAAATTTGATGATGGCGCTTATCGATCTGCTGGTGGTTTACATGGTGTTGGTGCTTCAGTCGTTAACGCCCTTAGTGAATGAATGGAAGTCACAGTTAAAAAGGATGGTAAAATTGGTGAAGCCAAATATAGTAATGGTGGGAAGATTACCCAGCCACTTAAGATCACTGGTACGACCAATCGTACTGGTACCACCGTTCATTTTAAAGCTGATAGCTCTATTTTTCGCTCAATTGTTTTCAACCCAACCATTATTAAAGAACGGATTCGTGAAACATCGTACCTATATAAAGGATTAAAGGTTATTTTTGAGAACGAAATTGATGATGAAAACATCACTTTCGTTTCGACTCATGGTATTAGTGAGTATGTGGAATTTATTAACGATGGTAAATCTGGCTTAAATAAAGTTGCTTATTTTGAAGGTAAATCTGTGAGCGATCATATTGAGGTGGAGATTGCTTTACAATACACTACTAGTTCCTCTGAAGTTATTATTTCATTTGCTAACTCCGTTAAAACTAAAGAAGGTGGATCACATGAAACTGGATTTAAATCGGCGTTAACAGAATGTATTAATAATTACGCACGCAAGTGAAAGTTATTGAAGGAACGTGATAAAAACTTTGAAGGTGATGATGTACGTGAAGGATTAACAGCCATAATTTCCATCCGCGTTCCTGAGAAACTCATTTCTTATGAAGGACAAACAAAAAATAAATTGTTTACGCAAGAAGCGTACGGAGCGGTAAAACATGTTTTCGAACAGAAATTTAATTATTGATTAGAAGAAAACAAAAAGTACGCCGATAAGATTATTGAAAAAGCTTTAGTCGCTCGTGATGCTCGAATGGCCGCTAAAAAAGCACGTGAGGATGTGAAAAAACTTAAAAGTACTGGTAAGTCACCATTATTACTTTCTGGTAAATTAACGCCACCTCAATCGAAGGATGCCAAAAATAACGAGTTATTCCTTGTCGAAGGTGATTCAGCTGGTGGTACAGCTAAATTAGCGCGTGACAAGGTGCATCAAGCGATTTTGCCGTTACGTGGTAAAGTCATCAACGTGGAAAAAGCAAAATTAAGAGATTTACTAGCTAATGAAGAAATTTGTACCATTATTTCTTGCTTGGGTGCTGGCATTGGCGCCGATTTTAAAATTGAAGATTTAAAATATGGCAAAGTCATTATTATGACAGATGCGGATACTGATGGAGCGCACATCCAAGTTTTATTATTAACTTTCTTTTATCGTTTCATGAAACCACTCTTTGAGCATAATAAAGTATTTATTGCCATGCCACCATTATTTAGAATCACCAATCGTTCTACTAAAGCGGTGAAATATCTATGGGATGACCATGCTTTAACGGAAGAAAAGAAAATTAATCCCCACCACGAATTACAACGTTATAAAGGTCTTGGAGAGATGAGCGCTACACAGTTATGGGAAACTACCATGAATTATGAAACGCGCCAATTAATCAAAGTATCTATCGAGGATGCGGCATTGGCGGAGCGTCGTGTCAACGTTTTAATGGGTGATAACGCTGCCATTCGTAAAGAATGAATTGACAATAATGTTGACTTCACACTCGAGGATGAGTAATTATGAGTAAAAATAATTTAATTCATCTTAAACCCATTGAAGAAATCATGTCGGAGAGTTTTGGCAAATATGCCAAATACATTATCCAGGATCGTGCTTTACCTGATATTCGTGATGGTTTGAAGCCTGTGCAGAGACGTATTTTATATGCCATGAATAGTTTGCAATTATTTTATGATGCTCCTCATAAGAAATCAGCACGTACGGTTGGAGAAGTGCTTGGTAAATACCATCCACACGGAGATTCGTCTATTTATGAGGCGATGGTCCGTATGTCACAAGATTGAAAAAATAATATGCCTTTATTAGATATGCATGGTAACAACGGTTCATTAGATGGTGATGGTGCAGCGGCCATGCGTTATACCGAATGTCGTTTATCGCACTTCGGGCAAACAATGTTAGAAGATATCAAAAAAGATACTGTGCAGTTCATTAATAACTTTGATGATAGCGAACGTGAACCAACAGTGTTGCCTTCTTTATTGCCTAATCTATTGATTAACGGCGCAAGCGGAATTGCAGCTGGTTATGCCACAAACATTCCGCCATTCAATGTGAGCGAAGTAATTGATGCCATTATTACGCGAATTGATTCGCCCACCGGTTATTTATCGACCATTTTAAAAGTAATGCCTGGTCCTGATTTTCCTACGGGAGCTATTATTTTAAATCCAGAAGGAATTCGTGATGCTTATGAAACTGGCAAGGGTAAAATTAACATTCGTGCGAAGATTGAGCAGAAAACAGCTAAGCAAGTTTACATTACAGAAATTCCTTATGAAACTAATAAATCTTCAATCATTAGGTCAATCCAAGAATTAGCGGATAAACATGACGTATTAAATATTAGCGAAGTACGAGATGAATCTGATAAAAATGGTGTGTCCATTACTTTAGATATGAAAACTGGTAAGAATTTTGAATTTGTACGGAACTTCTTATATAAGAACACACCATTGCAAATATCTTACAACTTGAATATGGTCGTTATTAAAAACCGTAAACCATTCCTAATGCCGATGCTTTCAATTTTGGACTCGTTCATTGAACACATTGAACAAATTACGATTAGTGCTTCTTGTTATGATTTGAATAAAACAAAAGCACGTAAAGAAATTGTGCTTGGTTTAATTAAAGCAATTAAAGTATTAGACGATGTTGTTAACTTAATTCGTCGTTCGAGTGATCGCGCTAGTGCTAAAGCCTCATTAATTAGTAAACTAATGTTTAGCGAGGCGCAAGCTGAAGCCATTGTCAATTTACGTTTATATCGTCTTTCGAATAATGATGTGAGTAGTTTAAATAAAGAATTATTGGAATTGGATGAGGCGATTGCCCAATTAGATCTATTGATTAAAGATAAAGAATATCGCGACAATTATTTAAAGAATAAATTACGTGGCTTCAAAAAAATCTTTGGTACAGCTCGGAAAACGCAAATTTCGCACGAAGAAGCCAAAATCGAAATTGATCAGAATGATGTTATTGAGGATCGCGAGAATATTATCGTGGTGACTCGTGACGGATACATTAAGAATATTTCGAAACGCAGTTATTCCAACTCAGAATATGATCGTTTAAAACTAAAAGAAGGTGATTTACCTGTTGCCCAATTTATTTCTAATCAACGCGATAAACTCATTTTAATTACAGCAAAAGGGAATTATATTTCTATTCCTACGCATAAGGTAGAAACGGTAACTTGAAATGCAATGGGGGTACATTTAAACAATATTATTGTGAATGATCCTGATGATAAAATCATTACTGCTTTTAATTACACTAATAATTTAGAAGATTCACGCTGTTTAATTATTGCCTCTAAGCAAGGAATGATTAAACGAACACTTGTAAAAGACCTGGGTGTTTCTAAACTGACTAAAATCTCTACCGTTATGAACTTAGATGAGCATGATTCAGTTTGTTCATGCGCGATTGTTGCAAATTCCACGAATGAAGCTGAGCGCATAATGGTTATTAGTAAATTTGGGATTGCTTTATCATATTTGACTAACCAAATTAGTGTGATTTCTCGTAATGCGGCTGGTGTAAAAAATATTACGCTCCGCGACAACGACGAAGTAGCTGCAATTTTTGTTGAGGAAGCTAATAAAGAATTTGTATTGCTAGCTTGTACTCAAGGAATGAAGCGTGTACGTCGAGAATTAATTCCGCAAGGCAATCGTGGTAATGTTGGCAAGAGTTTAATTAGCCAAATTAAATCTAATCCGATTACTGTTTTAAATGCTTTTATGACTAACATGAATGAAACCATTCATGTTGTCGATATTTCTGGCGTGTGATCTTTAGTGAAATCCAGTGAAATTGTAATTGGAGATGTCGATACTAGAGTGAGTGCCTTACGAGGTAAACAAACATTATTTGCAACTAAGGTCCAACCTCTCGGGGAAGAAGAACACAACGATGAAGCCGTTACGCTTTTTGAGAAATAATTATGATTAAGAAACAACGCAAGACTTATTGATTAAATTATTTTCGTCCCAATGTATTCATTAAATCATTCACTGATTTGAATATTTTCTTATTGAAAAAAACGGGTGTAAAAATGTTGATCTGTGATTTAGATAATACATTGTCACCGCATTTTACGACCTTCCCAACGCGCAAGGTAATAGAATTTTGCCACAAAGTTCAAATGATCGGCATTAAATTGGCTATTGTTTCAAACAATAGTAAGAAAAGGGTAACAAAATATGTTAGTCGTTTAACTCCCGATGTGGTTATAGCCAACGCCCATAAACCACTGAAACGTAAAATTATGAAAATGTTAGATGCTAACAACCTTAAACCTAGTGAAGTAATTATGATGGGGGATCAATTTATTACTGATGTTTGAGTTGCTAATCGGATTGGATGTCATAGTATTTTAGTTTTACCAATTGTTGATCCAAAAGGCGATGCTTCTTCAAATTGATTTGTGCGATTTTTAGACAGTTTAATTTATCAACATTTAGAACACGGTAATTATCTAAAATTAGATTATCGACGTGAAGGAGTCATTGATAATGAATACCAAATTATCTAAAATGCGTAAATGCAGTGGATGTGGCTTACCATTAAGTAATGATCCAAATAGTCTTTCTTACACACCTGACTTAAAATTAGATTATTGCCAGCGTTGTTTTCGTTTAAAACATTATGCTGTGAATACGCAGAGTGATTTATCACACACTACCACTAAGCAAATATTGGAGAATCTTAAGATTAAACCAACCGATTGAGTTTTCTGTATCAATGATTTATTAAATATTGATTTTGATGTAATTCAACATTTTCAAAATCATCCAAGAATTATCTTCATTTTTAATAAAGCTGATTTATTAGTAAATAACA
>JAITXG010000005.1 GCA_031284865.1 Mycoplasmataceae bacterium | reverse complement strand
ATCATTTAAGAATTTTTCTTTCATATCCTGACGGTATTGAATTAATTTACTATTAATTTTAGGATATTTTAAAGCTAAAATTTGAACTGCTAATAATCCCGCATTGTAACTGTTGTTAATTCCAACAGTGGCAACTGGAATTGATTTAGGCATTTGCACGATTGAAAGTAAAGCATCCATCCCGCCAATAGCCGCATTAATTGGTACACCAATAACTGGTAAAAATGTTTGACTAGCAATGACGCCAGGTAAATGAGCAGCCAATCCCGCACCAGCAATAATGACTTCGCAACCTTTATTTACAATATTTTTTAAAGTTAAGGTAAGCTTTTCTGGCGTACGATGCGCAGACAATATAAAGGAGGCATATTCCACACCAAACTCTTTTAAAGCGTTGGCAGCTCCTCGCATTGTTTCGGTGTCAGATTTACTACCAAAGAATATTGCTACTTTCATTATTTACCCCTACTAAAATATTTTACTCCACATTCAAATATTTTTTGATTATATTTGTCAAATACATTTTTGTATAAATGTTGACCAACTCGTTCGCTATGTCCCATTTTACCAAAAATGCGACCATCTTGGCTGGTTATTCCTTCAATTGCATACATCGAACCATTAGGATTAAATGGCATTAACATAGTGGCTTCATTATTTAAATTCACATATTGCGTGACAATTTGACCATTCTTTTCCATTTTTTTGATTTGCGCAAGACTTGCTACAAATTTACCTTCGCCATGCGATATAGGAACAGCGTATACTTCACCAGGCTTGCAAGCTGATAACCACGGCGATTTATTAGAGATAATTTTTGTTCTGACTAAACAAGACATATGGTGTTGAATATCGTTGTATGTTAGTGTTGGACTATCCTCATCGGTATCCATGATTTTACCATGTGGCAATAGACCCAATTTAATTAGCGCTTGAAAGCCATTACAGATACCCAGCATTAAACCATCACGCTTATTTAATAAATCTTCCACTGCTTTTTTAATTTTTTCATTGCGGAAAACATTGACAATGAATTTAGCACTACCATCAGGTTCATCACCTGCGCTGAAACCACCAGGTATCATGACGATATTAGCTTCATTAATCGCATTTGCTAGCGCATCAATTGATTCTAATAACATTTGACTATTTAAATTACGAATTAAAACCTGTTTAACTACTGCTCCAGCTTTTTCTCATGCACATTGCGAATCAAATTCACAATTAGTACCTGGGAAAACGGGAATGACTACTAACGGTTTCTTAACGATAGCTTTGGCTTTCTTTGTTGTTGTGCTTTTAGAAAGTTTTAAATCGATCTTTTGTTCTTCTTGTTTTGAATCATATTCAAAAACGTCGCTTAAACGTGATGAAGATATGCTGATCACATCATCAATTTTTAAATTTAAATCATTTTCTTCACAAATAATAGATGGCTCTTTAATTGTTTGTCCAATAATTTCATAATTAGCTTTAGCGAAAATTTGTTTTACATTAACATTTTTAGGAATTTCAACAATTAATGCTCCATACCATATACCAAATAGCATGGATTTATTAATACTAATTAATTTAGCACCAATTTTATTCCCCATACACATCTTACTAATACCTTCAGCGATACCGTGTGTCTTTAAACTATAAGCCGCCAATATTTGTTTATGAAGACCGGCGTTCCTTACCGCATCAAAATTGTTTTTTAATGTTTGAATATCAATCATCCCATCCGGCAAATATTTAGGTCTAATTAAAACGATTGAAGAATTTATTTGTTTAAATTCCGGTGACAAAATATTCTCAGCTTGTTCAACACAAACTGCAAACGAAACTAATGTTGGTGGTACATTAATGCTTTCAAAACTACCAGACATCGAATCTTTACCACCGATAGCTGCAATGTTTAATTCGCGTTGCGCTGTAAATGCCCCTAACAGTGCAGCAAGTGGTTTACCCCAAGCATTTTCATTTTTCAGTTTCTCAAAATATTCTTGCAAACTTAAATATACTTTTCGTCATTCTCCACCTAAGGCTACTATTTTAGTTACTGATTCAATGACACTGTAATAAGCCATGTGAAATGGACTTCATTCACCAACATAGGGGTTAAAGCCATATGACATTAACGAACAAGAATTGGTCGTTTCTCCAAATGTTGGAATAGTAGCCACCATTCCTTCAGTCGGTGTTAATTGATATTTACCACCAAGAGGCATTAATACGGTGTTTGCTCCGATTGTGGAATCAAATCTTTGAATTAATCCGATTTTTGAACAAACATTTAAATCTTTTAGCATATTCTTCCAAAGAGTTGGCACGCCAAGTGTGCTACTGGCGTTCACACTGAATGGATATGGCGCTGGTTCTTCAACCGTAACATTTGTTTTTTGTGTGGCTCCGTTAGTGTTTAAAAAATCACGATCAATATCAACTATCTTTTTTTCTTGTCAAAACATTCGTAAATGATTAGTATCAGTAACTTGGGCCACAACTGTTGCTTCCAAATTTTCACTACTAGCTAATTCTAAGAAATGATTAGTATCTTCTGACGAAACAACTACCGCCATTCGCTCTTGTGACTCAGAAATAGCTAGTTCTGTGCCGTTTAGTCCCAAATATTTTTTTGGAATTGAATCTAAGTTAATATCTAATCCAGGACATAGTTCACCAATGGCTACACTAACACCACCAGCACCAAAGTCATTACACTTTTTAATTAACTTAGTCACTCTGGCATCTTTAAATAATCGTTGTATCTTGCGTTCTACGATGGGATTACCCTTTTGTACTTCTGGTCCAGAATTACTAATGGAATTTTTAGTGTGTGATTGTGATGAACCAGTTGCACCACCAATACCATCTTTACCAGTACGACCACCAAGTAAAATAATTTGGTCACCAGCTGTAGGCGTACTTCTTATTACATTTGCTTGTGGAACAGCACCAATAACTGCACCAATCTCCATATGCTTAGCTACATAATTGGGATGGTAAATCTCGTCAACACTACCTGTCGCTAAACCAATTTGATTACCGTATGAACTATAACCTTTAGCAGCACCTAGGACAATCTTACGCTGTGGTAATTTATATGCAAATGTAGTATCAACGCTCTGTGTAGGATCAGCACTTCCACTAACACGCATAGCTTGATAAACATAGCTTCGTCCTGATAACGGATCGCGAATAGCACCACCCAAACATGTCGCTGCTCCACCATAAGGTTCAATTTCTGTAGGATGGTTGTGTGTTTCGTTTTTAAACATTAAAAAGTATGGGTGCTTCTTGCCCTTAATATTCACATCTACCTTAATTGAACAGGCATTGTTTTCATCAGACACATCCAATTCACGTAATTGGTTTTGCTTGCGCATGTATTTTGCAACAATCGTTGCAATATCCATTAAAGAGATGTTCTTAGATTTATTTTTACCATATAACTTATTACGAATCTTTAAATATTCATTAAAAGCATTTTTAATTGGACTAGTAAATGGTCCATCAGGAATGGAAACTTTCTCAATTTTAGTTTCGAATGTTGTGTGACGACAATGATCAGATCAATACGTATCAATTACCTTAATTTCGGTAATAGTTGGATCTCTTTTTAACTTACGAAAGTATTGTTGAATTAAAATTAAATCGTCCAACGACATTGCTAAACGTTGTTCGGTATGAAATTGCTTAACTTGATCATGCTTTCACTTAATAAAGGAAGTAATAGTCTTAATTGGTAATGGTTTAAAGGTTGTTTCCTTTATTGAAGTCGCTTTGACGTCAACCTCTATAGAGTCAGTGGGATTAATATAGTATTTCTTAATTTTAGTTAACTCTTCTTCAGTAATTTCACCGCCAAGAATAACAATGTCTGCTGTCCTTACGGTGGCAGTAGTTTGCGGATTAATTAATTTTAGACATTGCTCGGCTGAATCACCTCGCTGATCAAATTGTCCAGGAAGCAAAGCAATTCCAAATGCGTGTTCATTCTTACCAATTGTAAGTGTCTTGGAACAAAAATCAACCTGTGGCTCATGAAAAATAGTTTTTAAAGCAATTGCATAAGTTTTATCATCAATTTTAGAAACAAAATATTTTTTAACTAATCTTACGTATTGTAAATTTTGAATTTTTAAATTGATAAAAAAATCATGACATAACTGTTTAGCTTCAACATCGTATGGTTTCTTTTTTTCAACAAAAGCTACTCTAGATTCATTACCCATTAATAACCGCCATACATAATAAAGAAATTATATAAGATTAATACATCATTTGTGAATGTCAAATGCTATTTAAAAACTTGGCCAAGTTGTGACTAGGGGAAAAATTATCTTTAATAATTTCCGATGCGTCCATGGGGTTTCGTAACATTCAATATCCTGGTATCAATTATCTTGGTTGTTAGTAAATCCAGTAGATGTGAAATGGAAGTTATGGGCTTCTTTATATTCATTACCGTATTGTCCAAAAATGATTTTATTATCTTCAATTCTAGCCCCCCCCCCTCCTGCGGCGCAAAGACTTTGATTACCATTTACAGTGAATGCAAAATGGCCAAATTGTCCTTCTTTGATTCCATCAAATGTGAATTTAGTATTAGGAGTTAACTTTTTATTAATCACTTCCACTTTAAAAGAGATATTAAGTAATTGAATCTGCGGAAATAAAGTGTGAACGTATTGTAACCAACTATATATAAAGTTGCAAAAAACAAAGGTATATGAATAAATATTCATGGCTTCGTTCATAGCTTTCAACATATTAATATCAGTCACTGATTTAAAAAAATGACCAGATAACTTAGTTGGCGCATCCTTACAAAGAGGGCCGGCGTCTTCACTAACGAAAGGGCTGAATTGATGCTCACTTAAACCATAAGCCTCGAGTGAATTAATAAATTTACAAGAGGTTACTAATGGAATGATAGTGGTACTACTTATTCCAATAATTGCACTAGACAAAACAATTGATTTAACTAATTTCGATTCCATTACTATATATTTTAACTCTTTAATTATGAGAAAATCGGCCAAGTTGTGACGAGTGGAAATACGACATTAAGCAAACTGCCTCACTCATCAGAATAAATAGAAGATTCTGCGGCTGAATATCAGATATCATAATCTTGCGTAAGCCCTGTAGATACTAAATGAAAATTATGGGCAGTTTTATATTCATTACCATATTGTCCAAAAAAGATTTTATCATCTCTGCCCTTAGACCCCCCCCCTGCGGCACAGAGACTTTGATTACCATTTACAGTGAGTACAAAATGAAGAACACTACTATCAAGCAACCCATCGAAACTCGCTCTAGTGTTTGTAGTTAATTGCCTATTTTTTACCTCAACAGTAATACCAAAATTTGAGAATTCAATTCCTGGATGACTATTCATAATTCCTTGCGTAACCCTGAATAAACAAACTCAGGCTGGATACGCGTATGAATAAATATTCATTGCTTTGCTCATTGCATGAAGCATGTCGTGATCAGTAACTGATTTAGAAAAGCTTCCAGATAAGTTTGTTTGGGAACGGTTCGCTAATAATTGATGGGGACCATCTGCAATTACTACCATGTCTCCAAAGTCACGATATGATAAACCATAAACTTCACAAGACATAACAGATTTACAAGAAGTTATTATCGGAACGACAGTAGCACTACTCATGCCAATAAGTGTGGCTGATAATAAAAGAGATTTCGAAGCGCTATTTCTTTTCATTTTTATCCCTGCGCGCCCACATTTGGTCAATCTTTGACATCAGGAAAAATCACATTGAGCAAATCTCCTTTCCCAACATTAATATGGCAGTTCATAGTAGCAAACCAACGATCATAATTCAGGCTTGGTCCTGTTGAATAAAGATGAAAATTATGAGACTCAGCAAATTCAGACCCATATTGTCCATAAATCATCCCACGATATAGATTATTTATAAGAGACCCCCCCCTGCGGCACAAAGACTTTGTCTCCCATTAACAGAAAAAATAAAGTGTTCGACTTCATCTTGGTATACACCATCAAATTTAGCCCAAGTGTTAGACGTTCAACAATTATCGACAATTTCACCCTTAATACTAATATTATAAAATGTAATTCCACTATATTCGCCGGTAATTTGTTGTAAAACATATCATAATTGTGTGCAAAAAACATAAGCATAAGTATAAACGTTCATTGCGCCGTTAATGGCCTGCAGCATGTCGTGGTCTGTAACGGACTTTGTATAACTACCTGATAGTTTTGTTATACAGTCATACATTCAAGGCCTATTTCATTGGAAAACCATCACATTAAATGCGTCTATTCCTAACCCTGAAACTTCAAATGACATAGACGATTTGCAAGAAGTCATTGATGAAATAACAATGATGCCACCAGTTCCGATAATTACGCCAGATGATAAAATCGATTTAATAACATTTGATTTATGCATATTTATATTTTAATTCTTTATTTAAAATAATTTGTGAAAGTTATATCCCTATATAATATTAACCATATGGAAATGAAGAACTGAACCAAAGTCTATATTCAATCATTAAGAAGCTTGACTAAAAATTATCATACATGAATTCTATTAGGTCTGATTGTCATAATTGTTGGTTTTTTCACTTTAGGATTCCCAATCATCCTTGGTAAATCTTATAAGGGTTTCTTTGATAAAGGCGATAGCGCCATCGCTTTAGGTGGGGCACTTTCTAGTCAATTACCTACGACCTTTATTCTCCTTCCTTTTTATTCAGCCATGATTGGTGAATCTAATGCTAAGTCGGCGGAACGAACTTTCCTTTTATCTCGGCCACTAAGTCGTGATGCTTATATGTTTGGTAAAATCATGTCTACTTTGACATTTACTGTTGGTATGGCTGTTATTATCATGTTAATGTGGGCTTCGCTTGGAATCATTAGTCTAACACAACACTGAACTTTATTCCAACCAAAGTCATTTAATTTTACTGGCTTTATGTTCTCATTAATTAGTTTAGGAATATATGGTGGACTGGCCGGAACTTCACTTCGTTATTTCTTGAAAGAGCGTATTTCTAGTATTATTGTCATGCTTAGTATCTTAGTGCTCGAAGTTCCAATTATGGCCACACTCTTTACATCATCTAATCCTGCATTAATGTTATTACTATTAACTAGTATCCTACCATCCGTTATATATTTACCAGTATCATGTGGATGTATGCTCTCTGGTTTTGGTTTAATGCGAAGGTCTAATATTGGAGTTTAATATGTCAAAAGCTCTAATTGTTGAAAATCTATCTAAAAATATAAGTAATCAGCCGATTCTTAAAAATATTTCTTTCAGTGTAGAGCGTGGTTCGTTTTGTGCTTTCATTGGGCCAAATGGCGCTGGCAAAACAACTACTATCCGTTCCATTATTGGTTTGTTTCCTTATTCACAAGGTAAGATTACCATTCTAGATCAGGATGCTAAAAATATTTTGTCAAGAATGAAAGTTGGTTATGTCATTGAGAAGGAAAATTTCTTTAATGTTTCTGCCAAACAATTCTTATGCGATATGGCTTCTTACTATGATATTAAACAAGAGGTTGTATTACAAAGAATTGATGAATTAGCAACGCTCTTTAACATCAAAGATAAGCTTGATGACCGTTTAGATAAGATGTCTTCGGGGCAAAAAAAGAAAATTATGATTATTCAAGCTTTGGTACATGATCCAGATTTAATCATTATGGATGAACCAACTGAGAATCTAGATCCTGATACACGTGAAATCTTTTATCAACTCATTAATAAATTAAAAAATCAAAATAAAACTATCTTTATTTCGACTCACAATCTTGACGAAATTGAACATTATGTCGATTACATCATTATCTTAGGCAGTGGTGAAATTAAATATACTGGTAAATGAAACGGTAGTGGTAATCTGCGTGAAAAATATAATCAGTTCAAACAAACTGGGGTTGCCCAATTTCACCTTGATACTCCTGCTCCCGTACAAGGCCAAGATAAGTATGACGAAATGGTAAAAAAGAACTTACTTACTCAAGAAGAAGCAAATATTCTTCGAAGCAAAACTACAAAGTAGGCGTGTCTACTAATTCGACATTTTTGATTCGTAATATTTTAATTGACCAATATACCGTAATTAAATTAATCCCTGGTATTAACCCAAAAATCGCTTGAAACTTATAAGAATCATTATGATCAATTTCGCTTTTATTCTTTATTAATAATAAGATAGAGAAAGCCGCAACAACAATATAACTAATCGCAACCATTACAACCGTTGTATAAAAGGGAGATTGTGCATTACTATCACCAAGCGCAAAGCAACGATGCCCAGTAACACACATAAAGATAATGGCAACTGCTTCTAAAAACAAAGCACAAAGGCTAATCTTAGTTCAATATTTAACAGATGTTAATTGCATGTGATTAATTACTATTTAGTGATGGCAATCTTAATTGACGGTCCCATTGTAGTAGAGATATAAATCTTTTGGAAATAGTCACCCTTAACTGTCGATGGACGTTTTGAAGCGATGAATTCAATTAAAGTATTAATGTTCTGTATGATTTTTTCAGCAGCAGCTGAAACTTTACCAATTGTCATATGAATGTTACCATAAGTGTCAGTACGATAATTCATTTTACCTAATTTAAATTCCTTCGTAGCTTTCACAACATCTTGTGTCACTGTTCCTAATTTAGGGTTTGGCATTAAACCTTTAGGCCCTAAGATTTTTCCTAATTTTGATAATTCAGGCATGAATTTTGGTGTAGTAATAATTACATCAAAATCTAATCAACCGCCTTTAATTTCAGTAATTTTATCTTTACCACCAAAATAGTCAGCGCCAATTTCTTTAGCTTGCGCATCAGTGATGGTGTCACTAATAATTAAAACACGTGTTTGTTTACCGAAGTAATATGGTAAAGCAATGGTTCCTCTTAATTGTTGTTCAGCTTTAGTGGTATCTAAATTTAATTTAATAGCGATATCAATGGAAGCATCAAATTTAGTGATGGATGTTTTCTTAGCTAAATTAACAGCTTCTTCCACTGAATACAATTTCTTACTATCGACTAGTGCTCTAGCGGCAGTATATTTCTTATTCTTTGCCATAAACTATTTACCTGCCTTTGCTGTTTTTCTAGGAGTTAAATCTACACCTTCGATTTTAATACCCATTTGTTTAGCAGTACCAGCAATCATTCTTAAAGCAGCCTCTTCATCATAAGCATTAAGATCTGGCATTTTATATTTAGCTATTGCTAAAGCATCTTCCCTTGAAATCGTTGCAACATTATCGGTTAATTGATTCTTACCAGCAATTTCTACTTTTGCTGCTTTCTTTAACATTACGCTAGATGGTGACGTTTTAATAATGAAGGTAAATGATTTATCAGAAAATGCAGTAATGACACATGGCACTACTTCGCCATTGCGTGTTTTCGTTTTATCATTGAATTGTTTGGTAAATTCGGCCATATTAATACCGATTGAAGCCAAAGCTGGTCCGGGTTTAGCCTGACCACCAATTAATTGAATCTTGGCAATTCTAGTTATTTCTTTTTTTGCAGCCACAAGTATACCTCCTGATTGTATCTCTACGTGGTTCTAACGACTTTTAGTCTTCCACATGCTACACTTATTAAATGTATCTATATTCTTAATATAGGAGCATGATTATATAAGGTTATTGAAAAAAGTCAATAGAGGCCACATTCCTCGGCTTTAATTTATGATTAAGTTATAATCTTCTTAAGTTATGAAAAAAGCTTTAATGACATTTTTACATTGATTGGGTCTTCCTTTTGTTTTGCTGTCTTTAGGCTTAGCTGTTTTGCGCCTTCCCAAGAAAGCACGTAAATATAAGCGAGATCGAGATGCTTACTTTGCTGTGGATCGTTATAAATGCGTTTATCGTGTTATCAAGAAGCTCCTTTACGTTAAACACGTTAAAGTGGAAGTTAAGGGATTAAAGAACGTTCCTAAAAAGCCAGTATTGTTTATTGCTAATCATAAATCACAATTAGATGCTATCGTCCTTATTAAAGCTCTGTTTGAACATGAAGGCTTACCATATTTCAGCTTGCTGGCTAAACAAGAATTGAAAAAACGTAAATATGTATGCGCTGCAATGGAATTAATTGATACTATCTTTATTGATCGAGACAATATTCGTTCTAACTTTGAGGCCTTTGAAAATCAAAAGAAAGCCATGCAAGACGGAAGATCAGTTATTATCTTCCCTGAGGGCCATCGTTACTACTCTGATCAATTCGGCGAATTTAAAGTTGCATCATTAAAAGTTGTTTACCAAAATTATGCTCCAGTTGTTCCTTTAGTCATTTATGGTACTAGTGGTTTATTAGACAAAGACAAGAGCAACGTTAATCATAAAAAACATGTTTACATTGAAGTGCTTGATATGATTAAGCATAATGATTTTGCTATTACTAAAGACGAACAAGTAGTTAATAAATTGCAAAGTTCTATGCAACAAAAATATAATGAACTTAAGAAGTTAGCACAAGAGAAAAAACCAGTATTTGATAAGGAATAATAACTATGGAACAATATCAGAAACTATTGAAACATATCCTTGATAAGGGTGAACGTCGACATAATCGTACAGGCATTGACACCATTTCTACTTTTGGTTATCAAAACCGTTACGATATCAGTGAGTATTTCCCTTTATTAACTACCAAGAAAGTCTTTTATAAATCTATGATTCACGAATTAATATGATTCATTAGGGGCGACACCAATATTAAATACTTGGTTGATAATAACTGCAATATTTGAAATGAATGACC
>JAITXG010000043.1 GCA_031284865.1 Mycoplasmataceae bacterium | reverse complement strand
TGGTGAAGTTGTCGTTTTCTTAAGTAATTCTAAGACTGCTAAAGTTTTAACACCACTTTCGCTTGTATCTTTTACTGCAATTAAAGCATTAATTGCCTCCGCGAGCGCGCCGGGATGTTCAGTCGCAATTTTTGTTAAGCGATCGTAAGCTTCACTTCTTTGGTAGTCAACAGCTAAACGCATTCCAAAACCAAATTCCGCATTATCCTCAAATAAGGAGTTCGCCCAAGAAGGACCATGACCGTCTTTATCAATCGTATATGGATTAGAAGGCGCACTACCACCATAAATGGATGAACAACCAGTAGCATTAGCAATTAACATACTATCACCGAACAGTTGTGATACCAATCGGACATAAGGCGTTTCACCACAGCCAGCACAAGCACCAGAGAATTCAAAGTAAGGTTTATTAAATTGAACACCTTTGACTGTCCCTTTATTAAAGTTGTGACTCATGGGTTTAGTTGATTGAATGAATTCTCAGTTTTTTTCTTGTTGTTCAACAACCGAACGTATTTCTTTCATACTTAAAGCTTTTTCTTTGGCTGGACAAACATTAACACAAGATGCACAACCCGTACAATCTAATGGTGAGCATTGAATAACGAACTGTGATCCACTTACCCCAATCGCCGCTTTAGAAGCCATCTCCGACGGTTTTTTTTGCATTTCGGCATCACTAACTAAGAAGCTACGAATAACAGCATGAGGACATACTAGCGTACATTGTCCACATTGAATACATTTTTGTGCATCCCAAATAGGAACGCTTAAACCGATTCCTCGTTTTTCATATTGTGTTGTTCCATTTGGTACAGTTCCGCTTGGATCAAATTCGGAAACTTTCATTTCCTCACCGTGACGTTCGTTAATTTTATTAACTCACTTTTTAAAGTAATCACTCGTTTTACGCATGATAGCGGAAACTTCGGTTTTGGTTGCAATAACTTTCTTCGTATCAACTTCACGTAAGTCAGTTGTAGCTGCATCAATGGCACGCATATTAGCCGATAAGATCTTCTCGCCCTTTTTACCATAAGCTTTAGTGGCAAAGTCTTTCATGGATTTCTCAACGGTAGCATAAGGAATGATGTCAGCAATTTTAAAGAAACATGCTTGCATGATTACATTAATACGATTACCTAACCCGGCAGCTGTTGCCACTGTGAAAGCGGGGATTACAAATAATTTAGCACCAGTAGCTTTTAAATGTTTCTTAAAATTATCTGGTAAACTCTTTGCTAATTGTTCATCGCTTAATGAAGTGTTGATCAATACATTACCATTTTTCTTTAAACCGTCTAGAACATCATACTGGTCCACAAAGGCATAATTGTGAATGGCAATGAAGTCAGCATTCTTAACAAGGTAAGGTGTATGGAAATTGTTATCCGCCATACGTAAATGTGAAGTAGTTAATGAACCAGATTTTTTTGAATCGTATTCAAAATAACCTTGGACATACTTAGGAGTAAGTTCCCCAACAATCTTAATACTTGACTTGTTAGCAGAAACGGTACCGTCTGAACCTAAACCAAAAAATTTCATTTCATAATATTTATTGCCAAGGCCATCAAAATCCTTAGGTGCTGGTAAGGAAGTCTTATTCACATCATCCTTAATACTAACAGTGAAGTGTGTGATGGGTTTCTTGCTTCACATGTTTTCGAAAACGCTAACAGCATCAACTGGGGTAAAGTCTTTACCACCTAAACCATAACGACCACCATAAACGGCAATCTCTGAACGACCAGCACTGTTTAAAGCAGCCACGACATCTAAGAATAATGGTTCGCCAAAAGCACCAGGTTCTTTCGTACGATCTAAAACGGAAATCTTTTTCACAGTCTTAGGAACAGCTTTTACAAAGGCTTCAACATTGAAAGGACGATACAAACGTACTTTTAAGACACCGATGTGTTTATCATTTTTATTAAAGTAATTAACAACTTCTTCAACAGTATCAGCCGCACTACACATTACGACAACGATTTCTTTCGCAGTTGATGAACCGACATATTCAAATGGATGATATTGACGACCAGTCTTCTTAGCGAATTCATTCATTGTATCAACTACAACTTTGTAAACGTTATCATAAACTGGATTGATGGCTTCTCGGTTTTGAAAGAAGATGTCTGGATTTTGTGCAGTTCCCGTTTGTTTAGGGTGTACTGGGTTATGGGCATGACGTTTAAATTCTTCAATTTCTTTCTTTGGTAACATTTCCAACATTAATTCAGGTTGCACTTGTTCAATTTTATTAATTTCATGAGAAGTTCTAAAACCATCAAAAAAATGTAAGAATGGTAAACGTGCTTTATATGTCGCAATATGTGAAATAAATGATAAATCCATTACTTCTTGCACATTGTTAGAAGCCAACATAACAAATCCTGTTTGACGACAAGCCATTACATCGGAGTGGTCACCAAAGATGTTTAAAGCGTGAGATGCCAATGCTCTTGCTGACACATGGAAAACGCATGGTAACATTTCACCAGCGATCTTATACATGTTAGGAATCATTAATAATAATCCTTGACTAGCCGTATAAGTGGTTGTCATTGCACCGGCCGCTAAACTACCATGCACAGCACCTGCGGCACCACCTTCAGATTGTAATTCAGCAATTTTGACTGTACGACCAAAGATGTTCTTTTTGCCTGCGGCAGCCATTTCGTCGCCGATTTCAGCCATTGGAGATGATGGCGTAATAGGGTAAATTGTGGCCACTTCACTCATCATATAGCCAACATAACCAGCTGCTGCGTTTCCGTCCATTGCGGTAATTTTTTTATTCATAATATTCCTCTAATTTATCTATGTTAAGTGTAACTTAATTAGCGTTATTATATAACGCAAAATTAATTACTAAAATATTTATGATTGTCTACCAAACTACCATCAAAATATTGTAAAATCCGAAAAATAATAGTTAAAATCAATAAATGAAGTTTACTGACAAAATAAAATCAACGGATGGCACAATAATCGCTTATCACAAAATGGGAACTGGACCAAGCATTGTCATAGTCCATGGCGGTATGGAATTAGGTAGTAGCCATCTAGATTTAGCTAATACCTTATCACAAAAATATACTGTTTATCTTTATGATCGTCGTGATCGTGGTGCCAGCGTTGCTATAGCTTCTAGTCGTTATTGTATGCAAGAAGAAATTAGTGATTTGATGGCAATGATCCAATTATCACAAGCTAAATACATTTTTGCCGTCAGTGCGGGTGCTCTAATTACCTTACAATTTCTTTTGACTAACTTTTCAGTTGAAAAAGTCATGCTGTATGAACCACCTTTAAGTATTAATGGATCCATTAATTTTAAATACATGCGTCGTTTCGATAAAGAAATTGCATCCCAAAAAATCCTCGATGCGTTTATCACAACAATGCGCGGTAGCAAAATGGCTCCGTCCATTATGAAAATGATTCCTCGGTTCATTTTAAGAAAAGGTATGAAGAAGATGGGCGAAAAAGATAATCATGATATTGATGCGTTGGGTAAACTAATCCCCACATTTAAACATGATGTACAATTAGCGGTAGAAACTCAAGATACATTAGACTCTTACAAAGTAATTAAAACTCAAACATTATTAATTGGTGGTGGTAAAAGTCCTAAATATTTAAAAACCGCCCTTCATCACCTGCAAGAAACATTGCCACATGCTTCGACAGTGGTATTGAAGAAATGTGACCATATAGGTTCAAGCAATAAACAAGCCGGTGGCAACCCAGATTTAGTTGCTCAGGCTATTTTCATGTTCCTTCAGCCAGCGTAATTGCTAATTTCTCCGGTAAATTTAAAAATAAATAATGATATTTAACCATTATATTTATTGACTATTGTCGTAGTTACTAAAAAATAATAAGGAAAAAATATTTTTTTCGGCAATATATGTAGTGAGGAACATATATGAACAAAATACATTTAAACCGTAATCTAGCCTGCCTAGCTTTATCAGGCACAACTATTCCATTGGCTGGTTTTACCAGTCAGTTGGTTAATCACACACTTGAGCAAGTCTGCGAGACGATGCCAAGTTGAATGGGCACTAATACTACAACTAATGTCAAAGCGTTAAGCAACAACAATGCTTATCTGACCCAACGCACGGTGGCTGATGGTAATGATATCAATGTTGATATCGACGAAGACTACATTAAAACATTCTCCATTAACTTTGGGTTAAAAAGACTCTACTTTAGTAATGATATGAATAAAATTGGGGCAGACCGTGTTATAACCACAATTAAACAGAATGATATCAATGGCGATACGTTTAATAGCGGTACTTGTGAGGGCGATTGAAACTTTGATCTTAAAGAACGCTTGCAAGACTGAACGTTACCGTTCCGTGATCACATGTATGTGGATGTTAAAGATCGAACAAAAGGTAATTGACAAGTTGGTCCATTGAAACTTTATTATGAAAATGCGGTAATTTGAAAGAAGAACGAAAGTTATAAGAGCATTAATGTTCCTATTGTCTTTGGCACACAAACTGATCGTAGCTACACTTATAGCAATGGTAGCCAACTATTATTCAACACGGGTATCAATCGTGATTTTACTAATGGGTTAAGTAGTGACATTCGAGGCTTACCATATGTGTATATGAAAGAAACACAAAAGATTTATGTGGGTTATAACTATGTTAATCGTTACATGTGATCAATTTTTCCAACAGGCAACGATCAATACGAAAATGTTTCCATTGCCAATACCAATGGTGAAGATATCAAAGCTGGCAGTTTTGATTTAAGTAACATTATTGAAATTAGTGATGTCTCCTATAATAACGCCACAGCAACTTTACGTTTAAATCGTGATCTATTTAACGTTGGTTCACTCAATGAAGAACAAGAGCGATTAACACTCGCAGCAATTACCGCTAAATACCAAGAGACAGAGTACATCAAAGTGATGAAAGAGTGAATAGCTGCCCATGTGATCGATTTAAGTAATTTTGATTATGCCCACTCCTTATATGTCAAATATAAGAGTAGTTCTTTCCCATCATGACAAACATATGCGTCATTGTATTTGCCCAAGGATGCACCAGCCAAGAATTATGTGGCAGCCACTAAGTTTGGTTATAAATCAACCGAT
>JAITXG010000015.1 GCA_031284865.1 Mycoplasmataceae bacterium | reverse complement strand
CATCTTTTCATGCATTACGTTGTATTTTGCGTCGCTCATTTTAATATTTAGTAAAAACTATAACTCGGAATTCAATTTATGAAATTATCAATGGATTTGACGTTTGAAAATCTCTTCTTCCACACTAAATTGAGCCTCATGAGGTATTTTGCTGGTAACATTAATTGCTTTAACCGTATATTTCTTTGTACGTCCAGCTCGTATCCAAGCGCAAAATAAACACTTATTAATATTCATTGTATGAACGATGTTTTTGTTCGCTAACCCCCTTTCTTTGAATGTGTTTCTGAAAATTCAGTCGCGTGGTTATATTTTTGATATTGGATTAGTGAATTATTTAATTATGGCACCAGTGCTATTATTTATTTGTAGTGAAATTACGCATTTGAGAGTTTTTAATAATAAAATAAAGGTATCGTATGACGAACATCGAACGCATTAATGCTCTGAAAAAGAAATTAAAACAATGGGAATATGAGTATTATGCCCTAGATGCTCCCACCGTTTCTGATCGTGAATATGATTTAACTCTACAAGAATTAATTAGTTTGGAAAAAGCAAACCCCCAATATATCACTGATGATTCCCCTTCTAAACGAGTCGGAGGTGTGATTGTTGATTCATTTAAAAAAGTATTACATGAGATACCGATGTTATCACTTTCCAATCAATTTTCTTATGATGATTTACGTAAATTTGATAACGATATTCGAAAAGAGATACATACTGATCATGTCACTTATAATGTTGAACCAAAAATTGATGGTCTCAGCATTTCATTAATATATGATCATGGTAAATTAATTACGGCGTTAACAAGAGGGGATGGTCAATATGGTGAAGATATTACGATTAATGCAAAAACCATTCGTTCGATCCCGCTTAACATTAAGACAAGCGTTGCTCGCTTAGAAATTCGAGGCGAAGTTTATTTATCGTTTAAAGAATTCGAACGTATTAATGCTGAAATCGACGACGAAGAAAAACAATTTGCTAATCCGCGTAATGCCGCAGCTGGTTCATTAAGACAATTAGATTCTTCCTTAGCTGCACAGCGTAAATTAGAAATGATTGCTTACTATATTCCCAATGAGGCCATTCTTAATGAATTAAAGATCACAACACAATCTGGTGTCATCCAACAATTAAAGAAATTTGGCTTTAAAACTGCTGCCGAAATTAAGAAATGTGATGACATTGAAGAAGTGATACAACACATTAATAGCATTGGTCAAAGGCGTGATAAGTTACTTTACCCAATTGATGGGATGGTAATAAAGGAAGACAATATTAAACTGTATGACACATTAGGGCGTACATCTAAATTCCCTAAATGGGCTACAGCGTATAAATTCCCACCAGAAATTGCAACAACCAAGTTGCTAGGTATTGAGGCCACAGTCGGTCGCACAGGCCGTATCACATATGTGGCAAACCTTGAACCGGTTAAATTAGGCGGATCAGTTATCTCCTCAGCTACATTACATAATGGCGACTATATTAAGGATAATGATATTCGCATTAATGACATTGTAAAAATTTTTAAAGCCGGCGAAATCATTCCAAAGGTGATAGGACCAGTGTTAGAGAAAAGGCCACCTCACACTGATAACTTTAAATTGATTACACATTGTCCTATCTGTCATTCATTGTTAGAAAAACAGCAAAATGAAGTGGATCAATATTGTACCAACACTTCGTGTTCTGCTAGAATAGTGCAATCGATTGTTCATTTTGCCAGCAAGAAAGCAATGAATATCGAAGATCTATCTGATAAAAATATTAAAAAATTATTTGATGTAAAAATTATTAACAATATCCAAGATATTTATCGTTGAGAAAATAACAAGGATAAAATTATTTCGCAAGATTTAAAGATTAAAGAGAAGACATTCAATAATATTCTTCAAAATATTAATATTTCCAAGAAGAATTCTTTAGAGAAATTAATTTTTGGACTAGGTATTCGCCATATTGGGGAAACTACTGCCAAAGTTCTAGCAAAAACTTTTAGAAACATTGATAGCTTAATGAAAGCCAAAGTTGAAGAACTACTGAATATAAATGATGTAGGCGAAACTGTGGCTGTTTCTATTGTTGACTATTTCAATAATCATTTTAATCAACAATTAATTAGGGATTTGAAGTCATTAGGGGTGAACACTGAGTATGTTTCAACTGCTAGCAGTGGTTCGATTGATACTAATAGTCCATATTTTCAAAAGACATTTGTTATTACCGGTACTTTTAGCATGCCACGACATGAAATCAAGAAATATTTGGAGACAAAATATGATGCTAACGTGAGCGAGAGCGTGTCTAAGTCTACTGATTATCTTTTGGCTGGCAGTGATGCTGGTAGCAAATTGGAAAAAGCTCAGAAGCTCAGTATTAAAATAATTACTGAAGAGATCTGAAAGTAATTTATGCGTAATAAAAATCTCAATTAGTGTATATTTAAGCGTATGACTATGAAACCAATTAGATTTTCTTATACAAAAATGCATATAGGCAGAGATAACAAATGGCAATATTAACAGTTAAAGATTTAAATTATAGTGTCAAGAATAAAGTCCTTTATACTGATGCGAGTTTTGATTTAAATAACGGCGAACATATGGGAATTGTTGGGCGGAACGGCGTTGGCAAATCTACTTTAGTTAATATGATTAATGGAATGGTCGAAGTTGATAATGGGTTGATTCAATGAGCAAAAAATATTCGCGTCGGTTATCTTGACCAACACGCCCACATTCAGGGAGACATCACAATTCTAAATTTCTTAAAGAAGGCTTTCGAATGGATGTTTGAAACTGAAAAAGAAATTGAGAATTTATACGGCAAGATGGCTGAAGAATATACTGACGAATTGGCTGAAAAAATTGATAAATTACAAACAACATTGAATTCCAATGATTTTTATTCCTTAGAAGGTAAAATAATGAAGGTGGCTACGGGGCTAGGAATTAATGTCTTTGGTATTGATACTAAATTAGCCAATCTTTCTGGCGGACAAAGAGCAAAAGTAATTTTGGCTAAGTTATTATTAGAGTCACCTGATGTCTTGTTAATGGATGAGCCAACAAATTTCTTGGATAAGAACCATGTTTCATGGTTAACAAATTACTTGTCTAACTATCAAGGCACATTTATCATTATCTCCCATGATCATGAGTTCCTTAACTCGGTGACCAATTGTATTATTGATATTGAATTTACTAAAATCAAAAGATATACTGGTAATTTTCAACAGTACTTGAGACTTAAAGAAATTAATACCGAGAATTATGTTAAAGAATATGAAAAACAACAAGTTACGATCTCAAAATT
>JAITXG010000054.1 GCA_031284865.1 Mycoplasmataceae bacterium | reverse complement strand
ATTAAAAGAAAAAGCACAAGCGGAGCTATATAGCATTGATTCCATCAAAAAGGAAGTAACTAATGAATAAGATTTTTATGGTTGGACGATTAGTCGCTGATCCCGAGGCTTTTACAACTAAAGCTGGTGATGCCCAATCACGTATTACGATTGCCACACAAGACAATCGTGTAAAAACGGAATCATACTTCTTTCCTTGTGTTGCTTGGAGAACTAACGCCAATTTCATTAACACTTATTTAAAGAAGGGTGATCTAGTGGCGATTGATGGTAAATTGACGCGTCGTAGCTTTGTATCACGTGAAGGCAAAACTTTGTATTCTACCGAGATTGTTATTGATGCAATTAATTCATTAGGATCAAAACGCGACAGTGCTAATGCAACAGCACCCACGGCTTCACACAAGACCCAATCCATTGATCAGGCATTTCCTGAACACATAGTAGATCAAGGTGTAACCAATACACCAGCAAAACCCGCCCCAGTGAAGTATGAGGCAAATGATGAAGTCGAATGACTAGGCGATTTAAAGGAGTAATTTATGGCTGAAATGAAAAAACCAATGAAAAAGAAATTTAGACCTTTCCAAAAGAAGAAGGTATGTTTCTTATGCCAACAAGGTGTTAACTTTGTAGACTATAAGGATGTGGAATTATTGCAACACTACTTAAGTCACAGCGCAAAGATTCTACCGCGTCGTGTTTCTGGCGCTTGTACGAAGCACCAACGCATGGTATCAAACGCGATTAAGCGTGCACGTATTGTGGCATTATTACCGTTTGTAAGTGAATAGTCGATAGACCAATTGTAAAGTTTCCTTAACCTTATGAAGATCATTTTATTGCAAGATGTGAAGAATATCGGCAAAAAACACGAAGTGCACGAGGTAAAGGATGGTTATGCCAAAAATTTTCTGATCCACAACAAATTGGCAGTGTCCTATACCAAAGAAGCCCAAACAGTTTTAGCTAAAGATTTAGACACCATTGCCGTAAAAGAAGATAAGGCGATAGCGGCGGCATCGTTAGTGAAACAAGCCATTGAGAAAATAAGTTTAATTTTTCAATTAAAAACGCATAATGGTAAAGTATTTGGTAGCATTTCTAATAAACAAATCATTGAGGCCCTAATGCAAAAGCACCAAATCAAAATTGATAAATTCATGTTAGATGAAAAAAATACGAAACAATTAACACTAGGGAAACAGATAATTCACATCAATCTTTATAAGAACGTAAGTGCCAAATTAGAAATCATCGTCGAAGGAGCATAAATGAGCAACGAACTACAAACAAAACAAATCATTGACACCGTTGAACAAAAATTAATCGGTGAACTATTAAATAATTCTTTTGTTTTGGAAGATGCTGTTTTAAAATTAGAACCGCGCGATTTCGGTAATTCGAACATGGCTGCCGTTTTCGGAGCGATTGTAGCTTTGTATAATGACGCAAAAACAATTGATGAACATACCGTCATCGATTATTTAACTTCTCATACTAACATGCAGTTTGATGATTATGTTGTCATTGTGCGTTCGTTGGCTAGCCAGTTTGGGACAGCTGCTGATGTGGAAGACCATATTGATTTAATTAAAAACGCTTCGATCAAACGAAGAATGGACCAATTTGCAGGTGAATTAGTTACTACCCCTATTAACTTCACCGACTTCAATGATCAAATCTATGATTTAGAGAAACGTTTTTTGGATATTACTAACGCTAAGCGCTCTAGTAAAATTAGTACGATTGCCCAAGTAGCACAAAATTATCAAAAAAAATTAGATACCATTTATGGTAAGACCAACGAAATTACTGGGACTACCTCTGGTTATGAATCAATCGATAAAATTACTAATGGTTTTCAACCAGGAGACTTAATCATTCTCGCGGCCCGTCCCGGTGTTGGTAAAACGGCTTTAGCATTAAACTTTTTATTAAACGCGGCTAAAGATATTCTTAAGCATAAAAGAAAAGATCCAACTAACAACGATGTGGTCGTCATGTTTTCATTAGAAATGGGATCAGACCAAATTTGTCAACGTCTCATTTCGGTGGAAGGACAAGTTGATATGTCCATGTCCCACAAGGGTGATTGGGGTGATTTTCAATGAAACTCCTTAACCACCGCTATTGAAGACATTAGTGAATTACCTATTCTCATTGACGACTCTTCGGATTTATCTATTATTGATATTCAGTCTAAAGTTAAACAGATTAAAATGAACCACAACATCAAGTTGATTGTCGTAGACTATTTACAGTTATTAAAAGGTCCACAACAAAGAGGTTCACAAGTGAACCGTCAGCAAGAAGTAGCTAGTATTTCACGTTTATTAAAACAAGTGGCACGACAAAGCAGTGTCCCAGTAATCGCCGTTGCACAATTGTCGCGTAAGATTGAAGAACGAATGGGAGCAAGTCGTAGTAACCCCGAGCCAATCCTTTCGGATCTTCGTGAATCTGGAGCAATCGAGCAAGATGCCGACCTAGTTACTTTCATCCATTATGAAACCGTCGCTGATGATGAGGGTGGTAATAATAACAATGAAAGTAATGATGTTATGGTAGAATATATTATAGCTAAACACCGTAATGGTCGAACCGGACGAGCACGTTTACAGTTCGTTAAAAATTACAGCAAGTTTATCTATGTCAAAGGAATTAACTTTAACCCAAATGAAAAGAAACCGCAAAATTAAATTATTAATTGCTACAAGTGGTTTAATGGTGGCCGCCATTGCTCCCATTACCACCCTTTCTTCTTGTGCTTCCATCTCTCAATACTTCTTACCTTTAACATTTGGTGGAGTAGGGTCTGGACCGTTTAGTGAAGTATTGAAAGCAATTAAAGATAATAATCTCGGGAGTTCTTATTTAAATGATGCCGGTGATTTAACGACTAAAAAAGACGCTATTGCCGCTGAATCATACGCCGATTATTTGCCTAATAATTACATTACCTATACTAGCCGCGCTAGTAAAAGCACCCAGGCTTATAGCTACGCCAATCCCGAAGATATCAATGGTACGATTGTTAGTCCTAGTAAAAATTACCCCACTGATGGGCAGGGATGATATAGTACAGCTGACACTAAATTAACAGCCAACAAGACTACTGGTAGCAATAATAATTTATTAAGCTATCATAACGCTAACATTCAAAGTGCTACTTATGGGGTATCTTACATTGGGATGCAAATTACGAGCATGATTAATTCCATGATGCATTTTATTAGTCAGCCCAATATCTTAATTGATAAAGTCGGAACTGATTGGTTAAATATGTTATTTAACGGTTTTTCACACGGGCAGCACAACGACGATATCAATAATCAATTTTATGAATTCATGTTCGCTTTAAATAACCTTTTATCCGAAGGGTCGTCAAACGTAAAATTTGATGTCTCAGGAGCTAACTTTGATTTTGATAGTCATTTCTTTGGCCCAGGACCATTCATTGGGAATGCTGGTACAGATGGGTTTTATGAACAAAAGTCAACAGTAAATGTATCAACTAATACATCGCAAAAAAATATCTATTTGACACAAAACGAATATACAAACGAAAGCGATGCAGATACCACAACTATCGTTGAGAATATGAAACAAAACCAGCCTTGAGCTTATTGCTATAGTGGTTTTTCCGCCAAAGACGACAAAGATAAAAAAGATTTTGTTGTTAATAACATCAGTTCCCATGACATTCCGGTGTTAGTTAATTTAAAAAGGGATAACGACGGTGTGGATTTTAATTATTACAACCCCACTAAAAATCATGATTTCTTGCCAGGCGATTATCTGACTACCAACATAAAAGACGTTAAGGATAAAGTCGCTAAATCTAATTCATGAAATGCAATGAAGCAATTTAACGATCATCCCAAGAACGAATGGGCAAACACCTTACGTTGGAATGTTAAACCCATAGGAGATATAAATTTGCCAGCGTTAAGTTCCGCTAATATAAAGGCCGCTATAAAAATAGATGGTAAAGATCGACTGGAACAGTCATGAACAAAAATGGACGAATATACAACTCCAGGTGAAGATAAAATTAAAAGTTCATCGTTTATAGCGATGGCTAATTATGTATTATGGACAGAAGATCAAAGTGACGCTTCTCTAACGGTTACTGGAAAATTTCGTTTGCCGTTGTTTAATCAATTTGATTCCGTTTTCCCAGTTTATTTGTTATATAAACCCAATGGTACTGGTTATGAAATCGATGGCAGTTTATGAACGAAATCGACTGCTGCTAGTGCAGATTCTTTTGGTGTTGATAAAATCAAGAACGAGAATAAGGTTTGATATTTAGACCAAAGTAAAATTAATACTAAATTGCAAAAAATTATTACATTAGTGCAGACAAAACTTAAAGATGGTACAAAGCCCGACAATCTTAGCGCAGATGATAAATATAGCTATGGAATCTTTTCAGCTTTATTTTCCACTGGCGCCAGTACAACAAGCAATAGCTTTATTAACCCCGTAT
>JAITXG010000034.1 GCA_031284865.1 Mycoplasmataceae bacterium | reverse complement strand
ATTTATCATAATTACAAATCAATCATTTTATTATAACAAATGACATACTACTGGCGGAATAAATCAAAGTGATTTAGTTCAATTATGTAATGATATGTTTTACTAATAGCACCAAATCTTGCGTGAAATAAACCATCAACTACGCTAATTGATTGAAAATGAATACCAGGACAAATAGTCTCATTCAGCGCTTTCAGCAATACTTTAGGCTTAATCTGCGTTTTGGCATGAAAATTAAATACTTGACCAATGGCATGTACATGCGCATCAGTTCGTCCTGAACCTTGAATAAGTATGCTGGTATTAAAGAACTGACTTAAGCATTTCTCAATTTCTTGTTGAACTGTAACGACATTCGCTTGTTTGGCCCAGCCATGAAAGTTAGTACCGTCATAACTTACTACTACTTTGTAGTTCATTTATCCACCGTATTGTAAAATGGCTTCTGGCCAACTAAATGGTTCAAAGAGAAATTTTTTAGCCGTAGCGTAGATAAATAGTCCAAATAAAACGGATAAGCCGCAGAACAAGATTCAATCATATCAATTAATGGCATAATTACGATAACGGGTTCTGGTGTAACGCGGATTATAAGCTCGTGCTTCCATCGCATTAGCTAAATCGTCAGCTTTATGGAAAGCAATCGAGAACATCGGCACTACTAGGGAGACTAGAGATTTAACTTTATCACGGAAATTACCGTTAGAGAAATCCACTCCACGTGAGGCTTGAGCTTTTAAGATTCTCTGTGATTCTTCTAATAATGAAGGAACGAATCGTAAAGCAATTGAAATAGTCATTGATCATTCATTGACTGGTGCTTTTAAATAACGCAAGGGGTGAAGAATGTCTTCAATGGCAAATGATAATTGTACAGGGTTAGTAGTAGAAATAATCAAAGTAACGATGACAATCATTAAAAAGATTTTTAATGTCACGTAGCAAGAGAAGATAATTACTTGTGAAGAAATACTATACCAATGCGTGTTATAGAAAACCGCTACAATAAATTGTTTGCTGCTACCCACTACATCATAGATATAATGGCCAGCAAAATTATTGGCTTTAATAAATTTATCTAAGTTGCTATCACTGAACGAACCACCCGTGTTATCAAAAACATAATAATCACCCGTATGCCCCTTTACGAATTCACTGCCGTTAGCAAAACCATTTTGGAAATTACCGCCCCAAATTATGCCATGAGTGCACCAGATGGACTCACCTGTGCCTCAATTTATCTGGGTTAAGCCACTATGACCACCAAATCCGAAAATCAAGTTAGCGTGGCTATTAACATCTCCTACCATATCAGGGGATTTATATACCATTCAGTTAACAATGAATAAAATGACAAACATCACTAGAATTGATTTTAGGATGGATGACATCTTATGTCATGGTAATTTAGCGGTCATTCATAATGAAATAACTAGTACAAGTAAAACGGCTTGACCAAAGAAACCGGTTGGTAAGAAGACTAGAACGATTAAAAAGACCATCCCAATGATTTTTAATGAAGGATTTAATCGATGCATAAATGATTCGCGTTTAACGAACGTACTAAAGCTACTTGCCATTAAGCCTCCTTGTGACTAATCATACGATTAATTGCGACTGCTAGTTCATTTACATTACGTGGTTGTTGGTCTAATAATGATTTAAATTTAACATCACGTTTTACTAGACCATCGATTATTTTAATTACTCTTGGTAAATCAAGTTCGCTTTCCGTAATTAATTTTTCATTGGTAAATATTTGATATGGTGTACCACTGGCAATTACTTTTTTATTACCAAGTACCACCACTTCATCTCCAAGGGCTAACACTTGATCCATTACATGTGTAATGACAAAGACAGTTTTACCTTTGTTTTTCAAATCGAGAATAGTTTCTAACATTTCACGCTCGCCAGCTGGGTCTAAACCTGCTGTGGGCTCATCAAAAACCAAGATGTCTGGTTCAATGGCGAGGATGCCCGCAATTGCCACACGACGTTTTTGTCCTCCTGATAAACCAAAAGGTGAACGCTGTAAAAAACTTTCATCTAGACCAACTTGTTTTAGATATGTACGTGCTTTTAATTTAGCTTCGTCCTTTTTTACACCTAAGTTGACAGGGCCAAAGATAATATCTTTTTCCACGGTGTCCTTGAATAATTGGTATTCAGGAAATTGGAATACCATTCCGACAGTTTTACGTAACTTCTTGAAGTTCTTAATCTTACGTTTCTTACCCAAGATGGGAAGACCGCCAATAACTAAATCACCGTGTTTTGATTTAATCAAGCCATTAAAATGTGAAACTAATGTAGTCTTGCCACTACCTGAGTTACCAATGATAAAGTAAATTTTATTTTTTTCAAATTTATAACTGAAGTTATCTAATACTAGCGTCTCATCGCTCGTACGTTCATCAAAAACAATCCGTAAATGATCAACGGTAATCGCATAGGGTGATTGAGGAATAGTTATTTGCTTGTTTGACATATCGACTCCAGCAATTTTTCGACATCCAATGTCGCCGCAATATCTTTGTGTGTTTGGTTCAATAAGCTTGATAACTGTAAAGTGAAAGGAATATCCAAAGAGATGTTTTTTAGAAAATCACGATTTTCAAAAACTTCAACCGGTGTACCGGTTTCAATTAATTTTCCACCTTTTAGAATGATCACACGATCAGCATTAATAACCTCTTCCATATCATGGGTAATGGAAATAACGGTTTTATTAAATTGTTCTTTAAGTACAACCATTAAATTTTTTAATTCCTGTTTAGACTTAGGATCAAGCATCGCGGTTGACTCATCAAAAATAATAACTTTTGGGTTAATGGCTAAAACCGAAGCAATGGCAACACGTTGTTTTTGCCCACCCGAAAGTTTAGTGGCTTCTAGTTCTAACAAGCCATCAACATTCACAATTTGGGCAGCAGCAACAATGATATCGTGCATCGCATGAGGATCAACCTTGCGGTTCTCTAAACCGAAGGCAATATCGTCTTCAGCCGTTAAACCAATAAATTGGTTGTCAGGGTTTTGAAAAACAATCCCGATGTTATCACGCAAGTGCTTTAAGTTACTTTTATTAATGGCTTTATTAAATAAACGAATTGTCCCATTGCGTGGTTGTAATAAGCCCGTTAACACCTTGGATAAGGTTGATTTGCCACTACCATTATGACCAATGATACAAACGTATTCATTTTCATAAATACCAAAAGAGACATCATCAAGGTTAACGACTTTATCGGTGTAACCAAAAGTGATGTGGTCAAATTCCACAGCTAATTTACGAGTTTCCTTGGTTGGTTGTTGTGGCATGCGATCCTTATCGTATTATTTATGTTTATTAGCTAGTTCTCTAGCTCATTGCTCAACTTGTTTTAAATCTTCACTATTGGGACGATCTTTATGAAAGCCACCATGTTTTTTGAAGACGGTAAAAGCAGTGTCACGACCAAAGCAAGAAAAAGTGTCAACAACTTGACAGTTCTTGCTATTTAATAGTTTATTAAACTTCTTCTGTGCTTTCGTTGAACTACCACCATGTGATGAAAAAAGAAAGGCTTCTGGTGGCAATACATCTAGCTGTTTCACATACTTACTTATCTTTTTACCAAATGAACCGAAATAAATACCACTAGCAAAGCCGACGATTTTATAATCTTTGAGTGTTTCTGGCTGTTGGGTTTTAATATCAACGCATTCACACTCTAAAATTTTCGCGACAATTTCAGCCAGCTTTTTAGTGTTACCTGTGTGGGATGTTTGGTAAATGATAATAATTTGGCTATTCATTAAACTAACTCCAAGATAGCTACTTCAGTATTATCACCAGGACGTTTACCCAATCTTAATACACGAGTATAGCCACCTTTACGAGAACCGTATTTCTTGGCTAGGTCATGTAATTTGTGTACTAGATCAATACGCTTCACAGTTTTAGTATCTTTTACAATCGCTAAAATACGACGATTAGCATCTAAGGTGTTCTTCTTACCTAATGTAATAATACGGTCAACATGCTTTTGTGTTTCTTTCGCTTTAGTGAAAGTAGTTTGAATTTGGCCATAGGCAATTACATCGCTGACTTGTTGGCGAATTACCATTTGTCGTCAAGCGGAAGTCTTACCGGGCTTATTCACGTAAGACATATATTAATCCTCCCTAAATGATAATCCGTATTCAGTCAATTGCTTTTGGATTTCACGTAGTGATTTCTTACCGAGGTTTTTAATCTTTTCCACTTCACTGCAAGACATATCAGTTAATTCTTGAATGGTTTGGATACCACGACGTTTTAAACAGTTATATGAACGCACGGATAGGTTTAAATCTTCGATTGGAATTGAAAGAGTAGTGGTTTTTTGTTGTTCCACTTGTTCGTTGATGACTTTCAATTGATCAATTGTTTCACTAATGCCAATTAATGGATTTAAGTGTTCAGAAAGAATCTTAGCAGCAATGGCTACGGCATTACCGGGAGTAATGGCGCCAGTGGTAGCAACGTCTAAATTAAGTACATCACCAGTCATTTGTTTAGAAATTTTTTCTTCATCCACTGTATAACCAACACGGGTAATAGGACTGAAGTTAGAGTCAGTGGCAATAATAGAAAGTGAATTAATGGATTCACGGTTTTGGATAAAGGTTTTAAAACCTCGACCACGGGTCGCGTAAATTTCCATTTCTAATTTACCGGTTGCAGTAGTAACACTGGCAATGTGTAAATCTTTGTTCACAATTTCAAAACCGGCTGGTAATTCAATATCGCTAGCATGAATGGCACCTTGACCCTTGAAATGAATTTTCATGGTTGGTCATTGTTCAACACGCAATGAAGCTAATTCCTCATCAGAGTGAATGTTTTCATCGATGATGATGACTAAACCTTTTAGGTTTAAGACGATTTGGGTAACATCTTCTTTAATACCATTAATAGTTTGGAATTCATGTGTGACGCCAGGAATACGAATTGCGAAGACGCTTGCACCTGGAATGTTAGATAACATGGTACGTCTTAAAGCGTTACCTAAAGTAACACCGAAGCCTTTTTCTAGTGGGGCAATTTTGAACTTTGCTTGTTGTGAGTTGATGTTGTCAATCTCGGGGGTGATTTGATATTTAATAAATTTTTCCATATTTGTTTCTCCTTAATGTTTGTAATTTATCTTGGTTTCTTTGGTGGTCGACAGCCATTGTGTGGGATAGCTGTGACATCCACGATTTCAGTGATTTGTAGTCCACTGGCGGCTAATGACCGAATGGCGGTATCTTTGCCTTGGCCCGTACCGTTGACATTGACTATAACACTTTTTAAGCCTAATGCCATGGCATTTTTAGCAGCCGCAGTTGCGGCTAATCCAGCGGCGTAGGGGGTAGATTTTTTAGAACCCTTGTATCCGATGGCACCTGATGATGATCAAGTGATGGCGTTACCGCTTAGATCGGCGATGGTGACGATGGTGTTGTTTACGGTAGCGTGAATATGTGCGACGCCATTAACACTTGCCAGTTTACGTTTTTTCTTAGCGCGGGGTTTGGTTGGCTTTGCAACCTGTTGCTCTTGTTTTTTTGTTTCTGCCATAATGTTCTCCTGAAACTACTTAGTTTCCACTTTCTTGTTTGCAATTGTCTTACGTGGACCCTTACGTGTTCGGGCGTTTGACTTGGTACGTTGTCCTCTAGTTGGCAATCCCTTACGATGGCGAATGCCACGATAAGAACCAATTTCAATTAAACGCTTGATGTTCATTGCGACATCTCGACGTAAATCTCCTTCAATTGTTAATTTCACTGCTACTTCACGAATTGCCGCTAATTCTTGTTCTGTCAATTCGCTAATTCTTTTTTCAGGATCAATCTTTGCTTTTGACGCAATGGTTCGACCTAAAGGGATACCAATGCCATAAATGTATGCTAAAGCATACGGTACTTTTTTATTGTTGGGAATGTCAACTCCTAATATACGTGCCATAGATTTCCTCCTTTATCCTTGTCGCTGTTTGTGCTTGGGATTTTTACAAATCACCATGACACGCCCATGCCTTTTTATAATTTTACAATCTTTGCAGATTGGTTTAACTGATGCTCTTACTTTCATATTTACCTCTTTAATTTTTAATTACGATATGTAATGCGGCCTCGTGTTAAGTCATAAGGACTCAACTCAACCTGGACGGTATCACCTTGTAAAATTTGAATCCAATGGAGTCTCATTTTACCAGATACGGTGGCCATAATTACAATATTGTTTTCTAATTTGACCTTGTAAGTACCTCCTTGAAGTACTTCAATTACTTTGCCATTCATTTTAATTGTGTCGTTTGCCATTTCTTATTATCCTTTATTTTGTGAGAATTTCACAGCCCTTTTCATTTATTAGCACCATGTGTTCCACATGGCACGTTAATTTTTTGTTTTGCGAACTAACTGTTCACTTGTTTTTGTGATCGATTTTATATTGATCGCTGCCTGTCATCAACATGGGTTCAATGCAGAGCGTCATGTTCTTGACTAATTGCATACCCGTGTGTGGTTCACCATAGTTAAGGATGATGGGGTCTTCATGTAGTTTATTACCACAGCCATGCCCCCCAAAATCTTTAATGACGGTGTAACCGTGTGCTTTAGCCGTTTGTTCAATGGCCACACTAATGTCTCCGAGATAGTTACCGGGCTTAATTACATCGATAGCTTTAGCCAGCGCTTCTTCACTCGCTTTTAAGATATGTGTGGCCATTTTGTTTTCGCCAATGACGAGTGAGAAGGCGGCATCACAGATGTGATTTTCGTATGTGACACCCACATCGAAGGAAACTAGATCACCATCTTTTAATTTGTAGTTATTGGGGACTCCGTGAATCAATTCTTCATTCACTGAAATACAAATGTGTTTTGGAAAACCATCGTATTGATAGAAACTACAAGTAGCATTTTTCTGTTCAATCAAATCACATGCTTTTTGATCAAGGGTGATTAAGCTGACGCCGCTTTGGGCTGTCTCAATTAACATTGCTTTAACTTGTTTTCAAATTAGAGCAGCTTGCTTAATCATTTTGATGTCGTAATCTGACTTGATGTAAATCATATTATTTTTTTAGCAACCTTTCAACCGCTTGCGCTGTTTTTTGTAAATCACCATTGCTATCAACTTTATGAAATTTATTTTTCTTTTGATAGTGTTGTACCAATTCCTTATTCGAAATTTGGTAAATCTCAAAACGCTTTTTAACAATTTCTTCATTGTCGTCTTTACGTTGAATGAGGAAGGCGCCATCGTGATCGCAAATGTTTTCGACCTTAGGCGGATTAAAGAAGATGTTGTAAATTGCCCCACATTTAGGGCATAGTCGACGTCCCATAATTCGTTTAACGGCTAATTGTTCAGTGACATCTGTTAAAATAACCAAATCAATATCTACGATATTATCCAAGAAGCGTGCTTGGGCGATGGTGCGAGGATAACCATCTAAAATGAAACTAGCTTTTTTATTGACTAATTTTAGTAATTCTTCTTTCACCACAGCATTGGTAATCTCATCACTAACTAATGTACCGCTGGTAATCGCATTGCGTAACTCGTCACCTAGCGATGTTTTTTCGTTTAAAACCTTACGAAATAAATCACCAGTGGAAACGTGGGTATATCCATGTTGTTCATGTAAATACTTACCTAAAGTTCCTTTGCCACTGCCCGGGGCACCTAATAATACTATTTTCATTTTACTCCCTTTCCTATCACATTTGTGAAACCTTATCATCTTCTTTGGGTGCTTCTTCATAATGTTGTGCTTCAATCCGTGTTCGCGTCACATTATAACCACTAGTTGTTGAGGCACTCTTGATGGAGTTTCATAATTCAATGGTAGCAGTTACAATGATGATGATTCCTGTTCCACCTAAGGCTAGACCAGAAGGAATGCCAGTCACCATCGAAACGATGTATGGTAAAACGGCAATGATACCTAAGAATGGTGCACCGATTCAGTTCATACGGTTTAATACTTTGGTTATGTGTTTTTCAGTGTCTTCACCCGTTTTAACACCAGGAATAAATTTACCTGATTTTTCAAAGTTTTCAGCTAATTGGTTGGGGTTAATTTGAACATATGAATAAAAGAAAGAAAATAAAACAATGAAAAGGAAATAAAGAATAATCCCACTTCATGATTCGATTATTAAATATTTCATAATGAAATCTTTACCAGCGCTTCAACTAGTCAAGAATTGTGCTACTGTACCTGGAATGGTCATAATAGAACTGGCAAAAATAACGGGGATAACACCAGCGGAATTTAATTTAATTGGTAGGAAAGGTAAATTCTCAATATCTGTTGTTAATCCCTGTCCTGTTTGTTGAATAGGGATTTTACGATTGGAGTCATTAATGAAAATAACCGCCAGTAAAATACCGATGAAAAACAAAATATACAAACCAAACGAGAGAACAACGGAAATTACATAGTTAGCTTGATCGGGATTGATATCACCTTTAATGGTAATTAAAGCCATTTGAAAGTTAGAAATAATGGACGAAACAATCCCTGCCAAAATTAATAAGGTAATGCCATTACCCACCCCACGCTTGGTAATCATATCACCGATGAAAATGGCGATATAAGTACCAGCTGTAAAAATGGTCATTAAAGCAATAACTTCTCCACCTGTTAAATCACCCAAGGAATCATGGCCAAAGACTTTAATGACGTTACTACCACTTACCTTACTATTGAATAATAAAGCGAGTACGGCATAAGATTGGGCAATACAAAAAGGTAAAGTGAGCACACGGGTAATAATTTCTAGTTTACGTTTGCCACGTTCGCCAGCTTTAGCCATTCTTGCCATTGGTGGAATTAAATCACTCGAGAGCAATTGCACAATAATTTGCGCAGTAATGTAAGGACCAACACCAACAGCAAATAATGACATCTTGGATAAACCACCACCAGCTAGTAAGTTCAACATACCACTAAACGATGTTGAAGCTTCTTGATAATTCTTGGGTAATTCGATGCCGGGTGTAGTAATGATGGAAGCAAAATGAAAAATGATTAACAAGAAGATTGTTAACAATAGCGCAAATAAAACCGATTTATTAGTAAAAATTTCTCGGAATAATACTTTTATACTTTTGACGTTTTTCTTTTCAGCCATTTATCTCCTTATTCTTTTTTAACGACGATTGCTTGTCCTTTAGCAGCTTCAATGGCTTTTAATGCTCCAGCACTAAAAACACCAGCTGTTACATTCAACGGAGTGGCTAATTTATCATTACCAAT
>JAITXG010000029.1 GCA_031284865.1 Mycoplasmataceae bacterium | reverse complement strand
TATTTTTAACTGCTTCCATTGATGTTCGTGCTAAAAGACGATGAATTCAATTAGGTAAGAAAGAATCATTGGAACAAATTAAAACTAATTTAATTAATCGTGATCAGCAAGATATTCATCGAGTAATTGCTCCTTTAACAAAAGCACCAGATGCCGTTGAAATTAATACTGATAACCGTAGTTTTGAAGAAAATGTCGAAGAAGTAATTAGACATTTTAGGCTTAAAGAGGCATTGTGTTCAAAGTAGCGCTAGTTGGTAAACCAAATGTTGGTAAATCGACATTGTTTAATCGTATTATAGCCAAGAAGAAATCTATTGTTGATGATCAACCTGGTGTCACGCGTGATCGTATCTATGATCATGCTAATTGACTTAATAAAGAATTCATAGCAATTGATACCGGTGGATTGACTAATAAAAATTTATCATTGCAAAAAAATATTGAAACTCAAGTTCAATACGCGATTGATGAAGCTGATGTAATTGTTTTCATGGTATCAGCCAAGGAAGGCATTAATGCCGAAGACTATTACGTTGCTAAATTATTAAAGAAACATAAAGGCAAAAAGATTATCTTGGCTGTGAACAAGGCGGAGAATGCTGATCGTACGCAAGTAAAACTATATTATTCCTTAGGCTATGGTAAACCTTATTTCATTTCAAGCGAACACGGTATAGGGACTGGCGATTTGTTAGATGAAATTATTAAGATTAAATCGGCTGGTAGTTCAACAGACACGCCTAAACATTTTGCTTTTTGCATCATTGGTAAAACTAATGTTGGTAAATCGACATTGGTGAATACCATTTTACGTGAAGATCGCGTTCTTGTTTCTCCGACGCCCCACACCACACGCGACAGTATTGATGCTGATTTTAAATACAACGATCACACTTACACAATCATTGATACAGCCGGGATTCGTCGTAAGGGTAAAATTACCGATAACATTGAACGTTATGCGGTATTAAGAACGGAAGAAGCGATTACCCGTAGTAATTTGATTCTTTTAATTCTTGATGGTAGCCGTGACTTTGACGAACAAGATGAAGTAATTGGTGGTTTAGCGTATAAAGCTAATATCCCAACTGTCATTTGTATTAATAAATGGGACATTGTTAAAAAAGATGAGAAGACCATGGTACAAATGACTAAATTAATTCGTCAGCGTTTTAAATATTTGGCATGAGCACCCATTATTTTCTTTAGCGCTTTAGACAATAAACGGGTACACACTATTTTTGAAACAATTATGTTAATTGAAAAAGAAATTAAGATTAAGGTAGCTACTTCTTTATTAAATGATGTGATTGCTAAAGCCCAAATTACTAATCCACCACCCAAATTTAAAGGTGGCAGACTTAATATCGCTTATGGCACGCAAGTCGAAAGTCAAATACCGACATTTGTCTTGTTTGGTAATGACCCAAAGTTTCTCCACATCAGTTATGCTCGTTATATGGAAAATCAAATTCGCGCATCTTTTGGGTTAAATCACGTACCTATTACGCTATACTTTAAAGATAAGAATGCCCGTACAAGAGGAAGTCGAAAGGATCGCTAAAGATGAGTGCAGTAGCAATATTAGGTACAGGTGCTTGAGCTACGGCTTTGGCAAATGTCTTATTAGAGAATAAAAACCGCGTTTATATGTGAGGGATTGATGCTAAAGAAGTATCGGCTTTAAAAAAAGGTGAAAATCCAAAATATTTTGTGCATCAGAAATTAGTGAAAAGCGTAGATCTAGTTACACTCGATATTAAGGAAGTATTAAAACATAAACCAGCTTTCATCTTATTAGCTGTTCCCTCTAACTTTATAGCGGAGACATTAAAACTATGTATTAAGAATTTAGATTTTCAACCCATTATCATTAATGTGGCAAAAGGTTTAGATCAAAAGACTAATGACATTTGATCTAAATCCATTAAATCTATTGTGGGACATAAAGCTAAAGGTGTAGTGACATTAATTGGACCGTCTTTTGCGCACGAAGTCATATGTGGATATCCCACTATGCTTAATGCCGTTAGTGCAAACATTAATGATGCTAAGCAAGTTGCTAAGTTATTTAATAATTCACATTTTAAGTGTATTGAAATCACTGATGAAATTGGAGCAGAGATCATGGGAGCATTAAAAAATGTCATGGCGATTGCGATGGGGATTGCCTATGAGTTACACACCTCTATTAATACGCGGGCAGCGATGTTGGCTCAAGCTACCAAAGAGATTTCTAATATCGTGAAACTGTATGGCGGTAAGAACGAAACATTGACGCAATTTTGTGGTGTTGGTGATATCTATTTAACTTGTACTGATGAAAAATCCCGTAATTTCTCCTTTGGCAAACAAATTGCCAATGAAGGTATGACTAAAGCATTAAAAGATAATGTGCATACAACAGTTGAGGGGTACCGTACAGCTAAAGTCATTTTTCAAGTAATTAAGAAAAATCATATTAGCTCCCCAGTTTTTAATGAATTATGTCAAGTTTTATTTAATCAACATTCAATTAAAGATTTCGTAAAGAATGTTATGTCTGAAATTATAGAATAGGTTAACTATTCTATTGTTTCAAATTATTCAGTGTATTAACATTCACCCCTAACTGCTTGTTTTTCTTTTGTCATAATTTATTTACTCTTTCATTCAATGCCTAATTTATCATAAATTGGTAATAATGCTTCTTTCAAGTCGCTAAAATGGACCACTCCATCTTTTACACCTTTTTTGGTTAGCGTGATGTCTTGCCCGATTAGTTGCTTATCTTTGGTGACGTTCATAATTTTATAGGTTGTTGCCATATATTATATACTCCTCTCTAACATACAATTAGCCGGAAAAAAAAGAAAATTCCTTATTTTTTTTAATGTATCTATAGATAAATCAATAAATATAAAGTTAAAATGCATGAAAAAATAGTTAATTCAGTCTTAGACGGAAGATTGGCACATATTGCTAGAAATCACTTTAATTGAGTGTAATAAAAATTTAAAATAATTGTATAAATTTGCACATTTTGATGTAAGATTAGATATATGATAAAAATTTTCTAAAGGAGAAAATAACAAATATTATGAAAAATTCAAAAACAATGAAAAAAATATTGATCTCAGCGTTATCACTAAGCGCCGCAGTTAGTGCCGTTGCTCTTCCAATGATCACTATGACATCATGTAAGGACAATGGCGGTGGTGGCGACGATACAAATATCGATCCACATATGATGAGATGAAGTCAGGCAAGACCATATTTTGATATGTCTGAAAAATTCGGAGACCTTGTTGCTTCAGTTAAGGATGCTACTAATTTATTAAAAGCAGCTAAAGACGGTGGATTTCATGGTATCGCTTTTGAAAATGTTAGGTTAGGAGATAGTTTGTTTGCTGCAGGCGGTAGTGGATCATCAATATTTGGTGCCGGTGGATTAGAAGAAGTGCAATTAGTTGGTACGCCAGCCTATGATACTGATCTTGACCCTACTATTGGCAATGATTGCTTTAAAGGTTGCACCAATTTAGAAATTGTTAACTTGCGATATTTTGCTAGTGTTTGAGACAAACTTATCATCGGTCAATCTGCCTTTGAAAATTGTACGAAACTAGGAAATAGAGTCGTGCATGACAATCAACTGATATGTTATGCCGAGACAACCATTGGTAGCAATGCTTTTAAAGGTTGTACTTCCCTAGACAATGCTTATTTTCCTATGCTTCATAAAATCGGCAGTGAGGCTTTTAGTGGCTGTACACATTTGGTAGATATTAATCTTGGTAAAGTGATACAAATTGATGGCAACGCATTTTTGGGGTGTGCTCTTGTGGATAAAATTTCGTTTACCTACACTGGTGGCACTTTTTCTGGCACGCCAGAAAGACCAACGGGTGGTACTTTTGAATCAAGCGCCTTTCCTGTTGGTTCTTTCGGAACAAATGCAACTCATAAAAAAATTCATGCATATACTTATCATGCTGGAAGCGGTATTAATGCTGCCGTTGTACTAGGCTGACTTAAAGCAGAATTTTCAAGTACGTTCTCAGCGTGAACGACTACTTATTAGTCTGACTAGTAGGATAACGACTACATATATCAATGAAATTATTACAAAGATTTAAACGAATCGTTCCTGCTTTCTTTGGCGGGACTCTCATAATATTCAGTTCACTTGCTATTTCTAGTTGTTCTTGTTCATCACCAGAGAAGGTTAAATTTATCAGTATGTCCAATACTGGTATTCTTAGTAATTACTTCGCACTCTACACTAAAGATGTTCCTATCACTTCTGCGCAGCAATATCCTATTGACACATATGCATCAACTGGCGCCAAAGTTAATGCAACATACTCAATTACACCATCGTTACCTGAGGGTTTATCTTTCAACAATAAGAACGGTGTTATTTCTGGAACACCTGTGTCTGAGTCTCCAGAAGCGCAATTTACCATTAAAGCAAAATATCAAAAATTTACTGATGAAGAGACAATTGGTATTGAAGTTGATGACGGTGGAGCGTATAAAACGCTTAATTCATCTGATTCCGCGTTAACTGGATGAAATGTAACATCTGGCGACTTAACATTTTGATATTCGAAGGGTACCAACAAGATTTGCCGTATTTATGATGGCGATGGACGAGATAATCCTACAACAGCAAGCCCCACTACTAGATGTGCGGCAAGTGGATTAAACATAAAAAAAACCATATCTTTTGTTCCGGAAGGTTCATCAATTATTACGACTTATGATGTTGTTGGAGTAAGAGAAAATGCATTCTTAGCCAATGTAGATATTGCGGGATCTTTAACTTTTCCACAGGATTGTGATAAAAGTTTCCATATATTTCAAAACGCTTTTGGCTTTTGTACTAAACTTTTTGATGATATAAAGTTTCCAAATAAATTAGCAAGTATTGGGACGCGCGCTTTTGAACGAGCCAGTAGAGAAACTCCTGGTTTATTTATAAGACTTATTTTTAATAGTCAAAGCACTATTCAGTTGATTCCTGATTATTGTTTTGATAGAGCGCGTTTGGGTAATTTAGTCGGACCCACAAGTAACATTGGTTTACCAACGTCACTTAAGAAAATTGGTAAATGAGCATTCTCTAACTCGCAAATTCATGGTGATGTGATTTTTCCAGAAGGCTTATTGGAAATTGATGAATATGCCTTTACGGGATATGGTGATAAAGTGGTTGCGCAAAACGGCGACATGCGAATGAAAATAATTAATTTACCAGATTCTCTGACAACATTAGGTCAAGGTGCATTCTATTGATCTACTTTCCAAGATGAAGACGGTTTAACTAATGAGCTAAAGTTAGGTGAACATTTGCAATATATGGGGCGTCGGGCATTTGCGCTACTATCAATAAATGTTTTGACTGTTCGAACACCCTATGCAACTCTTAACGAGTGAGCAGGCTCAGGCGATAGTAATGCCATTTTCTGAGATTGAAAATCGTTTTCTACAGGTGGGGGTAGTCATCACTTTAGTACGGGAGTTATAATAGCGAATACTCCGTCTTACAATCCGGTTTCAAAATTGAACAGTGTGAGTTATCAATGTCCTAGCTGAAGATATGTTATATAGGAACTCAAAGTAATTAAAAAAAGTTATATAGAAAATTAAAGAATTTTATTGTATCATTATTGTATTATGGATAAGAAATTAAGAGTTGGTTTAATTTTAGGTGGCAGTTTGGCACTTGTTGGTGCGGCTGTTGCCGGAATGATAGTCAGTACGACACGCCCTAGTTATCAATATAATAACATTATATTGACTCCTATTGCTGATCAGACAGCCCTTAAGGCTAAAGAGGGTAAAAGTGCCGAATGTACTGCCACTGTCGACGGAAAATCGTTGCATGGTGGTAAGCCTGAATTGGAATGAAAGCTTGTAATGGTTTCTGTTAAGTACACAGGCGATGACCACACCTATTTTGAACAACCGGCCTGATTATCCATTAATCATGTTAAAAATGACGATACTAAGGCTTACATTCAATGAACTGCTGATTGCGTAGCGGGAATATACTCGATGATTACTTATTGTTATACATGACATTCTGCCGCCGTCACCACATTAACCATTACTTAACATAAAAATTCAAACCTAAAACATCCGAAAAAGCGTGACTTTTCACAAAAATTACTTACAATA
>JAITXG010000003.1 GCA_031284865.1 Mycoplasmataceae bacterium | reverse complement strand
AAACGCTAGATTCGTTTACCTATTGTTTGTTCCTTTACCGAAATTTAAGTTTCTTGCTTTTGGGGTTTACCGCGTTTCACTCAATTGTTTCCAAATTGATTCGTCACTGTGGCACTTTATAACATTACGCCGTGGTTATTGCTAACTTTAGGTTTCACATCGCCGTCACCAAGTTAAGGGTGCTAGGATTTATCGTTTAATCCTACAAAAACATTACAGACGTCACAGTCTGTGCAAGCATGGACTTTCCTCTATACTTGCGTACAGCGGTCAATTACTCGCAAGAGATATTATACAAACAAAATGTCTTATGAAGAAGAAAAAAGTCATTTTGAAATAAGCTTATGAGTACTATTAATGAACGTTATTACGATTTAGAATCTCTTTGATATTTGTGATATCACTCTTAATATAGATTGTCGAAAAAATATTTTTCCTCATTTTTTTACAATATTTCAGCGATATTAGGCATTTGTAGTTAGAACCAATCCAAGTACTTGGTCTTTGCACTTGGTTTGGTATATAATCCCCTTAAAATGAAATAATATTATGGCTGAAAGTATATTGCGCGGATATTTGATTAATAAAAAGAATTTTGCTGTTTTTGACGAAATGATAACTTTTATTACTCCCCAAGGGAAGAGATACACATGTATTTCTCGGGGTAGTCGTAAGATTGAATCGAAGAATGCCCGTAATCTATTCATTGGTAGTTTGACGGAATTTGAAATCTTCCAGGCGAGGAGCGAAGACAAGACCAGTCGTTTAAAGAAAGCTGTGATCATCAAATCATTAGAATGAAATTTTGAAACGCTTCCTTCTTTTAACTTATTGAATGAATGTGTAAATGCTTTACCAACTTTTAATGAAGCCGCTTACACTTTCTATGTTTCATCACGTGAAATGATCACGAGTAAACAATTTGATGATAAGAAAAATATTTTAATCGTTTTAACACAGTATTGTAAAATTTTGGGTTTACATTTAGAAGTTAATCACTGCGTAGCATGTGGTAGCAATAAAATTAAAACGATTTGTTTACCGCAATATGGCATGTTATGCAATGAATGCTTTGATGACAATCACCATCAACTATTTGATTTATCAACTAGTAAATTATTCCACTTTCTCTTTAATAGCGCTTATGAAAAAATAGATCAATTCAATGATCAATATGATTTAGTTATTAAATTATTATCAATTTTTGTGAAAGATAATGCTGGAATATATTTAGAGACTTTAAAAAATTATTGACACGGTTAATAGACTATAATTCATTAACATATTGAGCGTAAAGCAATCAACATATCTATGGAACAAAAAAAAAATACTCAAGAACAAATCGTTAATTTCCTAAAAAACTATGGTTTTATTTTTGCTAATTCGGAAATTTATGGTGGTTTATCAAATACTTGGGATTATGGACCGCTAGGAGTGTTGCTGAAAAATAACATCAAGCAATTATGGTGAAAAGAATTTATTACCAAAGACGCACAAGCCGTAGGCTTAGATGCATCAATCTTGATGAATCCACTTGTGTGGCAAGCTAGTGGTCACTTAAGTAATTTTAGCGATCCATTGATTGACTGTAAGAGTTGTCACAATCGTTTTCGAGCTGATAAATTAATTGAGGAAGCTAAATTGGGTGTAATAGTAACAGAACAAACAAAATTCAGTGAATTAGAGAAGATTATTAATGATCATAAAATTGTTTGTCCAGTTTGCGGTAAAAGTGATTGAACACCCATCCGCAAATTCAATTTAATGTTTAAAACGCATCAAGGCGTAGTTGAAGAAGAAACTAATGCTGTCTATTTAAGGCCCGAGACTGCCCAAGGTATTTTTGTTAACTTTATGAATGTGCAACGTAGTTTACGCCTGAAACTACCATTTGCTGTTGGTCAAATTGGTAAATCATTTCGCAATGAAATTACCCCTGGTAACTTTATTTTTCGTACCAGAGAATTTGAGCAAATGGAATTAGAATACTTTGTAACACCGAGCGATGCTGATAAATACTTTGAAATAGAATTAGCTAAAATTAAAGATTTCCTTTTTAAGACAATTAAGCTTAATACACAAAATGTCAAATTCCGTGAACACAACAGAGATGAACTATCGCATTATTCTAATCGCACGATTGATGTGGAATACAATTTCACCCATGGGTGAAGTGAGTTGTGAGGGATTGCTAATCGAACAGACTTTGATTTAAAATCGCATGCTAAAGCTTCGAACGCCAACCTTTGATATTTAGACCCAGTTAGCAATGAAAAGATTATTCCATATGTCATTGAACCGTCAGTAGGAGTAGAACGTTTATTATTAGCTATTGTGAATGATCAATATGAAATACAAACACTCGAAGATGGTGAAACACGGGAAGTTTTTCATTTACCAATGCATTTGGCACCTTACAAAATGGCTGTTTTACCATTAGTTAATAAATTAAACGACAAAGCTAGAGTTATTTATGATCAATTAGTAGCGCAAGGAATTTCTGTTACGTTTGATACAAGCGGTTCCATTGGTAAACGTTATCGTCGTCAAGATGCGGTTGGGACGCCTTATTGCGTAACTTATGATTTTGAATCGATTGAAACCAATAAGGTTACAGTACGTGATCGTGAGACGATGAAACAAATGCGAATTAATATTGATGAAATTGCAAAATTTTTAGATAATCAAAGTAAACATGATTAATCAAGTTGATTTTAACATCATTAAAGAAATTCAAGACAAAGCGGATATCGTTGCTGTCATTTCTACGTTTATTAAGTTAACTCGTAAGGGTAACAACTATGTTGGTTTATGTCCTTTTCACCCTGACCGCACTCCTTCATTAGTGGTTTCTCCAAAGAAACGCATATTTAAGTGCTTCGTTTGTAATGCTAAGGGTAATGTGTTTGGTTTTGTACAACAATATAAGAAAGTACCATACCTAGAAGCTGTTCATATTGTTGCGTCACTTATCAACTTTGATGATTCGCAATTAGAATCTAAAGGAAGTAATACTTATCTAGATCCTAAGATTAAACGTCTATTTGATGCGAATAAGCAAGTAAACGAATGATACCAAGGTTTTCTACACAACGATGAGAATCGTGAGCATCTAGATTATTTACATCAACGTGGTATGAATGATGAAATCATTAAGCAATTTCAATTTGGTTATGCTCCTAAAGAAAGAGATATCATTTATCGAATGGCTTCAAATGCTGATCAAATGTTTGGCAACAACCGAAATGCAGCATTAACATGAAACGAGCAAGAATTGTTAGAGTCAGGACTAGTTGGTATTAATGAAGAAGGCAGTGTTTATGATTTCCTCATCGATCGTATTACCATTCCCATTTATGATAACAACGGATATTTAGCTGGATTTAGTGGCAGGACCATTAAGAAAAATGCTCAGCAGAAGTATTTAAATACTCCTACCACTAAAATTTTTGCCAAAGGTAATATCCTCTTTAACTTCTTTAACGTACGACAGTTAGATATGTCACAAATAATTATCGTAGAAGGTTATATGGATGCTATCGCTTATTGACGTGCTGGACACCCCAATGTAGTAGCGACAATGGGTGTAGCTCTTTCTGATGAGCATATTAATATCTTGAAGACCCTAGATAAAGTAGATAGTATTATTTTATCATTTGACAATGATACAGCTGGTATTCAAGCTACTATTGCTAACGGCTATAAATTAATGGAGAATGGCTTTAACACCTTCGTCGTGGGTTCTTTAGACAAGGGTGTTAAAGACATTGATGAATTATTCAATCAATCTGGTCAAGCAAGCGTTGATAAGGTATTGACTGAGCAAAAGGATTTTATTAGTTTCTTCATTGAACATAGTTTCCAAAAGAAATTAGCCATGAATGAAATTCAAAAAGTTGCGAATACCATTATCAAGAACATGATTGATTTTGGAGATGTGTCATTATTATGGAAAACTAAACATCTACAGTTAATCGCGGATAAAACCGGGATTGCTTATGAAGATTTATTAACTAAATACAATAGTGAGTTTCAAAAAACTGCAGCTAAAGAAACTAATATTACGACTTCTAGTAAATCATTTGCTTCACCTTATAAGCCCACTAATACGATTGGTCTAAAAGAGGCATTCTTGGAAACTGAAGCAATTGAAGAAGGCAAAGTGGTACCTAAGAGTGAAGTACAAGAGTTGCAGAGTGAAATTATTACTGATTTAAATCTCACTATCAAGAAGATGATTGATTGTTATGACTATATTATTGAAACACTCATTAATAAACCAGACTTACTAGCACGTTTCAACGATGAATTATGGCGTAGCGCTAAATTAGAGTTCAAGGAACAACAAACAACCATTAAGGCTTTACATGCTTTGGCTGATCGGAATGTACCGATTAATGAAATTACGGTCTTAGAGTTCTTGCAAACATACAGTAAACAAGAAGGTAAAGTAGGCGCTGAATATAAACAAGCTTATGATTATTTATCATATCGTTTGAGCTTACCTTATTATTTAATCTTAACTAAGCAAAAAACGACGGTAAAAGGTGAAAAACAGTTTGTGGATGCAATGCGTGAATTACAATACATTAAATACGCTTTAAAAATTAGAATGGTTCAAAAACAAATCCTTGATCTTTATATTGAAGACAAGAAGACCAACGCTGATAAGATTAGTGACCTTTTCGGCGAGATTAACGGATTTAAAACCCAGTTAAATAATCTTTTGAAGAGTGTGAAGAAGCAAGCAATTTTACATTAATGTAAAAAGTGTTAAGTTAATAGTTCGTACTTAATTATTTTTCTTTAAGACTTCGTTTTCGTTGGTAATATTGTTATCTTGGATAATTTCAGTCATGGCACGAGTGATTAATTTATTAGCATCAGTTGAATCTAATTCACTACCCGGTATATCATCCAAATCAAAAGTACTAAATTTAAAAGTACGTTTTTCTACGCCACTATTGTCGTCAATAGGATTAGTTTTATATTGCTCTAAGTCTGCTTCGTTAGACATTTCTAGATCTATGGCGCTGAAAGAACGCGGTTGTGACTTGTTAAGAAGAATGCTTTCAGTGGTATCATTATTTTTTTCATTATCAACGTTTTGACTATTAGCAGACAGTAGCAAGGATATTTTGATGGTGTCAGTACCACTATAGTCTACACCTGATACTAATGTTAAGTTATTTAAACCAGTAATTTGTTTAAAAGCGTTGCGGGTATCAACCACTAATGAACCCGGCGTGTTGACACAAATGGTAAAGTTAGCCATGATTTGCATGGATTCCAAGTTTTTAATATTCATATTGCTATAGCTGGCATCAATGGCATCTTTAATAATTTCATATAGTTTTTCTTTGGAATATAAATCATTTTTTAATTCAATTGTGGTGGCTAAGAATGCACTATTACGCAAGAAGAAGTTTTGGGTGTCAGCAAAATCCATATTCATTTCACTTGCTCCTGTGACTAAGTCTACAATTTCACTCACGGTATTTTTGACTTCGGCATTAGCTTTCTCAAATGCTTTAACAAATGATATTTCTTCTTTATTATTACGAATAATGCGTTCGTTACTAATGGCAGTAATTGAGTTAACCTCTTTGCTCAATGTTTCATAACTCTTGAGTGCATTCTGGTAAATACTACTACCTTCAGCATGAACTGATGGTAAATTAACGATGGCAACTGTTAGAATTCCCATGGATTTAGCAATCTTAGCAATTTCAGGTGATGCGCCTGAGCCAGTTCCTTTACCTAAACCAGCAACGATAAACAAGATATGGGTATCTTTTAAAGCTTCACGGATATCGTTTTCAGCTTCAGCAACCGATAGTTGACCAATATGAG
>JAITXG010000036.1 GCA_031284865.1 Mycoplasmataceae bacterium | reverse complement strand
ATTAAATCGTTGGTTCCGATAGAAAAGAAATCAGCGTGTTTAGCGAATTGCTTTGCAAGAACTGCAGAAGCAGGTACTTCAACCATCATACCGATTTGAATATTACTATTTACTTTATGACCTTCGCGTTTTAATTCTTGAATGGTTTTTGAAGTAAATTCTTTAGCTTCTTTAAATTCATCGATAGTCGCAATCATGGGGAACATAATGCCTAATTTACCGTAAATAGAAGCACGAGCTAAAGCTCTAATTTGCGTTTTGAAAATATCTAATTTAGATAAACTCACACGAATTGCTCTTCAACCTAAAAAAGGATTCATTTCATGGGGGAAATCAAAGTAAGAAATTTTTTTGTCGCCACCAACATCAAGAGTACGGATAACTACTAATTTATTTTTACCAAATTGTTCTAATACAGATTTGTAACCTTCGTATTGTTCGTCTTCAGTCGGTCAGTGATCATTATCAATGTATAAAAATTCACTACGATATAAACCAACACCATCAGCGCCATTTTGTATGGCTGTTGCAGCGTCTTTTGGTTTACCAACATTAGATTCAATTTGCACCTTGTGTTTATCCTTAGTGATTGAAGGTACATTAATGTATTTCTTTAATTCTTCTTTTTCTTTAGCAAAATGAATGATTTTCTTTTCTCATTCAGCTTTATTTGGGTCGATTTCAATTTCACCTGTAGAACCATTAATACCAACAGTTAAACCATTTTTAACTGTTTCTAAAATGTCTCTTACACCTAAAACGGCTGGAATTTCCATAGTACGAGCCATAATCGCAGCGTGACTAGTACGACCACCAATACAAGTGGCAAAGCCTTTAACGTAACGCTTATCTAATAATGCAGTTTGTGATGGAGTTAAATCATAAGCCACAACAATAACTTCCTTGTTAATACCAAGAATATTAGGTAATTCGGTATGTAAAATATTACTTAACACACGTTTCTTAACATCAACTACATCAGCCGCTCGTTCTTTAAAATAAGCGTCGGACATGTCCTTAAAAATTTGTTGGTACTTATTGTAGATTTGTTCTACAGCATAAGCCACATTAACATTAGTGGCATTAACTAAATTTAAAACTTCATTACGAATTTCTGGATCATCAGCGATTTGAATATGAGCATCAAATACTTCAGCTTTATCTTTCCCTAGCTTCGCTTCAGTAATTTTTTTAATTTCTTCTAGTTGAATGATAGTTTGCTTTAAAGCATCTTCATATGCTTTAGTTTCTTTACTAACATCAGTAATCTTTTGATCATTAATGTGAAATTGTGGTTCATTTAACACATATACTTGGCTAACAGCCACGCCATCACTGGCTCCGATACCTTTTAATGTTTTTGACATATTATTCCTCGACTTTGGTTAACTTTACTTTAATATAAAAGTACATAATTAAAGTAATTATAGATATAGGAATAAAGATTGCGACAAGAATATATCAATATTGAAATAGCTTCAAATATAGTACTACCGTCAATGAAATGGCAATCGCTAAAAAAATCATTAAAAATACATAATTATGCATTTTGATATCATAGGTTCTTTTTATACTCATACCATATTTTATGTAATAATATTAATCTATGATCGAAAAATTATTAAATCGCAACTCTGTTCGTAAGTTTACGGCACAAGAAATAGAAGCTAGCCAAATCAATACATTGAAGGAAGTTATTAATGCATCACCGACAACGATGAACTTGCAATCTTTTAGTGCTATTTTTGTTACTGATCCCACCACGCGTGATGCTTTAATGAAACTAAATTGAAATCAACCACATGTGGGACAAGCGCCATTGATTATTGTATTTGTAGCTGATTTGAATCGCTTAGAAACAGCAGCGCACATGCACAATGTTGAATCTACAAAAGAGTGAGATGGATATGTAACGGCAACGATTGATGCCACAATTGCCTCGGCTTGTGCCATGAGTGCAGCTATTGATATGGGCTTAGGCACATGCTATATTGGCGGCTTAAGATGGAATAGTGAAGCCACTAATAAGTTATTAAATATCGAAGGAGATGCTAGCGTCGTCTTAGGATTAATCGTTGGCTATGAAGATGGAAAAAGCGTGCATCGTCCTAAAATTAATAAGGTATACGATGCTAAATATGATTTAAAGGCGATTAAAGAAGAATTGCAACAATATGATATTTTGATGCAAAATTACTACAAAACAGTATTTAATAAAGACACCACTTTTACTAAAGTTAGTACAGAATCACTTGGCAAAATTGAATCTAGCTACACACCAAACAATAAAAAAAGTTTCAAGTAATTTACTTGAAACTTTTTAATTTTGTAATTAATTAAGCGATAGCTTTATTTTTTGTTAATCTCTAAAATAGGTGTTAATTTTGCAATGTTCTTACCACTATTAATCATATTGATTTCGACATTGTCTGAACTCTTATCATTTAATACAATAACTGGAGTAATGGTGTCATAGCCTTCTTTTTTAATAAAGTCTAAATCAGCATTAACAATCGGTGCACCAGCCTTAACGTGTTGACCAACTTTTACTAATTGATTAAAACCCTTTATTAATTCATTAGATTTACGTTGTGAATTAATATTAACAGTGTCTAAACCGATATGAACTAAAAGTTCAATGCCTCTTTTATTTTTAATTGAGAAAGCGTGTCCGGTTTCAGCTAATAAAGTAATTTCGCCGTCCATTGGAGCCACGAAGTGACCATCAATTGGAATGATGGCGAATCCCTTACCAATCATGTCCTTGCTAAATGTTTCATCTTTAACTTGTGCAGTTGAAACAACTTCACCAGCTGTTGGCGCCAAGATTTGGATGGCAGTGTTTTTGTTGAATATTTTACTAAATAATCCCATTATAAATTCCTTAATATATCTTAAATATAGGTATATAGTGTATCATAGAAAATGACATTCGAGTCAATTTCACTAATTCATTGTTATGTGTGTGTTTTTACGAATCACTCAATGAATGCTTTGTTGGTCCACAAATATTTCAACAAACGGTCGACTATCTATTTTGATTGATTACAATTTTTCTTCAGGTAGAAATCTTTTTAAATAATTACGATCTATAGAATAATATTGTATTTTTACAATGGTTATTATATTAAAAAAGAGAGTTATAAAACCCTCTTTAATTTTACAAGCATTGTACTTTAACCGTATGTGTATTGTCGCCCTATAA
>JAITXG010000021.1 GCA_031284865.1 Mycoplasmataceae bacterium | reverse complement strand
GATACAATGTTTACCTATTTAAAGAGCGACGGAGTTGTTTTTACATGTGATTTTTTGGGTGCGCACTACTGCGAACCACAAATGATCGATAGTAAAGTAAATTATCTAGACGCTTATTTACAATCAGTCCAGGAATATTACGACGCTATTTTTGGTCCGTTCCCGAAATATGTGCGCCAAGGTTTAGATATTCTTAGTAAATTAGAATTTAAATATGTCTGTAATAGTCATGGTCCCATTTTGACTAAGGGAGTAGAATACGAGACAATTTATCACATGTATGAAACAAATAGTCGACCTGTCACTAAACCCTTTAGCATTCCTATTTTCTGTGCTTCAGCCTATGGCTATAGCATGAGAGCAGCACTCACCATTCAAGCAACCATTAAGGCAACTGACCAGTCCATTGTGACTGAGATTTACGATGTAAATAACTATTCGCGTAACGAGTTAGCGCAATTGTTAAACCAAGCTGATGCTTTTTGTTTAGGTGGGCCTACTATTAATAAAAACGCTGTACCACCAATCTTAGATTTACTATCTTCACTTGACACTATTAACAGTGAGAATAAACCTATCTTAATTTTTGGTTCATATGGCTGAAGTGGTGAAGGCGGCACAGTATTATCAAATTATGCCCATGCTTTAAAATTGAAAGTCTTCGAACCCATAATCAAATTCCGTTTTTCTCCAGACGACAAAGCTTTGAGTGAAATTCAAACTATTGCTAAATCGTTTGTTGCTTTTGCTAAAAACAAATAAGTTACACATAAGCACTGAAAGAAATTGCTGATTGCCTTAGCGGTTTTACCTTTGTGTTTATTGCTTTATCTGCTGGATTGTAAATTACTTTCTGATTTTTTCAAAAGCTTTCGGTTGTACTGGCATACTAAATTTATGCTGGTTATTCTTATGGAAGCGTTCAATAATTAGTTGATCATGTGTTTTAATTTTCTTAAAATTTAAATAAGCATCAATCGATTCATAAGCAACGCCCATTTCGCTCTCATCAGTTTGATCTTTATATAAACTAGCCGAAGGAGCACGTTGCGTAATGATCGAAGGGACATTTAATAATTTTGCAGATTCAAAGACGCGTTTTTTAGTTAAATGTACGATGGGCAAGATATCAGCAGCTCCATCGCCAAATTTGGTGAAATAACCCATATAGGCTTCATCAGCGTTACCTGTTCCAGCTACCAGTAAGTTATGTTCTTGCGCTAATGCATAGAGGGTAATGGCACGTAAACGAGCTTTCAAATTGGCTAAAGCAGCTGGTTTAGTTAATTTTAATAATTGGACATGATTTTGAAATTGTTTCAGTAAAGGAACATCAATAATTTCGAAGTGTTTTTGCTGACGTAAGGCTTTCACACATTGAAGATCCAATGATGAATTATCAATGTCCATTCAAACGCCAACCACTTTAATCTTGTGGCTTAAAGCCGCAATGTTAGCAACCAAGGCTGAATCAACACCACCTGAAATCCCCAAGATAATACCATTGGTATGGGATGTCTTCACATAGGTAGTAATTCATGTGCTTAAATAATTAAGATATGATTTCAAATTTAATGCCATATTAATATTTTACACATCAATTGTAAATTCGTTACCATAGATTAATAACGTATCGCCAGGTTGTGCTCCTAATTTTTTTGCTTTTTCTTCTACCCCAATGGTTTGCATCTTTTGGTTGTAACGAACAATGTTATCTTTTGTATCTAGCGGAATTTTGTTAGTTCAATACTTCATAAATTCAGATTTCACTTCATAAACCCCTTCGTCTTTTTTGGTAATAACCAAATCTTTTGCGAAGTCTCGTTGTTGTTTTACTTCGATAATTCTAGCTTTGGGAGTTTTATCTTCCAATTTTAATTGGTTTTGCTTAATGATCGTTTGGTATTGTTTGAAAATAATGGCAAGTGTCTCATCAATATTAGTTTTATGTAGGGCACTAATAGCAATGACTGGCTGTTTTAAGGTCTTCTCTAACTTCTTGAGATTAGTTGCGGCTTCTTCAACATCAATCTTGTTAGCAACAATGACTAAAGGTTTGGTTAGTAAGGCAGTACTGTATTGCTTTAGTTCGCTATTGATTGTTTTATATGCTTTAACTACGTCAGTATTATCAGCGGGATTTAATGAAATTAAATGAATTAAGATGTGGCAACGTTCAATGTGTTTCAAGAATTCGTGACCCAAACCTTTTCCATCATGAGCACCTTCAATTAATCCAGGAATATCAGCGAAAGTTAACTTATATTTGCCATGCGTGACAATGCCCAACACCGGGGTAAGGGTCGTAAACTGATAATTAGCCACACGCGGTTTGGCATTAGATACTTGACCAATGAAAGTTGATTTCCCTGCATTAGGTAAACCAACGAGACCAACATCAGCAATATATCTTAATTGTAAACGGACATTACGCTCTTGCCCAATATCGCCATTTTCATGGATGGTAGGGGCTTTGTTAAATGAGGACTTAAACACAGCGTTACCATGTCCACCTTTACCACCTTCACAAATAGTGTAAGTTTGCCCGCTTTCTAAAATATCCACTAATAATTCATTAGTGTTGGCATCATAGATAGAAGTTCCTAAAGGTAATTTAATATAAGTTTGTGCTCCACCGCGACCTGTCATCATTTTAGTTTGGCCATTTTCACCGCTATCGGCAATAATATTTTTGCGATTGCGTAAATCAAATAACGAGTTTAAATTGTGGTCACCAATAGCAATGATATCACCACCATTACCGCCATCACCACCTCAAGGGCCGCCTTCAGGATAATGTGCTTCACGTCGTCATGCCACCACACCATTACCACCATTTCCGGCTTTTAAATATAAACTACATTCATCAACAAACTGCATATTACTTCGCCTCACGATGTTCTACATCAATATATTCTACATTATCGTGCTTCTTATACTCTTCCGTTAATGTTTTTAAAGAATCACGCACATCTTTTTTATTAAGTGCATCTTGCTTCATCTGTGCGATCAGTTCATAAGCATATGGTTGTTTGAGAAAATAAACATTTAATAAATAATTAAATAAGATGAACGAAAGAAACAATGATAGTAAAAGAATTAATAAACGGACAACTCATCGTCAAGCAACATTAATATCACCAGGAATTAATCCCGAAATAATGAATAAGAACATGCTGATGGCACAAGCGGCACTAAAGGGCATGACATCTAGCCCCATGACTTTAAATAGACGGAGCATGAAGGGAACGACGTTTGCCAGCACAAGTACCGGTAATAAAACAGTCAGAATTAAAGGGTTGAATAAAATACCCTTTTCATTAATAACATTAATGGTTTGCCCTTTAAACTCATCTCAGATAGCATCGCCATCAGTGTACTTACTAAAATTTGGTTGATTGTGGTACGTACTATAAATTCAATTAGCTACATTAATGTTACTAACCTTACCATGTCAAGCAATTCCTTTATTAGCTACCAATCAATTGGTGGATAAAACATTGGGTTCACCCACTAAAACGTAAATTAGAATAAACATGATGAAAACTAAAAAAACATAGAGAACGGTGATTCAATTTTTCGTAATGTGCGCTTGATGTGAATAAAAAGACATATGGGAATTATTATAGAATCTTATCAACTTTCTTTTTCATCTATATATTTAATGAAGAAATTAATGTCACGATTATTCACTTCAATAATCATATAACTTTTACAGTTTTTGTTATTACGTGGTAAGGTAATGGAACCAGGATTAACAATAAATGGTTTACTACTTTGGTCAACCACCTCGGTATGCGAATGGCCATAAATAACAACATCAGCATGGTGCTGTCCCCCCAATTTACGCAAACGTTGGTGTCACTTGATGGAATCAAATGACCATTCCGGATGACCGTGGGTTAATAGAAATTTAAATTCGCCAACAGTAAATATTTGTATTGGAACTCATTCATTGTCGTTATTGCCATCGACAAAATAATGAAAATGTTTTTTCATTCATTGAATATCCGTACAATAATCACCAGCATGGATAATTAAGTCAGCCTTTTGTTTTGTAATAATATCTTGCATGATGGCATTCTCGCCATGACTATCAGCGATTACTAAAATGCGTTTAGTCATGATGATTTAACCTCTTTTTAATTTCTTTAGCAATAGCTAGTTTAACATATTGCGTTAATTCTTCTACTGGTGCTATTTTAATATTAGCGACATTTTCATAACGCTGTAATAACTTGTTAACGCTTTTTTCACCCAACCCCGGAATCTCATTTAAAACTGATTTAAAAGCTGAAGATTTAGATTTTTGACGGAAGAAGTTAATGGTGTAGCGATGAATTTCTTCTTGCATATTAAATAAATACATGTAAAGACTAGACTGGTGATCCAACTTAATTTGTTTATGGTTAGGAAACACAATAGCATCAGTTTGGTGTTTGCTATTTTTAGCTAGACCAATAACAGGGATTACACTTTGCAAATTAATTTCTTTTAATGCTTTGATGGCGGCATTAACTTGGATGATGCCACCATCCACGATGATTAAATTAGGCAAAGCCTCATTGTTTTTTAATACTCGAGTGTATTGTCGTTTAATGACTTCAGACATGTAGGCATAATCCGAATTAGCATTTAAATCCTTAATGATAAATTTACGATAAAGATTTTTGTTGTAGACGCCGTTTTCTAACGCAATCATACCACCAACTTTATCATTTCCAAAAAGATTAGACATATCAAAAACGTTAATGAGTGTTAAATTATCCAATGACAACATTTTTGCTAATTCATTAAAAGCATCCACAGTCTGTGCTTGTTTCTTCTGGTAAACCAAATAATTCAACTCATAGTATGTTTTGGCATTATGAGCAGCAGTTTGCATGATGGTTTTATGCAATCCCTTGACGGGATTGATAAAATGGACATTTAATACTTTGGCTAATTCTCGCATGGAAGCTGGTGCCACGTTAACATAACAAGTTTGGGGGATATTGAAACTCTTGTAATAGAACTGCATTAAGTAATCGGTTAAGGTGTCATTGATCTCACCATGAATTTCACCAATCTGTTGGTGTTTGGTGAAAAGTTTACCATTAGCGTATGAAAAGATCACAATTGAAATCAAATTGTCCTTCACAAAATATCCCACTACATCACTATTGGTTTTCATGTGGAGATTGATATTTTGCTGGTGGGAGATTTCTTTAATGCCATTAATTAAATCTAAAGTTCGCTTCGCGCCTTCAAAGTCTAAGGTATTAGCTTCTGTTTTTTCTTTGGCTTGTAATGTTTTAATAATAGAATGCGTGTCACCTTTAAAGAAAGCATCAATTTGTTCACCAATGACACGATATTGATCTTGTTCTATGTGATTAATACATGGGCCTAAACATTGCCCAATGTCATAGTACAGGCATTTCTCTTTATGGAGATGACTACACTTACGCAACGGAAATAATCTTAGTAAGAGATCATAAATATCATAACGACGGTGTGAAGTGGCGGCAAACGGTCCATAATATTTTCCTTTGATCTTTTTGTAATCTCGGAGATATAAAAGACGAGGATGTGTTTCCTTTGTGACGACAATATAAGGATAACCAGAGTTCTCTTTTAAAAGAATATTAAATTGTGGCTTGTATTTTTGAATTAAATTACTTTCGAGGATCAAAGATTCATTCTCGTTAGCCACAACAATAAAATCGACATTAGCGATGTGATCAACTAGTTTATTAGTTTTATAACTATGATTACTTGTCAACTTAATATTATTAAAATATGAATGCACACGGTTAAAAAGATTCTTGGCTTTACCGACATAAATTACACGATCATGTTGGTCTTTAAATAGGTATACGCCAGGCTGCTTGGGAATATGATTTAATTTAAATTCTAATTCGGCGTTCATCTTAAATCTTTCGTTTAGTTAAATGTAAGATACGTTCAAAGGAAACGTATGATGTGAAATCATCATAAGTTTTAAATGAGAAAGTGTTATCTTTTAAAAAGATGATTAAACCATGTTTATTAACTTTATAGTCTTTAATGGTATCTAACATGATGGGATAGATATTTTCTCCATCATCTAATAAGATACGGTGCGTAGTGATATACATTTCGCCATTAATCGATATTTGTTGTAATGTCTTATTATGAATTTTATATAAGCTCACTTCGTCATATTTATAGTAGGCTTTTTCTTTGGGGTGAACTAAAGGGAAATGAATGATTAGTTTTTTGAGATTACGAACTTTAGCAAAGACGACGCCTTCGTGGTGATTAATATATTCTTGTTCATAAGCATTTAATTCATTAGTTAAAAATAATTTCTTAATTAAAAGGCGTAGGTGTCAATTGTAGTAATTATCGTAAAACTCATGATAGTACATTCATTGTTTTAATAATTCGAAACGATAACGAAGGAATTCTTTTTGGTGTTTAATATCAAAAAGACGTTTTACTTTACGCTTAGAAACTTTTAATAAATTCGCGTAATTAAGTTTGGTTTCCATCATTTGGTGGTAGTGTAGATAATCAATATTATTACAACTACGCTCAAATAGTTTTAATTGGCTCATGTTTTAATTATAACTTACGCAGCTTAATCTATTTATAGATAAGAAATTTGCATCATTAATGTTTAATTAAACTATCGATCATTTCTGCTGGTTTTTTAATATCTAAATAATCTAGGATGGTGGGCGCAATGTTAGCTAAGACACCACGATCATTAAGTTTAATATCAGCATCAGTGACAATAAAAGGGACGGGACTTAATGAATGAGAAGTAATTACATTATTATTTTTATCTAATAACTCATCAGCATTGCCATGATCAGCAGTCACAAAGAGGGTGGCATTAAGTTTCTGTGCTTCAGCAAAAATTTTGCCAATACAAGTATCAATGGTTTCCACGGCTTTAATTGTGGCTGGCATACTGCCAGTGTGTCCAACCATATCACCATTGGCAAAATTACAAATGATGACATCTTCATTTGCCATATGTTTTAATAATTGATCACATACTTCACCAGCAGACATTTCTGGTTGTAAATCATAAGTGGCTACCTTCGGTGAGGGGATAATGATTTTTGTTTCATTGGGGTAATTGATTTCTTTACCACCATCAAAGAAGAAGGTAACGTGAGCATATTTTTCAGTTTCAGCAATTCTTAACTGTTTTAAATTAGCTTTGGCAATGATTTCGCCCAAGGTATTTTTAACTTCTAATGTTGGATATGCTACAGCGCTTGGAACAATACCTTCATAAGTCATCATAGTGACAAAGAATAAGTCATGACGTCTTACTAAAGGAGTATAGTCATAGTAAGTTGAGCCATAAATTAAATGCGATAGTTCACGAGCACGATCGGGACGGAAGTTAGCGAAAATCACGGCATCATGGTCTTGAATGGTGATATCAGTTTTAGCACACGAACCATTAATGGCCGGTAAAAGGAATTCATCTGTCACATTGTTTTGATACATTTCATTAATGTATTGTTCGACATCCGTGAATTGTTTTGAACCATTCCCTAACATGGTGTCATATGCTAATTGGACACGATCCCAACGTTTGTCACGATCCATGGCATAATAACGCCCGGCGATTGTTCCGAGGATGGCGTTATTTTCTTTGATTACTTTTAGTAATGGTTTAATATCTTGCAATAGTGCTCTAGGGTCAACATCTCTTCCATCGCCAAAACAATGAACAACAGTTTTAACATCATGTATATGCGATAGTTTAAGTAAAGCATAAATATGTTCAATGTTGGAGTGGACACCACCATTAGAACATAAACCCATGATATGTAAACGACCATGATTTTTTTTAGCATGTTGGATGGCCGCTAAGAATGCTTGATTCTTATAGAAGTCACCAGTGTCCAAATCTTTATTAATTAATGATAGTCCAGTGTAAATGACACGACCAGCGCCGATGTTAAGATGACCAACTTCTGAGTTGCCCATTTGTCCCTTGGGTAAACCCACAGCCGCTTCAGAAGCTTGTAATTGGGCATGAGGATATTTTTGCATTAGCATGTCTAATGTTGGTTTATGTGCTTGGGCAACAGCGTTACCGAAAGTATCAGCACGCAGTCCCACACCATCCATGATAATAAGAATAGCTTTCTTATTAGCCATGGTTATTTAGCTTTCGCGATTTTAGTTTTGTCGTTCGATTTAGTTTTAATTCTCGGGGCGTTAAGCATTTTTTCAATTAATTGATAACGACGACTAGATTTAATGATGCTATAGAATTTTGATGCTTCTAATGATGCACCGCCCACTAAAACACCGTCCACATTTTTTAAAGACATGATAGTTACGGCGTTAGCTTCAGTGACACTACCACCATATAGAAGGTGTACTTTATGTCCAACACGACCCAGGATTTCAATTAAGGTTTTACGAATAAACGCACAAGTATCTTGGATGATCGCGTTCGTCGCAGTCTTGCCCGTACCAATGGCCCAAATTGGTTCATAAGCCACTACTAAGTTTTCAGCTGACTCTGTTGAGACATCTTTTAAATCTAATTTTAATTGTGCCGTTAATACTTCATTAGTCTGTTTCCCTTGAAATTGACTAAGTGTTTCACCAATACAAAGTACGGGAGTCATTTTCTCACCCAACAATGTAATGATTTTTTTATTGATGGTGTCGTCATTTTCTTGAAAATGTTGACGCACTTCACTATGGCCAACAATGACAGTGTTGACATTAAATTCTTTTAACATGGTGTATGAAATTTCACCAGTGAATGCACCTTTTTCATTGCGGTTAACGTTTTGTGCCATTAAAAGTGTTTTGGTCTTTAATAAATCAGCTAACGGTAATAAACCTAAGTATGTAGGGGCGATGCCGATGACATCTTCAGTAAAACGCGTAACGTGATCACGACGCATAAGACGGTTGAATTCTTTCGCAAAACTAAAAATATCACTGTAGTTTTTATTCATTTTTCAATTACCTAAAATTCATTGATTCTTTTCAGTAGATTTATTAATTTCTGTTATGCGGTTATGTAAATTCTTGTTCATATTTATACTCCTAATAGTTTTTTAAAAATGATACTTAATTCATTATATGTCTTTAATAAAAGCGTTTCATTTTTATCGTACAGATTATAGTATATTTTAAACTTTGGTTCAGTGCCTGAAAGACGGAATTTAATTCAGCTATCTTGTTCTAATAATCATTCTAAACAATCACCATCTTTGTTTCACTGGATCTTTTT
>JAITXG010000020.1 GCA_031284865.1 Mycoplasmataceae bacterium | reverse complement strand
CGGAAATTCGGCGTCAAATCATTGATGTTGATTTAAAGAAAGCGACAGCAATGCCCAAAAAGAAAAACCAAATCCAACTAGCAAAAATTTATGAAAGAATTAATCAGGTATAAAATATGAAAACAGGTATTAGAGTTAAAAGTTATTACAAACGTACAAAAATTGTTGCTACTTTAGGGCCATCGATCACCCAAAAGCTTTGGGACTATAAGATGTTTAAGGACCCCGCAAACAAAAAATTGGCAGACTTGGCTTACCAACGTATGGAAGAAATTTTCCGTGCCGGTGTTAACTGTGTCCGTTTAAATTTCTCACACGGCTCTTACGAGGAACACCAAATTCGAATTGATGTAGCACGTGAAGTCGCTAAGAAAGTTAATCGCAACATTTCCGTTATGTTAGATACAAAAGGTCCAGAAATTCGTTTAGGTAAAATTGTAAACGGTCCTCAACCAATTAAAATGGATGATACAATCACGATTTACACACTTAAAGAAATTGATGGTGATTCACATCAATTCTTTGTGACCGATTCCACTGGTACATATAATATGGCTAACGACGTTAAGGTTGGCGGTTTAATTTTAGTTGATGACGGTAAATTACAATTGAAAATTACTGACGTTAAGCGTGAGGAAGGTATCATTACCACAGTCGCTTTAAATAACCATCAAGTTAACGATAAAAAACGTATTAACTTGCCAAACGCTGAATACTCAATGCCTTTTTTATCAGAAAAAGACAAACAAGACTTATTATTTGGGATTAAAAACAATGTTGACTATGTAGCAGCTTCATTTATTAACTCGGCAGCTAATGTAAATGAGATTCGTAATTTCTTAGACACTAATGGTGGTAAGAGCATTCAGATTATTTCTAAAATTGAATCAACACACGCCATCCGTAACATTGATGAAATCTTAGACGCCACCAACGGTGTAATGGTCGCACGTGGAGATCTAGCTTTAGAAATTCCTTACTACGATGTCCCTTATTGAGAAAAATATATTATTCGTAAATGTCGTTACATTGGTAAGCCAGTTATCGTGGCAACACAAATGTTAGATTCACTAGAACGCAATATCCAACCAACTCGTGCAGAGGTCACTGACGTTTTCTTTGCTGTGGAACGTGGCGCCGACGCAACCATGTTATCTGGTGAGTCGGCACAAGGTATGTTCCCTGTACAAGCCGTTTATACCATGCGTCAAATTGATAAGAAATCAGAATTATTATTTGACTATCGTCGTGCGGTGGAGTTTTATTTCCCTAAAGCGCAATTGCCTAAATATACTAAACGTATTGCGAAGAAGATTGCTAAGCAATTATTGCCTTTTGGCGATGATGCTGCGCCGTCCTTCAAATACAACTTTGTGGTCATCTTTACCAATGATAAACCACTTATTTGAACATTGTCTAATATTCGTCCAGCCGCTACAATCATTGTCGTTACTGATGAACAGGAACTATTAACGTGCTTTGGAATTAACTATGGGATCCAAACATATCATGTGAAAGATATTAACAAAGCCAAAATTAATTACAAAATTATCGCCCGTGAAGCTATCAATTGTTTCGAACCAAACGAGCAACAAGCGGTTGCCTTCTTTGACAAGAAGTTCCACGAGATTAATTAGTTTATTTAATCAAAGTTTTAATATCAGTATATTGCAAGTGTAAACTGTCAGCAACAGTTTTACTCGTTAGTTTACCATCATAAGTTAGAATTGCATTAAAGAAGATGGGACTTTCTTTAATGCGGCCCAGCATGTTCTCGCCCTTAATTGCTTTTAATAAATGGTTAGTAACAGCGTTGCTTACAGCTGAACTGGCGCTACTTGGGAAAACCGAAGCGACATTTTCAATGTTAAAATGAATAACGTTGTTCGCAATGAATGTTGGTTTCTTAAAGGTGGAAGGCTTGCGTTCAGTTTCCGCGCCAAAACCTTGATCACTGGCAAGGTTTACGTAAACCGCTCCTTTATGCATAGAACTAATCATTTTTTCGGTGATACGTTTTTGTGTTAATGAGCCAGGGAAAGCATTGGTATTGATTAGAACATCTGCTTTGGTAATGTATTGGTTAAGGTTATCAAAATCAGACTTAACAATATCAAATTTAGAATTATATAGATGAGCTAAGGTTGAAAAAATTCCATCATGTTTAACTTGTTGAATTAATTGATCGTTTGTTTCCAAGATAGTTAAATTGCCACCCAACGCCAAGATAGTACGCGCCGCTTCATATCCCGCATATGAAGCATTAAGGATAACAAAGTTGGCGTGCTCATTGTCAAAGTTAATTGGAGAGATGGTTTTACCATAACCGTTCTTATCTAATTTTGATAAATGATAAGCACTAACAATCGCACCGAAGCGTCCTTTAATTTGCTCATTTGGGATTAATGCTACGTATTCGCCATTATCATGCATTGCTTCTACACCCAATGTAGAATTCTTATTTTTTAACAAGGCTTTTAATAATTTAGGGTTATTACTCAAGTTAAATAACGAAATGATAATTTGTGATGGGTCAATTAGCTTAAGCTCTTTAGGTTGTACGGATGATATCTTAAAAATGATTTGAGCATTTTTAATAGCAATCTTATTGGTGTTAACTATTTCCGCCCCTGCCTTCTTGTATTCATCATCATTAAAACCAGCTAAGCTACCAGCACCACTGGTAATGGCAACGGTATGTTTGTCATTTACGAATCTTTGTACATCTTTGGGCACCACAGAAACGCGGTATTCATTTTTGTTCTCTTTTAAAATTGCTATTTTCATAAGTAGGTAAATTATAGTATGTTTTATTAAAACAAAAGAAGGATAAGTGCAGCAAGGGTGTAAACTACCCCTATACCGCCCATTATGCCAGTAACAAACCTGGTGATGTTCGAATGGTATCCTTTAAGCAGGTTTTGACCAACTCAATCAAGAAACATCAGCGACATTAAGCATAGTCCAAAACTAACAGGCATAAATAAACCACAGGCATTTAACGTTATGGCAGCAATGTATCCGATGTATATACCAAAGCACCTAGCACAAAAAGGCATCTGGTGTTTTTTAATAAAGAAACTACACTCCGGTTTCTGATGACAAGTAAAACGAAAAAAGCGCATTACCTTGGCCCATTTACTTTTGGGTTTAGTTAGTGTTTGTTCAGTTCTAGATGAAACGCGTTCCACAGTCACGGCAAACTTTTTCCTCTCTTGGTGTAATCTTTTGTCCACCAGTTAAACCACATAATAAGCCCGGTAACCCTAAGCAGCAAATACCCATCAAACCATTTATACCTGAATATGGCGTGGATTGAATAGTGGCGTTAGTTTCAATTTGAATATTATGAGAACCACACTTTGGGCATGTGTATTCTGGCTCATAATTAGGCGAAGTCTTCGCCATAGCATCTGTGACTAAGGGGAGGTTTTCAGCATTAAGTAAATTATCATATCCACATTTATCACAAATTAAATTGGTTTTATTTAAATCTAGTTTGGCTTTACACTTACGGCAATACATACTACTTAGAGGTAAAGTGTTTTATTACAATCGCAATAATAACACCGATACACGATCCTGAAACCGCAATGAGTAAAGACATCAAACTGTTAAACCAACGGTTCTCTGGTTTAACTTTAATTTTTTGAAATTCATCAGATGAAGGGATTTTACTGAAGTCAACGTTGTTGATCTTCCGTGTTTGCCCGGCGGTGATGGCGGATTGTTCTTTGTTTTCCATTACTTAACGGTGATTACTTTTCGCCCTTTGTAATAGCCACAATATGGACAAACCTTATGTGGTTGCACTTGTTTACCACATTTCTTACATAATGTTGTGGTGGTTTTTGTTAAAGCGTGATGCGAACGTCGCATTCCTTTACGAGACTTACTAACTCTACGTTGTTGTACGGCCATAAATTAAAAATCGAATTTTACCTTCCTAAATGATAAGTCATTATAACATATCCAACGGCTTATGAATTATGTATAATAAGAACATGTCTAAAGTTGATCGAATTAACTACGATAAAAGTTTGGTTATTAAAATGGTGTCTAAAATTATAGATCAAACCCCCGGAGCTTCCATTAGTGGCGAGGGTGCGATTACTATTAATGATGAC
>JAITXG010000044.1 GCA_031284865.1 Mycoplasmataceae bacterium | reverse complement strand
GAATTTTGGCAGTATGAGCATTACTAGCATAATGTTGCACTACCCCCGAAAGATCTTTATTAATTAATAATTCCTTCTTTAATACAGTTGGTGAAAGAGAAGTTAGTTGTGTAACAGCCACTAATTGCGTTTTATGTTTCCCAACACCACGTAGTGCGGCCTTCATCATTTCGATACCACCACTAGCATGAATTGATAAGAGGTCAGGTTGAAATTTCATTAAATTACTTACGCCATGCTCAACGGTATTAGGAATATCCAATAACTTTAAGTCAAGAAAAATACGGTGGTTCATTTGTTTGATTTTCAAAACAACGGATTCTCCAAATTTAAAAAATAATTCATATCCAATTTTTAAAAATAATTTTTCATTCTTAAATTTTTTAAGAAAATCAAATAATTGTTTTTCTTGTGAAAAGTCACAAGCAATAATTACGTTACTTTGCATGAGCCACCCCGATTATGTCTTTTATGTCTTTAATATTATATTTCTTCATGGCATTGGGCAAGTCATTAAGAATATTTAAGCAAGCATAAGGATCGATTAAATTAGCGGTTCCAATTTCCACTGCACTTGCTCCTGCCATCATCATTTCGATAAGATCTTCACTATTCATTACGCCACCACATCCGATGATTGGTATTTTAACAGCTTGATAGCATAAGTAAACTGAACGCAAGGCAATTGGTTTAATTGCAGAACCCGAACAGCCGCCTACTTTATTACCAAGTAATGGACGTCTAGTATTTATGTCAATGGACATCCCTGGTACAGTATTAATCAATACTAAACCATCTGCTCCCGCTTTTTCAGCAGTTGTAGCCATTAAGACAATATCTGATACACGTGGAGAAAGCTTAATGTAGATTGGTTTTTGTGCAACCGGCTTTAGACTCTTAATTAATTTTTCTAAGTCATTGGGATTACAATCAAATTTCATAGCGCCCTTATCAACATTGGGGCAACTAACATTAATTTCATAGATGGCGACGATATTTTCTTTATTCAATTTCTTAACAATCGTAACAAAATCTTCAATGGTAGTGGCTGCCACATTGGCTATCACTTGCTTTTTATAGAATTTTTTTAATGATGTTAATTCTTGTTTGATTACATGATCGACACCAGGGTTTTGTAAACCAACAGCGTTAATCATGCCATGATTGAATTCGGCTATTCGCGGTAATTCATTGCCATAACGTGGTAATAAAGTTGTGCCTTTAAATGCGAACGAGCCAAGTTTGTTAATGTCATAATATTGTTGGTGTTCTAAACCATAACCGAATGTGCCACTAGCGGGGATCAAAGGGTTATCTAATATCCAATTACCTAAGTTCACTTGCAATGTTTTCTTTACCATAATAAATCCTTGCTATGAAAGACGGGTCCATCTTTACAAATTTGCTTATAGCCATTTTTGGTTTTAATGGAGCATCCCATACAAGCGCCAAATCCACAACCCATACGACTTTCTAACGATAATTGACCTTCGGTACCGCTTGCTCTATATAAGGCTTGTAGCATAGCATTACTGCCACAAGCAAAATAATAGTGTTTGTGAAGTTGATGTTTGATTAAGATATTAGTGACTAATCCTTTTTCACCAAAAGATCCATCATCAGTGCAGATGTGTACAGTTGGACATAATTCTTTTAACTTCTTCACATAGAACACATCTCGCTTGTTACGGAACCCTACAACCATATGAAAGGGGATTTTGGTTTTCTTAAATCATTGCGCTAATCCTAATACTGAGCCAAGGCCACAACCTGCGGCTACAATGACTGGTTCGCCCTTATTTTTCTCATAAGTGTAAGTATTGCCTAAGTCAATTAAGATACTAAGCATTTGCTTTGGCAACATTTGTTTTAATATTTCAGTTCCTTTACCGACAATACGATAGACCATTGTAAAATTATTGGTACCAATGGCACAGACACTCATGGGTCGTCTTAAAGTCAAACCAGGAATAGCAATATTAACAAACATGCCGGGTTTAAATCATTGAGTTGGTCCTTGCACAACCAATTCATAAATATCGGCTGTAAGAGGTTGATTCGAAATAATTTTACAATCGATTACTTTATTCATGCTGTGATGCCTCATATATGATTTTACCATTAACAATGGTATATTTTGTAACACCATAGCATTCATAACCGTTGAATGGTGTGGACTTACCTTTAGAATAAAAGTTCTTAGCATTAATTTTTACCTTTTGCTTTAAGTTGAAAATGGCAAGATTAGCAACACCACCCAAGCGGATACTACGGTTTGGTAGGCTAAAGATATGGCTGGCTTTGTAACACATGAGATCAATCAAACGCTGTAAGGTAATTTGGTTTGTTCTTACAAAATGTGTGTACATTAAAGGGAAACTAGTTTCTAAACCGACAATGCCAAATGCACTATTTTTAAGGCCTCTATTCTTTTCACTGGCGCTGTGTGGTGCATGATCGGTCACAATTAAATCAATGGTATTATCTTTTAAGGCAGTAATTAATGCCTGTTGGTCATCCTTACTGCGTAAAGGCGGAGCCATTTTAAATGCACCATTATCTTTTAACATGGTATCGTTTAATAATAAATGGTGCGGTGTTACTTCGCAGGAGATGGGTAATTTATTGCGCTTAGCTTTACGTACAAGCGCTATGCCTTCTTTAGTAGAGATATGACAGATGTGATAATGCGCGTGTGTTTCTTTTGCTAAAGCAATATCACGTTCAATTTGCTGGTATTCACTAGCATTAGAGATTGGTAATAAGTTATGTTGTTTGGCATAAAGTGAATCATTTACAACACCATGTTTAGATAAATTTGTGTCTTCACAATGTGCCACAATTACTTTTTTCATTTCCTGCGCTGTTGTCATAGCTTGTTTCATTAAAGTAGGAGTTTGGATGCCTTTGCCATCATCACTAAAAGCAAATACTTCTTTTGCTAAAGCAGGAATGTCGACTATTTTTTTACCAGCTTCGTTGATAGTAATCGCAGCATAAGGCAAGACTTCCACAATGGCGTCTTTTTTAATTATTTTATTTAAGACATTCAAGTGAGCGATAGAGTCAGGAATGGGATGTAAGTTAGGCATGCAACATACTGTTGTGAATCCACCCCTTGCTGCAGCTTGTGTACCGGTTTTAATAGTTTCTTTATGTGTAAAGCCAGGTTCACGCAAATGGGTGTGGACATCAATTAAACCAGGTAGGATCGTTAAACCTTTCGCATTGATGGTTTGGTCTACTTCCTCATTAATATATGAAGATATCTTTGTGATTTTATTTTTATCAATGAGAATATCAAGTTTTTGAAGTTGGTCCTGATAAAATACTGTTCCACTTTTAATAAGCGTTTTCATTATTTATTTCCTAGCGCTCATAAAAGCACAGCCATTCTGATGTAGACGCCATTAGAAATTTGTTGGAATAAACGTGAGTGTGAACATTCTACTACCTCATCATCAATTTCCACGCCACGGTTAAAAGGGGCGGGGTGAATAATAATGGCGTTAAGTTTCATTTTTTTCACACGCTCCATACTCATGCCGAATAACTTATTGTATTGTGTTACTGACATTTTCATTTTATCTTGTAAGCGTTCATTTTGAACTCTTAATAAGTTAATGACATCAACCTGAGGATAATATTTATTGAAGTCAACATATTCATATTGCGGATCTTTAAATTCATCCGGGGCAGCAATTTTAACATCCATGCCAAGGCGACGCATGACTAGAATATTAGAGTGAGCAACACGAGAATGAAGAATATCACCCACTATGAGGACTTTTAATCCCTTAAATCGTTTAAACTGTTGATAAATAGTCAGTAAGTCTAATAGACTTTGTGTCGGATGATCGGCCGTACCATCCCCACCATTAATGAGGGTTAATTTAGTTTTGCCAATTAATGCTTTATATCATTCGTTTTGACTGTGACGGACGACAATAGCATCAACACCAAACGATTCAAAAGTTTTAACAGTATCATAGAATGTTTCACCCTTGGACATTGAAGACGAACCAGGAGCAAAATCCATTACTTTACAGTTGAGACGCTGCTCAGCTGTCATGAAACTGTAATGTGTTCTAGTTGAAGCCTCAAAAAATAAATTAGCGACAATTTTTTCTTTTAAGATTTTGTCATAATTTTTTATTTTATGATTTTTGATATCCTGAGCCAAATCTAAAAGATGGTTAATCTCTTTGATAGTAAGATCAGATAATTTCAATAAATTTTTCATAAATTAATTTGGGCCTTTGACTAAAAAAATACTCATTTGGAATCTAAATCACAAACGAGTATTGGAATAAGTTACAAACAATTACACATCGATCTTGAGTTTTTGGAATTATGTAATTCATTCGCTCCATATTGTTTACCTTAGTCATAGATAATGATACATCATTATTTAGACAATTTCACAAGAATGATAAGGTGGTTTTGAATCCCGTTTTACAATAATGATAATTAAGATATTTGTTATTTTATCTACGATATCTCAAAAATAATAAGTAAAATTTATTTTTTTCGGCAATATGTAGATAGGGAGCCGATATAATATATGAGTACAAAAAAGAAAACGACAAAGATTGCACAAATGGAAAATAACGAGTTTATTAAATGTCAAAATGGCCAAGAATTTAAGATCAATTTCATTTCACAGTCTAGAACTAAAGTTGTATTAGAAGATATTATGGCGACATTGGAAGGCGTCATGAATGAAATGGTTAAAATTAATGAACGTTTAGCAAACTTAGAATCTAAAGTAGACGGAATCGATAGACGTTTAACTAGAGTTATTCAACTAAATCATTTAAAAGAATAAGTCTTCTTGAATATAAATGCATCTTTTCCCATTTAGGTATATAATAGATATAAATATATCTATATGTTAAAAAACAAAATACCTAAGCCTTCTCTAAACCGCATTACATGTTACTTGCGTTTTTTGAATGATATTAAAAAAAACAACCAAGGAACAGTGTCATCAATTGACATAGCCAACTATATGGGTTTGAAACCGATAGTTGTGAAAAAAGATTTGGCTTTTATTACTTCGCACGATGGTAAGCCTAAAGTTGGTTATAAAACTGAACAGCTAATTAATGATATTAAAAAATCTTTGCACTATGATATCGTTACTAATGCCATTATCGTGGGCATGGGTAAATTAGGAGCAACACTAATGTCATACCAAGGCTTTGAACGATATGGTTTAAACATTGTTGCGGGTTTTGATGCTCACCCTTCTGTTGTTGGCACTGTTGTTAATGCTAAACGCGTTATGCCTATTAATGACTTAAAGAGGATTATTGAAAACAACGATGTAAGAATCGGTATCATCACTGTGCAACGTGAAAGCGCCCAATTAGTTTGTGATCAATTAGTGGCGGCTGGGATTAAGGCTATATGGACATTTGCACCAATTCATTTAAATGTACCATCAAAAATTCCAGTGAAGTATGAAGACATGGCAGCATCGTTGTCATTTCTATCAAACCAAATTAAGGTAATTAAGAAACGAGGATAATATGAAATCAATTAAAGATAGTCAAACATTAAAAGAGGCGCTAGCCACAATTAGACAAGCGCAAGCAAAATATGCAACTTACACGCAAGAACAAGTTGATAAGATATTTTTTGCTGCTGCTAAAGCAGCAAATAAAAATCGAATCCCTTTAGCCAAAATGGCTGTAGCCGAAACGCGAATGGGTATTGTTGAAGATAAAGTAATTAAGAATAACTATGCTGCGGAATATATTTATAACGCTTATAAAAACACACAAACTTGTGGGGCCTTCGAAGAAAACGATGGATTTGGGATTACTAAAATTTATGAGCCCATTGGGATTGTCGCAGCCGTTATTCCTACCACTAATCCTACTTCGACAGCTATTTTCAAAATATTACTTGCCTTAAAAACACGTAATGGATTGATTATTAGTCCACATCCACGTGCTAAAGCAAGTACGATAGCTACGGCTAAGATATTATTAGAAGCAGCTGTTGAAGCTGGTGCACCCGATGATATCATCGGTTGAATTGATGAACCAAGTTTAGAGTTAAGTAACATGGTTATGCACGAGGCTGATTTAATTTTGGCAACCGGTGGTCCAGCCATGGTAAAAGCTGCCTACAGTTCCGGTAAACCAGCCATTGGTGTTGGTGCGGGTAACGTACCAGCCATTATTGATAGTAGTGCCGACCTTAAAATGGCTGTGTCCTCTATTTTAATGTCTAAGACCTTTGATAATGGAATGATTTGTGCTTCGGAACAATCCACCATTGTCTTACAAGATGTTTACAACGAATTTAAAAAGGAAATGATTACGCAGGGGGCATGTGTCTTATCACCAGCCGCTTGTAAAAAAGTAGGCCACACCATTATGGTTGATCGTCATCTTAACCCTAACATCGTGGGTCAATCAGCCTTTCAAATTGCCCAAATGGCTAAAGTGAAAGTGCCAGAAGACACCAAGGTTCTCATCGGTGAAGTCACTAGTCCGGGATTAGAAGAACCCTTTGCACACGAGAAATTAAGTCCAGTCTTAGCCATGTATAAGGCCAAGGACTTTGAACAAGCGATTGCAATTGCCGAGCAATTAATTCGTCAGGGTGGAGCAGGTCATACTTCTTCATTATTTATTAATGTTGATACTGAGAAATTGAAGATTGAGCAATGACGCAGTCGCATGAATACGGGGCGTTGTTTAATTAACATGCCTTCGGCACATGGTGGGATTGGAGATTTATTCAATTTTAAATTACCACCATCCCTGACATTAGGTTGTGGTTCGTGGGGCGGAAATTCAGTGAGTGAAAACATTGGTGTTAAACACCTATTAAATATTAAAACAGTAGCGAAAAGGAAAGAAAATATGTTGTGAATGAGATTACCAGAAAAGATTTACTTTAAACGAGGCAGCTTAGGCCAAGCCTTTAAAGAGTTTAAAGATGTATTACACAAGAAAAGAGCATTCATTGTGACTGACCGCTTCCTATTTGCCAGTGGTTTTACAAAGAAGATTACTAGTCTATTAGATGAAATGTCCATTGAGCACGCCACTTTCTTTGAAGTGGATCCTGATCCAACGATTGCTATTGCCGAAAAAGGAGCAGCGGCTATGCGTGAATTCAAACCTGATTTAATTATTGCCATTGGTGGTGGATCACCAATGGATGCTGCAAAGATTATGTGAGTCTTATATGAACACCCTGACTGTGTATTTGAAGACTTAGCAATGCGTTTTATGGATATTCGTAAACGAGTGGAACAATTCCCTCATATGGGTGATAAAGCTTATTTCGTGGCCATTCCTACTACCGCTGGAACAGGTAGTGAAGTGACGCCGTTTGCTGTTATTACCGATGAACAAACACATATGAAATATCCATTGGCGGATTACGAGTTATTACCAAAGATGGCCATTATTGATTCGGATCTAACGATAAACGTGCCACCAGGCCTAACGGCTGCTAGTGGGATTGATGCACTAACACACGCTTTAGAAGCGATTGCTTCCATCATGGCTTCAGACTATACCAATGGAATTGCTTTTGAAGCAACAAAGAAGATTTTTCAAAGTTTACCTAATGCTTATGCCAAAGGAGCACAAGATCCTGAAGCACGAGATGCCATGGCAAATGCTTCATGCATGGCTGGTATCGCTTTTGCCAATGCGTTCCTAGGCGTATGTCATTCGATGGCACATAAGTTAGGTTCGTATCATAATTTGCCGCACGGTATTGCTAATGCTTTACTAATAAATGAAGTAATTAAGTTCAATATCAGTAAGAAGCCAGCTAAGATGGGGACGTTTGCACAATACAAGTATCCACAAGCTTTAGAACGTTATGCGGCTGTAGCTGAATACTGTGGTATTAAGGGGAAGACACCACTTGAAAAAGTTAATAACTTAATGAAGAAGATTAACGAATTAAAAGCGGTACTTAATATTCCTTTAAGCATTAAAGCCGCAAAGGTGGATGAAAAGTTTTTCATGAAGACCCTTGATCAAATGTCGGAAGACGCTTTTGATGATCAATGTACCGGAGCTAACCCTCGTTATCCATTAATTAAAGAAATTAAAGAAATGTATAAGCGCGCTTTCTTTGGTAAGTAATTATTTATAAGTTTTAAAAACACAACCAGTTGATTGGTTGTGTTTTTTATTTTAATTAATATGTATTTATTTTAACTCTAAGTATTTTGAAGCAAATGCTAATGTTGCAGATGAAACCACAGATAATGTTGCAATAATGTTAATAAAGAGAGCAATACTCATATACACTTCATAGAATGTTCACCATCAGTCAGGAATTAGAGAGCTTGTACTTTCAAGTTCATATGTAATAACAAAGAGCGGAAACGCAGCCGCAGTGTTTAGGAGTGCTATTAAGAATGATGCTAACGTAAAGTATGTAGCAATTCGCATAAATAAGTTCTTATTTTCAAGTTTCAAAACTAGTACTAAACAAGCACTAGCAAGTGCTAAGTTAAGAACAATAAGAGCGATAGTAATAGTCGCCATGATATTTGCAGAAAGAACAAAAGAGTCAATGAAGACAACATTGGAAATTAACAAAATAATAACCATTCAAGCCACAAGTTGCACAATTGACATTCAACCAACTCATGATAAGTGTTTTCGGCCCATATGGCCAGTCATGTCTACTCTTTTACCAATGACAAGTTTTGATTTCTTAGTATTATCAGTAGCAACAACATCGGCTTCAGGTTTTGCGCCACCCATTCGCTTCATTGGTCTCCTAGCAGAAGTATTAACTTCTTCTTTTTCAATTATCTCTTCAGACATAATTGGTTTTTTAGTAATGGTAGTTACTGTTTTGCTTTCAATAGTACCTTGGTTTAATTTTTTATTTTGGATTGTCGCCATACCTGTATTTCCTTATATAACGCCTATTATAACCAAGAAACGAGTTAAATGAATAAATATTTAAATGATTGTATAACGAATGGCAGTAAGCCGTTAATTGCAAATTTGAAATATTTTTGCCCTAACGCTCATAACGATAATTATGATATATAATTATGCCAATACTAAACTACGGAGTTCTAAAATATGTCACAATTAGGAAATGATTCATCAAAGTGTGAAGCATGTCAAAACAATGATAAATTCAACGATTTTGAACATGTGATTACTAATATTAAAAAACAAAACGGTACGAAGTTAATGGCTTTGCAACATGCCCAGACTGTGTTTGGCTATTTAGACAAAGACGCTATGGCGATGGTTGCTAAGATATTTGAAACAACCACTAATGAAATTTACGCTATTGCATCTTTTTATACACAATTCAAATTTGTGAAGCAAGGTAAATACCGTATCGCGCTTTGTTTAGGGACAGCTTGTTATGTACGTGGTGCTAGCAAGATTCAACAAAAGTTGGAAGAAGTTTTAAAAGTGAAAATGAACGAAACAACGAGTGATGGCAAGTTTACTTTAGGTAGTGCTCGCTGTGTTGGTTGTTGTGGTTTAGCTCCAGTAATGCTAATTAACGAAAAAGTATATCCAACCGTTAAACCAGAACAAGTGGCAAATATTATTGGCGAATATAAGGACTAAGGATATTTATGATAACTATTGAAAAACTTAATGAAATAAAAAATCAATTCTCCAAGAATATCACTCAACGTCGTATTCATCAAGAGGCTGGGTATAACGGTAAATACCAAGTATTAGTTTGTGCTTCAACTGGTTGTATTTCTAACCGTAGTATGCTAGTGTTAGAACGTTTCAACGCTAAAATTAAAGAACAAAATTTAACAGACAAAGTCGATGTAGTGCAAACTGGGTGTCATGGGTTATGTGAAATGGGACCAGTTGTCATCGTATACCCGCAAGGCGCTTTTTACGCGAAAGTTACACCTGAGGATGTTGATTTAATTGTCGAAGAACATTTAAAAAATAATCGTATTGTAACTAATAAATTATTCTGGGAATCTTTTCAAGAAGGTAAATTAGTACCATTACATCAAACTGGTTTTTATAAAAAACAAAAACGAATTGCTTTAAGAAATTCAGGCTTAATTAATCCTGAGCGCATTGAAGAGTATATTGGAGCAGAAGGTTATCAAGCACTACATAAAGTTTTAACATCAATGTCACGTGATGAAGTAGTTAATACCATTAAAGAAGCTGGTTTACGTGGGCGTGGCGGTGGTGGATTCCCTACTGGTTTAAAGTGAGAATTAGCCAAGCAAGCAACCGGTAATAAGAAATATGATTGTTGTAATGGTGATGAAGGCGATCCGGGTGCTTTTATGGATCGTTCGATCTTAGAGGCTGATCCACATTCCATCATTGAAGCAATGGCTATTGCTGCTTATGCTATTGGTGCTGATGAGGGTTATATTTACGTTCGTGCTGAATATCCAGTTGCTGTTAAACGTTTAGAGATTGCGATCAAGCAAGCTAACGAATTAGGTTTATTGGGCGAAAAAATATTTGGAACTGATTTTAATTTTAAATTAACTATTCGTTTAGGATCAGGGGCATTCGTCTGTGGTGAAGAAACGGCCTTAATGACATCAGTAGAAGGCAATCGTGGTGAACCAAGACCAAGACCACCATATCCCGCCAATGAAGGTTTATATAAATGTCCTACTATTTTAAATAACGTGGAGACATATGCCAACATTACTAGTATTATCCTTAACGGTGCTAAATGATTTAATTCCATTGGTACGGAAAAATCTAAAGGAACAAAAGTATTTGCACTAGGTGGTAAAATTCGTAACACCGGTTTAATTGAAGTACCGATGGGTATTACATTACGTGAAATTATTTATGAAATTGGTGGTGGCATTTTAAATAATGGTAAATTTAAAGCTGCACAAACTGGTGGACCTTCGGGCGGTTGTATTCCTAATGAATTAATTGATACACCAATAGACTATGACAATTTAATTGCTATTGGTTCAATGATGGGTTCTGGTGGACTAATCGTTATGGATGAATCTAGTTGTATGGTAGATATTTGTAAATTCTACATGGAGTTCTGTGCTGATGAATCATGCGGTAAATGTGTACCATGTCGTATTGGTAATAAACGTTTATTAGAAAAATTAACAGACATTGTTGAAGGTCGTGGCAAAAAAGGTGACATTGAAGAATTACAAACATTATCACAACATATTAAGTCTTCTTCACTTTGCGGTTTAGGTCAAACGGCGCCAAATCCTATTTTATCAACCTTACACTTTTTCCGTGCAGAATATGATGCCCACGTTTTAGAGCACCGTTGTCCAGCTGGGGTATGTAGTAAGTTATTGCAATACACCATCATTCCTGAACAATGTAAGAAATGTTCTGCATGTGCTCGTGTTTGTCCAGTCAAAGCGATTAGCGGAACGCCTGGTCAAACGCCATATGTAATTGATCAAAGTAAATGTATTAAGTGTGGGGCTTGTATTGGCGCATGTAAATTCAATGCAATCATAAAGAAGTAGAGGGAATTATGGAAAATTTAATTAAATTAAAAATTGATGGCATCGCCGTAGAAGTACCACAAGGTTCGACGATTCTTGATGCTGCCCAAAAAGCTAACATCACGATCCCCACTTTATGTTTCCTTAAAAAGATTAATGCCATTGGTGCATGTCGTATTTGTTTAGTGGAAGTTAAAAATATACGTCCTTTAGTAGCAGCTTGTGTTTATCCTGCTAGTGAAGGAATGGAAGTCTTTACTCACACAGCGCGAGTTAATCAAACACGTAAAATGAATTTGGAATTAATTCTTTCCACACATGTGAAGAATTGCTTATCGTGTGAACGTTCAACTAGTTGTGAATTACAAAAATTGTGTTTGGAATATGGTTGTGACGAAAATCGTTTTGGTGGTGCCATGCCAGAGAAATTTATCGACAATTCTTCACCGGCCTTAGCTCGTAATTCATTAAAATGTATTTTATGTAAACGTTGTAAAGCAGCATGTTATGAAACACAAGCAGTCAAAGTAATTAACGTTAACCGTCGTGGTTTCGAAAGTTATTTAGGTTGTGCTTATGGTTCAAAAATTAATGATACGGCTTGTGTAGGCTGTGGTCAATGTACTTTAGTTTGTCCAACCGGTGCATTGATGGAAAAAAGTGATATTGATAAAGTTTTGAATGCCATGGCTAATCCAGAATTAGTTACTGTTGTAGCACCAGCACCATCCGTACGAGTCGGTATTGCCGAGGAATTTGGTGAACCAGTTGGTACTAATGCTGAAGGGCGTTTAGCCACTTCACTACGTATGCTTGGATTTAAACATGTATTCGATATTGATTTTGCAGCGGATTTAACAATTATGGAAGAAGCAAATGAATTAGTGGAACGCATTAAGAACAAAGGTGTATTGCCAATGATGACTTCTTGTTCACCGGGTTGAGTTAATTATTTGACGGCTTATTATCCTGAAATGATTCCACACCTTTCATCAGCCAAATCACCACAACAAATGTTTGGTGCGACTGTCAAAACTTATTGAGCTGAAAAAAACAAGATTGATCCTAAGAAGATTTTTGTGGTAACAATTATGCCATGTACCGCTAAGAAAATTGAAATGCTTAAACACAAAGATGTTAACGAAGGTATACAAGACATTGACGCAGTATTAACAGTCCGTGAATATGCCAGATTATTAAAACGTCAGGGAATCAACTTTAACAAATTAGCAGATTCGAAGTTTGATGATCCACTAGGTGTATCAACAGGAGCGGGAGTGATCTTCGGCGCGACTGGTGGTGTCATGGAAGCAGCACTTCGAACAGCCGCTGATACTTTAACTGGTCAGTCACTGAAAGAAGTTGACTACAAAGAAGTACGTGGCATTAAAGGAATTAAAGAAGCTACAGTGGACATTAATGGCATTAAAATTAATGTTTGTGCTGCTAGCGGATTAGCAAATGCTAAGCGTGTGCTTGAATCAGTTAAGTCTGGTGAGAAACAATATCATTTTATTGAAATCATGGCGTGTCCAGGTGGATGCGTTAATGGTGGTGGTATGCCGTTACACAACCCTAACGAAATATCATTTGAAATGCGTGCGGAAGCTCGTGCTAAAGCTATTTATCAAGAGGACGAACGTAAGACAATTCGCAAGTCACATGAAAATCCAACGATTAAAATGTTATACCAAGAGTACTTTGAGAAACCTGGTAGTCACAAAGCGCATCACGTTTTACACAATACATTTGATCCAAGGAAATACATATAAAGGAGAAACAATATGGCAAGCATGGAATTAATTAAGAAATTACGCGACATGACACAAGCAGGTGTCATGGACGCAAAGAAAGCCCTTGAGGAAAATGGGGATGATTTAGATAAAGCTGCACAATGACTAAGAGAAAAGGGTATTGCTAAGGCTGCGAAGAAAGCATCTGCTGTTGCTACTGAAGGTGTCACTCGCATATTAATTGAAGGTAACAAAGCAATTTTAGTGGAAATCAATTCACAAACTGATTTTGTGGCTATGAGCGATAACTTCATTAAGCTAGTTGATGAAATTACTTTAGCTATTTTTAGATCAAATGCTAAAACAATTGAGGAAGCACTAGTAATTAAAACACATTCTAATATAACGGTAGAGGAAGCGTGCATACAATTAACTGCTAAGATTGGCGAAAAAATTATTGTACGTCGTTTTATGATTTTAGAGAAGAGCAATGATGAAGTGTTTGCACACTATACACATTCTAATAACAAGATTTCTGTTTTGCTTAAATTGAAACCACAATCTAATGTTACTGCTGGACGCGATGTTGCAATGCATGCAGCTGCGATGGCGCCGAGATTCTTAAGTCAAAACGAAGTTGACCCCAATTGATTAAAGAATGAAACTAAAATTTTAACAGAACAAACTATCTCTGAAGGTAAACCGGCCGATCGTGCTGAGATGATTGTAAAAGGACGTGTAAAAAAATTATTAGCCGAAGTTTGTTTATTAGATCAACAATTTGTAAAAGACCCCTCAAAAACAGTACGCGAATACTTAAAAGTTAATAACAGCGATATCATTCAATACATTCGTTATGAAGTTGGTGAAGGTATTGAAAAGAAAGTTGTTGATTTTGCCGCTGAAGTAGCAGAACAAATGAATAAAAAATAATGGCTAAAAAAGAACGAATTATTTTAAAACTTTCTGGTGCCGCATTACATGACACTAATAGCAATGCTATTTTGGCATCAAATAAAATGTTGTTGTTAGCTAAACAAATTAAGACATTAACAGCGAAATATGAAATCGCTATTGTGATTGGTGGTGGCAATATTTGACGAGGCAACTCAGCTGATTTACAACTCTATCGTGAAGAGCAAGCTCATTACATGGGTATGCTTGCAACAATTATTAATTCAATCGCTATTAAAGAAGTTTTAATTAAATGCGGACTAAAAGCAGAAGTACATTCATTATTACCATGTCCGAAAGTGGCAACCAACTACAATAAGAGCGCAGTGAATAAGGCTTTGCAACAAGGGAAGGTCATTATTTTAGCTGGTGGTACAGGTAAACCATTTTTTAGCACTGATACAGGAGCGGCTAAAGAAGCGGTAGAACTTAAAGCGCAGTGAATTATCATGGCGAAAGATGGCGTTGATGGTGTCTACTCAGATGATCCAAAGAAAAATAAACAGGCACAACGATATGATCATTTAACTTTCCAAGCGGCAATCCAAAAAAAACTTAAGGTTATGGATCTTTCTGCATTAGAAATGTGTTTAAAGCACAATATTAAAATCCTTGTCTTCAACATTGAACGTCCGCAAGCCATTGTAAAAGCTTTACAACGTCAAATACCAACGACAGAGATTATTAAATAGGAGGTATTTATGGAATGAAAACAATTACAAGAAGAATTTGAATTATTAAGTAGTGATTTAATTGACTGACTTAATGATGAATACAATCGAATCCGCTCTGGCCGTATTAGTCTTAATATCCTAGATGTCGTGAAAGTTGAGGCATATGGCGAAAGAATGAATTTGAACCAAGTTGCGAATTTACAAATTGTCGATGCGCGTCAGATTTTGATTAAACCTTATGATCGTAGTCAAATGCACGATATTGCTAAAGCCATTACTAATTCGCCCTTAAATGTTACACCACAAGTGAATGCTGATAGTGTTCGTATTATTTTTCCGTCGCAAACAGAAGAGAATCGCCTTACCAATGTAAAGAAAGCTAAAGAGATTCTAGAAGTGGCTAAACAAAAGTTGCGTAATGTTCGTAAAGAAGTACAAGATCAATATAAAAAATTACAAGGTGTGAGCGAAGATTTAATTCATTACTTTGAAGAAGAATTGAATAACATTACTAAAGAATATAACAATAAGTTGGAAACCATTTTCAATAACAAACAACAAGAGTTAATGAAACTTTAATATGGAAAAGTACTTACCCAAGCACGTTGCAATCATCATGGACGGTAATGGTCGCTGAGCTAAACAGCATAACCATCCGCGTGTATTTGGTCATCGTGAAGGCATGAAGGCCATTAAAGACACAGTAAGTGCTACTTTAAAAAAAGGTATCCCATTTTTGAGTTTATTTGCTTTTAGTACCGAGAATTGAAATCGTCCTAAGAGTGAAATTAAGTTTTTATTAAAATTACTAGACAATGCATTGAGTAATAAGCTTATTACTGATTTAAATAAGAGACATATCACCTTTCATTGGGTGGGTTTTAAGGAAAATTTACCTGCTAAACTAGTGACTAAGATAAATAAAGTGGAACATGACACGGCTCATAATCAGCATAAATTGACTTTGAATATTTGTTTTAATTATGGTGGAATGCAAGATATTTTACAAGCAGCGAAGCTCGTTAAAAAACAAACGACACTTGCGCAATTTGAGAAAATGTTATTAACTAAAAATACGCCGGCAGTTGATTTATTAATACGCACAGGAAACGAAAAGCGAATTAGTAACTTTTTATTGTTTCAAAGTGCTTATGCCGAGATTATTTTTGAATCAACATTTTGACCGCAATATAATCACATATCATATTATAATAACATACAAGAATATACACAGCGTCAAAGACGCTATGGAGGAATTAAGAATGAATAGATTAAATAAGGTAGCAAAAGATAACGTCATTACACGTATTAAAACCGGGGCAATCATTACCGGGTACGTTCTTGTACTTTTCCTTTTATTGGCATTTTCGGATGTACGTCAAAATGGTTGGGTACGTTTTATTCCACATAATGGTTTAAAAATTCTTGCCCCAATTTGTGGATTTTTATTTGTTGGAGCAATCGGCTGGTTAGTATACTTTGTGGCTGAAGAGTTAGTAAAGAACTTTCTAAAAGCTAAAGATAAAAAAACAATATGATTAATCGTTGGAATTATGAGTGCTATCGAATTTGTACCAACATTGTTTTATCTATTGGCTAATTATGGTGCTTTTCCAAGTCATTTAGATAAAGAAATATGAGTATATTTATTCTTATTTACTAACTTAGGAATGGGTTTTGTTTTCTATCCAATTTTATTGCATATGGTGGATTCTCGTTCTGCACGTAAATCATTTAATACTTTTATCTTCCCATTATTGGTAATTGGTGTTGCATGGTCATTTGAATGAATTTATTATTTTGCAATTATTCGTTATTGAACAACATTCTTCTTATTATTGGCAATTGTTGTTAGTTATGATGTTTTTGCGTATTTCTCTGGTGTATTATTTGGTAAGAAACGTATCGCACCTTCAATTAGTCCTAATAAGACTTGGGAAGGAACATTAATTGGTGCAGCTGCGTCATTAGTATTAGCTATTGTTATTTTCTCTCTTTATAGTTTAAATACGTCGGTACATTCAGGTTTAGATGGCCATTGAGACAATGCACAATGGTCATTCTTTGGTTCACAATTGGGTGTTGCATCTGACATACGAGATTCATGAAGATGAACATTAAGTATTTTCCTAATTATCATTTTGGTAGTTAGTGCAATTGTCGGAGATCTTTTCTTTAGTTATTGCAAACGCCGTAATGGAATTAAGGACTTCGGTAATAAATTACCAGGACACGGTGGTGTGTTAGATCGATTAGATTCATTATTATTCTCTGTCTTTGTATTTGGAACTATTACAGGTGCTATTGCCTTCTTATCAACTATTGCCCACCGAGATGCTGGTGCAATGTTCCCTAACCTCGCTTATTAGACATGCGTGTTTTGATTTGCGGTGCAACTGGTAGTATTGGACAACAAACTTTAAAAACATTAAAACTACTTAAATACCAATTAGTCGGTATAAGTTTTTATCAAGATTACAAACAAGCACAAAAGATTTCAGCGCCATATTTTTTTAGCCCCATCGATATTGAGCATTCCAACGTCAATAGTTATGATGAGTTAATTAAGAAGACGAAACCAGACTTGATTGTCAATGCCATTGTTGGAATTGCTGGTTTAGAAGTAACTTTATTAGCCATTAAGCACAAAGTGGACATAGCACTTGCAAATAAGGAATCTCTACTTGTGGCTGGCCAATTTGTAATGAAATTAGCCAAGACTAACAAAGTTACGATCTATCCCATTGATAGTGAACATAGCGGTGTATATGCAATCTTGCAGCAAATGAAAGCCCGTACGTATAAACACATCTACATTACAGCATCTGGTGGTCCATTTTATAATTACAATAAACGACAATTAGCCAAAGTTACTTATCAACAAGCTATTAAACATCCTAAATGAAGTATGGGTGAGAAAATTTCGATTGATTCAGCAACATTAATGAATAAGTGTTTTGAAATAGTTGAGGCATATTGATATTTCAATACAGCCAAGATTGCTCCTTTATACCATCCGCAAGTCCTAGTACATGCTGTAGTTGAATACAAAGACCGATCATATGCTTTTATATCTCCACCGTCCATGATGATTTGTATTCGACTAGCGTTGACTAAATTCATTAATGCATCCAAGTATGTAAAACCATTGCAGAAGAAACAATATCAATTAGAAAAGATTGATCCTAAAACACATTGACCAATTGCGTTAGCTTATGATATTTTAAAGAATCCTAACACATCATTACCAGTAATTATCAATGCTGCTAACGAGCAAGCCATTGCGCTATGTAAACAAGGTATAATAAGTTTTTGTGAGATTATCGAGATTATTAAAGATGCAATTAAGCATTTTGACATCATAAAAGTAAATAATATTGAACAGATCTATCAGATTGATAAAACAGTTAAGGAACACATTAAACGTCAATGACATCGTCAATAGTTAATATATCGCATGTTGGATCACAAATATTAATCTATTTGTGTATCCTTTTAATGTTATTAATCTCATTAACCATTCATGAACTAGGACACTTCACCTTTGCTAAGATATTTAAAGTAAACGTTAAAGAATTCTCTATTGGTGTTGGTCCTTGTTTAATGCGCCATACCAACAAACAAGGTATGCGCGTTAGCTTCCGATTAATTCCCTTAATGGCTTATGTCATGTTAGATTCTACTCGTATACGCAAACTATATGCTGATGAAAAAGATGACAAAGACTATAAATGATGAATGAGCAAGCCACCTAAAGGTAAACTATTGTTAGAGCAAACTAAAATCTGACAATATCTTTTAATTATGTTTGGTGGCGTGCTTTTTAACATTACTTTATTTCTTTTGATGTATGCACCTTTATTCTATTGATATCAGCATCTTCATCTTGTTTTTGCACCATTCCCGGCAATTGGCGAAGCGTTTGTGAATATTGGTAAAAATATGGCATTTATCGGCAAAGGAGATGTTTTTGATCCTGCCCAGATTGATACCATTATTAAAAGTCACCAATGAGCGTTAATTTTATTAAGCTTTTTAGCCCAAATGAATTTAATTACTTTCATCTTTAATTTAATTCCTTTGCCGCCTCTAGACGGTTGAAAAATGTTAAGTTATGGCATTCAAAAGGGAACAAAAAAAGAAATGAATGATAAAGTTGAAATTACCTTAACTATCATTGTTCTTGTACTATTCTTATATATTTTTGTTTCTGGCATTGTTTGTGATTTTATTAGGCATTAAGATTATTTAAATGATGTATTAAAACAATACTCTAAAATAATAGTTGATGATAGTTTTTAAATCTATAATAGAAAAACTGTCATCATGGAAAAATATCGAACTTTTTTTAATAGGATTAAATTGCTAAGTGATGAGCAATTTAATTCACTATCTCAACATGCTAATTTTGATATTCAATTACCAG
>JAITXG010000030.1 GCA_031284865.1 Mycoplasmataceae bacterium | reverse complement strand
ACTATCCAATCTTCCCTGAAATATATTCACGTGTTCGTTTATTCTTAGGACTAGTAAACATTAATTTAGTGGCATCAGCTTCAATGATTGAACCTTGAAAGAAGAAAACGGTGTCATCGCTAATTCGTTGTGCTTGTCCCATGGAGTGAGTAACAATAATGATAGTGAAATCTTGTTTTAATTTATTAATTAGTAATTCAATTTTACTGGTGGCAATGGGGTCAAGGCCACTAGTTGGTTCATCCATTAATAATATTTCGGGTTTAAGAGCAATCGCTCGAGCAATACATAAACGTTGTTGTTGACCACCAGAGAGTGAAGTGCCTAGATCGTATAAACTATTTTTCACTTCTTCTCAAAGCGCCGCGCCTTTTAGTGAATCCTCTACAATTTTATCTAATTGTTCTAAATTATTAATTCCATGCGAACGCGGACCATAAGCAACGTTTTCGTAGATCGACATTGGAAATGGTGATGGTTTTTGAAAAATCATACCAACACGAGTTGTCAATTCCAAAGTACTTAATTTCTTTGAACGAAGATTGATGCCTTTGTCAAAGAAAATTTTACCATCACTGCTAGTGCCATCGATTTGATCATTCATGCGGTTAAGACAACGAATGAACGTTGATTTACCACAACCAGACGGACCAATTAGCGCTGTAACTTTGTTACGACGAATCTTAATGTTAATATCTCTTAACGCTTGTTTGGAGTGGTTGTTATACCAAAAATTGAAGTTATGTGTTTCAAAGACGTTGTTGCTATTAAAGTTTTTATCAATCTCTTCGTTGTTATTAGTATTTTTCTTACTAATAATTTTGTAAACTTCTTTTATTTCTTTTTTAGCGAACAACAGTTTAAAGAAACGAAACATGGCAGGCGTAGACAAAATATCTTTGGCTTGCTGTAAGGCAGCTTGCTGATTTTCAATCGCTTCAGGTTCTACCTGTTTGATTTCTTTATTTTTCATGTTTTCCTTTCTTTGTAGGTGGTGGGTCGTTAATCTCACTGATAAGTTTCAATTCTGTTTTGGTTAGTAACTTAGGAGCTTTAACTAATTTAGCAATGTGGGCATGAATGAATCTTTCATGTTCATAATACATTTCTTTACGATACTTTTCTTTTAACTTTCGTTGTTTTCGTGCATAGTAAGCAGGAATAGCGATATGAACTAAAACAATAATCGCAAACACAAGGATCATGGTGACGAACGCACACTCATACATTATATGTATTCCTGAAACAGAACTATTATTAAAAATTTGATCATAGATTCTAGTCGTGAGTGTTTGACCTGGACTATTTAAAGCAATGGACGATGATGCCGAAAGACCAGATGTCAAATATAGAGGGGCAGTTTCGGCTAAAATTCGACCGATTGATAAAATGATTGCGGTAGTAATACCTTGACGCGCAGCTGGTAAAACGATCTTACGAATAGTTTCTCAACGTCCAGCTCCTAAGGCAAAAGAATTAGTTCTTAATTCCTTTGGTACCGATTCTAATGCTTGCTGAATCGTACGGATAAAAACTGGTAGAATGACGATTAAAATGGTTAAGGCACCAGCGATGAGGGACTTGCCAGCTGTACCGCCTGATGAAAGACCCAGAGTTTGAATAAAGAAAATCAAACCAAACATACCAAATAAGATGGAAGGGGTAGCACCTAATGAATCAATGAAGAATAATAAGATCTTCTTAATTTTACCTTCCCTGGCAAATTCATTTAAATATAAAGCAATGAACAAAGAGAATGGTAAACCAATACCAATCGCGATTAAGATGATTAAGGCGGTATTAATAACGGCTTGACCAGTAGAATCCTTTGCTAATGAGAAGACGGTAGATTGTCCAGTGGCTAAAGCAGATACCCCATTTATTAAAATACTCATGATAATTCAAGCAAGAAAAATGGAAACTAGAATAACCGAAATAATTTCTCATACTTGTTTTCAAATAGTGTAAGTATGAATAAACTTATTCTGTTGGACACGTGTGGCAAAATATGAAGAAGGGTTGGCATTTTTTTTACGTGAGGCTTTGTAAGTAATGGATTCTCACACAATTCTTATTTGATTTGGGATGAATAAAATAAAGCCAGCAATTTTCTTTTCAACTTTACTTCACCATTGTCATTTGGCTTTAGTTTTACGTTTAGTTGCATACATTGCCACAGCATTAAGAATCATAACAAAGATAAACATAAATAAACCAAAGGCAAATAATAACGATCTTAAGTTTGGACCACCAATATCAGCAAACATACATGAAGAAATTAATGCTCCTAATGATCTTAGACCTGAAGTCATGGTAGCTAAAAACCCACCAGCAAATGCCGTGTTATAACTCATGGATTGTAAAATCATGGATACCGCCATGGTTTCACCAATGGCTCGGGCAAAAGCAATAATCACACCAACGACGATTCCATTACGGGCTTGTTTCTTACATACTTTATAAATAGAACGGGTCTTCGTGTTACCTAATACCATTGAAGCTGCAATCAGGGAGTTATCAACACCATCTAAAGCGTTTAAAGACAACGAAACAATGGTTGGTAATACCATGAAAGTCAACATGATACCAGCGGTAATCAAATTATAAGAAGTACCAGTGTGTAGGACATCTTTTAATAAAGTTCCAAGTGACTCACAAGCAAACAAACCAAAGATAACTGAAGGGATATCAGCCAACAATTCAATAGCCACACGGAAGGGCTTTTGTTTGCTGGTATGAATACGATATTTAATGAAGACAGCAACTTTAGTACTCAATGGTGTGGCAATTAAAATTGCTAATGAAGAAATGATGAGTGTAACACATAGTGGAAACCATATGGATGCTTGATCTTTACTTAAATCGAATTTACTGCCAAAGATACTTCAGCCATATGCTTTAAAGCCCGGAATAGCTGCAACAATGATAAAAATAATTAAAGCAAAGAAAACAAGCGAAAAAAATCAAGATAAACATAACGAGATTCATTTGCTAGTGGCATCAGCATTTTGTTTCTTCTTTGTTAATTCGGCAGTAGGAATAATCTTAATTTTATGCATATTAATTTCCTAATCAGCCATTAATGGTTCTGCACCAAAATATTGAATTTCACCATCATCTCACTGATTCTTAATTATTGTACAGTCATCTTCCAATTTGAAATCGTCAATGAAAATTTTCATTGAACTGAGCTCACCAGTTGTTAAATATTTAGCACCAATTTTTGATAATTTATCTTGCCCCTCTTTATTATTTGATAACATAATTAAATATTTAATAAAATCTTGTTCAGCCGCATCTTGTGGCAATAAAGATATCATTGTATTTAATGGCCTTAATCAGTTGTAGCCATCACTTGCATTATCAACAACCTTTATATCATATGGTACATTTTTATATGCCATAATGCCATAACCATTTTTATCAATTAATTTCAAGTTTTGTTCAACAAAACCAGAAGAAAGATAAACCATTGAACCAGGAATATTTTGCTTAGTAAACATATCTCATGCTCGACTATTGGCTTCATCTGTAGTAATAACATTAAGTTCGTGTCCATAATTACCTTGTATGAAAGCATTTTTTTGGCGTTGAGTTAGTTGATTTTCTTCAGGAGAATTGACATTGAAAAGGTGAGTTTCACGATAAAAGGAGTCAGCTGTACCGGAAACTAAAGCACCGCCAGTTCTTACATACGGAGTAATTGTTTGATTTGCAAAAGCAGTTTTAACTTTTTCAGGTAAATTTGCTTTAGCATTTGTAAATACAGACATTTTGTTTAAACTGTCATTTCAATTTTCTCCTGCCCCCATATCTTTGTATCCGGAAAAAACACGCATTAAATCGCCTATGTTACCTCTTTCAGTAGAATTGCTATATCCAGTTACTGTCAATGCATTACGCAATTGTTCGTGTGTTAAATTTAAACCTTTTGGTGGAATATAAACCACACAAATAGCCTCCCACCCAAATGTTACAGTTTTAATTTTACGGCTTGATCATTCGTGACGTAGATCAGTACTGCCCTTGACCATACTATAAGGATCTTTAGAGGTATCACCAATATTTGTGTAACCTTTAGCAATTTGCTCAATTCCAAATCCAGAGCCACCAGCTTCAACGGTGACGTCTACTTTCTTATCTTCTCTTAAATAATCAGTTGCTAAACTTTCAATGAAAGGTTTGACGCCGGATGAACCGACACATGAAATGGGGGTACGATGAGACCAATTAGTGGAAAAGCCAATTACTATGCCTATGGGGATAAGGCAGAAAGTGACATTTAGAATGTTTTTGAGTCAGCGTCTCATATACTCCTAATGCCCATATTATAACAATATATTTATTAATAAATAAATACCTTGAAGGATATTTGGTCATAATTACTTGCCCCTTGCTATTAATATTGCTAATGTATCTTTTATCGGCTGTAATTCTGCTTTAAGTTCTGCGTGTGTAACATATTTACTCTTTGCTATCTTACTATTCGCTTTGGTTAGTGTGATGTCTTGCCCTATTAGTTGCTTGTCTTTGGTGATATTCATAATTTTGTAAGTTGTTGCCATATATTATATACTCCTCCCTATATACAATTAGCCGGAAAAAAGGAAAATTTCTTATTTATTTTTACCACATCTTTAGATAATGTAATAAACACAGCGATAAAATGCATAAAAAATTTAATTTCCCGAAAATATGAAGATTAAGAAAGCAGCAATAAATTGGTGTTAATGTATGGGCTATAATTGGCAAAAATTTCAACTATTTTAATAAATTGTTTTATTTTTTAGGGCGTATTTTAATGTTGTGTTATCGGCATAGTCAAGTGCTGAATTAATTGGTAATCCTAACGCCAAACGATAAACGTTAGCAGAAGTTGATTCATTGATGATTTTCTTTAAAAAAGCAGCAGTTGCTTCACCATTAATGGTTCAATTAGTTGCTAATAACACTTCTTGAAAATTTATCTTCTTTAATAATGCCATCAATTTTTGAATTTGATTATGGTCGATATTAGTTCTGGTTTTAACATCAATTTCTCCATTAAGCACATAATATAAACCAGTATATGAATTAGTATCTTCAATTTTTTGTAAGTCTTCCATTGAAGACACAATAGCTAATTTAGTTTGATCACGAGCAGGGTTAGCGCAAATATCACACAAATCGTTTTGTGAAAAGTTATTACATTGCTGACAAAAATGAATTTGCTCTTTAGCATTCTTGATACGCTCCATGAAATTATTAACATATTTGCTATCTTTTAAAAGTAAAAAATAAGCAATACGATCTGCTTGTTTTTTACCAACACCCGGCAAAGTCTTCAAGGCATCAATTAAGTGTTCAAATGTTACAGGCTTCATTAAAACATTCCTGGTATGCCACCATTTGGCACAGCAGTCTTTTGAATATTATCGCGATCTTCATTAATTGAATCAATCGCCTGGTTAATGGCTTCGGTAATCATTTCTTCCATTGTTACTTTATCATTAGGATCAACCAACACAGGATTGATATTAACGCTAGTCAATTTTAATGCGCCAGTGATACGGACAACAACTGAACCATTCTTATAATCAAATTCAAATTCCTTTTGTTCGAATTCATTTAATTTCTTTTGTACTTCACGTTGCATCTTCTGTGCTTGTTGCATCATTTGATTGATATTCATAGAACCCGCTTATTAATGTGTTATTTAAAAATTATATATTTTTTAAATAAAATATAATG
>JAITXG010000018.1 GCA_031284865.1 Mycoplasmataceae bacterium | reverse complement strand
ACATTATTCTCGGCTTGGGCAATATCGTCCTCGTTTACATTGGCAACATATAGAATTGGTTTCATTGTCAATAGATTATAGTTCTTGACAATCATCAATTCTTCATGTTGGAAGTCAATCGTCTTGGTAAATTGGCTCGCTCTTAAAGCCGTTAATAATCGACGACAAATATCTTCTTCAAACATGCCTTGTTTGTCTCCGTTTTTTGCCTTGGAGACTACTTTCGAAAAACGGCGTTCAATTGAATCTAAGTCTGCTAGAATTAACTCTAAATTAATAACTTCCACATCGCGAACAGGATCAACACCATCATAAACGTGGGTAATCTGTTTGTCTTCAAAACAACGCACAATGTGACATATGGCATCGACTTCGCGGATATTAGAAAGAAACTGATTACCTAGTCCTTCACCCTTCGAAGCACCTTTAACTAAACCAGCGATATCCACAAACTTACAAACAGCAGGGGTAATTTTATCAGGATTAATTAAAGCTGCTAGCGCTTCTAAACGCTTGTCTGGCACTTTAACTACACCAACATTAGGTTCAATCGTGGCAAAAGGATAGTTGGCTGCTTCCACCATTGAATTTGTAATGGTATTAAATAAAGTGGATTTACCAACATTGGGTAATCCAACTATCCCCGCTGATAACCCCATAATGAACGATTAAGCTTTGCCTAAACAACCGAAGACGTTAAATTTTTCAATACATTTATCTCTAATTGCTTCTGTACCTGGTTTTAATAATTTACGAGGATCAAAACCTTTAGCTTTATTATCAAGGTCTTTCTTCTCTTCAAAGTATTTACGTGTTGCTTCCGCAAAAACTAATTGACATTCAGTGTTAACATTAACTTTGTTAACACCTAAAGCAATTGCATCTTGAACCATTTTGTCAGGAATACCTGTTCCACCATGTAGAACCAAAGGTTTGTTATTGGTAGCTTGACTAATTTCTTTTAAACGTTCTAGATTTAAACCTTTTCAATCTGCTGGATAAATCCCATGGATGTTACCAATGCCTGCTGCTAAACAAGTAATAGGTAAAGCTGCTAGTGTACGACATTGATTAACGTCGGCTAATTCACCACCAGATGCATGGCCGTCTTCTTCACCACCAATAGCGCCCACTTCGGCTTCCACTGATGCGTCTTTTTGCTTAGCTAATTTAATGATGTATTCAGTTTTTGCTACGTTTTCATCAAACGGTAGAGCTGAACCATCAAACATGACAGATGTGAAGCCCGCTTCTAAAGCTTTTTTTGCACCATCAAATGAACCGTGGTCTAAATGTACAGCGACTGGTTGTTTAACATCCATTGCTTCCATTACGTTGTTAACCATATCAACTACGTTTTTAAAACCACACATGTATTTAGCAGCTCCTTCAGAGACACCCAGGATGACAGGGGTGTTAGTGCTTTGTGCAGCCATTAAGACACCCTTAATCCATTCCATGTTATTAATGTTAATGTGCGCAATAGCATATTTACCAGCACGTGCTTTTTCTAGCATGTTCACGGCGTTTACTAATCTTGTCGTATTTTTCTTTTTAAATCCAAACATATTTTTACCTTATTTATTCTTCCTCATCCTTATCAATTTTTTGTGAAATATTAGTTTTAATATCTTCATATACTTCTTCATCTTCCACATCTAATTCACCAGTTTCAATTTCTTTAGTTGGCAAGTCAGTGTTTGGTTCTTCAGCTACTTTTTCAAAACCTTCTTCAGTAACTTCTTGGTTAAAGTCATATAGTGCATTTTGTAAATTCGCAATTTCTCTTTGGCTAACATATTCACGTAGCATTCATCTTTTGTTACCAAGGTAAATAAAGCGTGAATCTTGTAGTAAGTCAGTGTAAACCACGCCGATTAAGTTTGGTTCTTCTTTCTTATAACCACTACCTTTTTTAGTTAATACTTTTCATACTTCATCAAAAGTAAAAGGTTTATTTTTCTTTTCTTTAACTGCTTCGTAAATGATATCGATTGGTTGCATTCTAGCCATATTATATAAATCCTAAATGTTAATTAGTTAATTGTAACCTATTTAAAGTATTTTATCATACGGAAGTTAGTACATCTGCTGTTGCGTGGTACATATTGAGAAATAATTGTGGCTAATATTATTTGGAAAATAGCCATTTCCATGAATTTACTGAAATATTTCAGTAAATTTCAGAAAAGATTCACTAAATATAGGCAGGGGAGGGATATAATATATGAGTAAGAAAATGTACGAAGTGAAAATCGAAAAGCGTATTGACAAGGATAATTTGATTATTGCAGCTCAGTCATTAAATACTAAAAAATCATCCACAGCAAAACGTAGCACTATAGAGATTGTAGTTGATGTTCTGCAAGATATTTTGCCTGGGATGATAAATGCAGCGATAAAACCTATTGTTGATCGCTTGGATAAAATTGATCAGAGACTAGATAATTTAGTGAAAATTAATAATTTAAAAGAATAGGGCGACACCTGTTTTTTGATTGTAATTACATATATACATCAAATACATTAACTAGTAAAATTTTTACTATGTAAAAGTTAACATAGTCATTTTGGCCCTTGTGAGCGTAAAATAGCCATTTTTTACCCTTTTTTAGCCATTAGTCATACATTTTGGACTTTTTTAAGAAAAGTGTGCGTTAAATGACGACTTCTATCACACTATATATATTATTAATATATAATGTTTTAGTTAATATGAATCACACCGTTCCCGTGTATATTAAAACGCCATATATCACTTTAGGCCAATTTCTTAAATATACCGGAATCGCACCAAATGGTGGTCAGGTAAAAACAATTTTACATGACACCCCTGTGATGGTTAATGGTGTGATTGAACAACGACGTGGTAAAAAATTATACGTACAAGATCAAATTCAAATTAACGCCACAAATTACCAAATACAAACCAAAGGATAAAATATGTCTGACAACAAAAATACTCCCATCGACAATAATAGTTACAATGCTGACAGCATTAAGATCTTAGAAGGTTTAGAAGCCGTTCGTAAACGTCCCGGTATGTATATCGGTTCCACTGGTGTTCAAGGTTTACACCACATGGTGTGGGAAATTGTTGACAACTCTATTGATGAAGCCATGGGTGGATTTGCGACCAGGGTAATTGTGACATTAACAAATGATGGCACAATTATTGTTGACGATGATGGTCGTGGTATTCCCATTGACGTTCATCCAAAGACTGGTAAATCCACCGTGGAAACAGTTTTAACTGTTTTGCATGCTGGTGGTAAGTTTGATAATAACTCTTATAAAATTTCAGGTGGATTACACGGTGTTGGTGCTTCGGTTACCAATGCACTTTCTAAATGAATGAAAGTATGAGTAGCACGTAAGTCTATTAATTACTTTGTCGAATTCGCTAATGGTGGTCACACTGTTGCGCCATTAAAAGAGTTGGGACCATGTGAAAAACAACACGGAACTGTTGTTGAGTTTTACCCTGACTTCACTATCATGGAGCAAGCTCCATTTGATGCAGCGGTAATTGCTGCACGTTTGCAACAATTAGCATATTTAAACAAAGGTATTAAAATCGTCTTCATTAATAAGCAAGATGATACTACACAAGAATGATGCTATGCTGGTGGACTTGAACAATACATTGTTGATTTAAACCGTGATAAAGAAAACTTAGTTAAATCGGTTGTATATGGTGAAGAGGAAAAGAAAGTAAAAGTTCCTAACTCTAGCGAAGATCAATATTACAATATTCGTGTTGAAGTGGCTTTTCAATATAATCGTACTTATAACAATTCCACTTATTCTTTTTGTAATAACATCAATACCACTGAAGGTGGCACGCATGAAGACGGGTTCAAATTAGCAATTGCTAAAATCATCAATCGTTTTGCCATTGAAAAGAAATTCATGAAAGATGTTGATGAGAAATTTACTAAAGAAGATGTGTTAGAAGGTTTAACAGCTATCATCTCTGTTAAACACCCTAACCCTCAGTATGAAGGACAAACTAAACGTAAATTAGGTAATACCGAAGTTCGTCCATTAGTAAACGATATCACTTCTAACATTTTTGAAAAATATATGTTAGAAAATCCTGAAGAAGCTATCTTGATCATTAAAAAAGTCATGTTAGCACAAGAAGCACGACGTAAATCACAAGAAGCTAAAGAAGCAACACGTCGTAATTCACCATTTGATTCGGCTTCTTTGCCTGGTAAATTAGCAGACTGCACTTGGAAAGATGCTTCGATTTGTGAATTATTTCTTGTCGAGGGTGATTCTGCAGGTGGTTCAGCTAAAACTGGCCGTAGTCGTGAATTCCAAGCTATTCTTCCACTTCGTGGAAAAATATTAAATGTTGAGAAAGCCAAGACTAACAAAATTTTTGAGAACGAAGAAATTACAGCAATGATTACCGCGATTGGGATTGGGGTAAATCCTGAATTCGATATGACAAAAATTCGTTATAACAAAATCATTATCATGACCGACGCTGACGTAGATGGTGCACATATTCGTATTTTATTATTAACTTTCTTTTTCCGTTATATGTGTCCACTGATTGAACAAGGACACGTTTATGCAGCACAACCGCCACTTTATAAATTTTCAGTCAATAAATTAGTGAAGTACGCTTATTCTGATCAAGAATTAGAAGATTTTAAAAACGAACATAAAGACCAACGTTACAACGTGCAACGTTATAAAGGTCTTGGTGAAATGAATCCTGAACAACTATGAGAAACCACCATGGATCCATCTGTTCGTATCTTGCATCGTGTCACATTAGACGATGCCATTAAGGCTGATCAAGATTTCTCATTCTTGATGGGTGATGATGTCCAACCACGTAAAGATTTTATCAGCAAGAACGCTAAATACGTTAAGAATTTGGATATCTAATTTGGAGTAAATATGGCTGGTAGTAGAACACTTAATCAAATTAAAGAAGATCTTAGTAAAACCACAATTAAGGATCGTAATATCTCGAAAGAACTTGAAACTTCTTTCTTAGAATATGCCATGTCGGTTATCGTGGCAAGAGCCTTACCGGATGCGCGTGATGGCTTTAAACCGGTTCACCGTCGTGTCTTGTACGCTGCTTATGGTTTAGGCATGACTTCTGATCGTCCACATAAAAAATCTGCACGATTAGTCGGTGAAGTAATTGGAAAGTATCATCCACACGGAGATACTGCCGCTTATGAAACAATGGTTCGTATGGCTCAAGACTTCTCTATGCGTTATATGCTAATTGATGGACATGGTAACTTCGGTTCAGTCGATGGCGATAGCGCTGCTGCCATGCGTTATACGGAAGCACGTTTATCAAAAATCGGTGATGTGATGATGATGGACATTGACAAAGATACCGTCAATTTTATGGACAATTACGACGGTAGTGAGCGCGAACCAGAAGTATTACCAACACTTTTCCCTAATTTATTAGCAAACGGTTCAAGCGGTATTGCCGTTGGTATGGCGACTAATATTCCACCACATAATTTATCAGAAATTGTTGCTGCAGTTAAATTAGTCGCACATAACAAAGATGTTTCTTTTGAAGAAATCATGACCGTTTTAAAAGGTCCTGACTTTCCTACATATGGAACAATTATTGGAGCTAGTGGAATTGATTCATATTTCCGTACCGGTCGTGGTTCAATAACCATCCGAGCAAAGCATACTTACACAACGGCTGATAACGGTAAATCCACTATTATCGTAAGTGAATTGCCTTATATCGTTAATAAAAAAACATTAATTGATCGTATTACTGAGTTAGTTAAATTGGGTAATATTGATGGTATTGCTAATATTTACGATGAATCTAACCGTGATGGTATGCGTTTAATCATTGAAACTAAACGTGATGTAATCCCTGAAGTATTAATGAACCAATTGTATAAGAGCACTGCTTTGCAAACTAATTTCAGTGTCAACATGCTGGCATTAGTAGGTGGCGAGCCTAAGTTACTAAACGTTAAAGAAGTATTAGAAATTTATTTAGCACACCAACTAGACGTTTTGACACGTAGGATTTCTTTTGAACTAAAGAAAGCGGCAGAACGCGAACACATTTTACGTGGTTTACATATTGCTACTGGCAACATTGATGAAATCATTAAGTTAATTCGTGGTTCATCTGATAATGATGAAGCACTGGCTGATTTAATGCGTAGATTTAAATTAAGTGAAATTCAAGCCAAAGCTATTTTAGATATGCGTTTGAAATCACTTTCTAATATGGAACGTGCAAAAATTGAGGAAGAGTTAGCAACAACCGAAAAAACCATTATTGATTACAAAGATATCTTAAATAAGAATGAACGTAAAATCGCTATCATCGAAACAGAATTAGACAAATTAGTGAAAAAATTTGGTGATGAGCGAAGAACTTTAATTGAATTAAGTGCTAGTGCCGATATTGATGATGAAGATTTAATTCCGGTTGAAGATATCATTGTTACTATGTCATCACGTGGTTATTTAAAACGTATGCCAATTGACACTTATCGTGTTCAAAAACGTGGTGGTGTAGGGGTGATTGGTTTACAGACCCACAACGATGATGATGTCGAGAAGATTATTGCTACTTCTACCCATACTGATCTCTTATTCTTTACTAATGAAGGAAAAGTTTATCGTATTCGTGGACACCAAGTACCATTAGGCTCACGTCAATCTAAAGGTATCCCTGCCATTAATGTTATTAACATTGAGAAGACTGAAAGAATTTTATCAATCTTACCAGTAGATGATTATCAAAATGCTTGTTTGTTCTTTGCGACAGTCAATGGTATTACTAAAAAAACACTTTTAACAGAATTTGAGCGTATTAACAAGTCAGGTAAAATTGCCATTTCATTAAAAGATAATGATAAGTTATTTAAAGTTGTTAAAGTTCATGAAGGTCAAGAAGTTTACATTGGTGCTTCCAACGGTAACATGGTACGTTTTGTGGAAACCCAAGTACGCCCAATGGGCCGTAATGCTGCTGGAGTGCATGGTATTAATTTAGGTGGTAAAGATACTGTTGTTGGATTATCAACTTCATTAGAGGGTAAATTAATTTTATCGGTGGGTACACGTGGTGTGGGTAAAATGACACCAACCGAAGAATATCGTTTAACCAAGCGAAACGCCAAGGGAGTACGAACACTTAAAATTACTCCTAAGACTGGTAAATTAATCTTTGTGAGCGCCGTTAATGGTGATGAAGATGCTCTTATGATTACCACCACCGGTAAAGTAATTCGTTTCTCATTGCAACAAGTGAATTGCATTGGACGCAGCACTTCCGGTGTTAAACTAATGAACGTTGAAGAAAATGAACGAATTCAATCAATTGCTATATTCAAACCAGAAAATCTAGCTGATGATGCAACTGCTCCGATTGATACAAGCGCCATTGAAAACGAAGAACAATTAAAAGGCGAAGCACAAGATTAAATTTATCTTTTAATTAATGAGTGCTTTTTCTTGCGCTCGTGATTAAGAGCGGCACTAATAAAGCCGTCAAACACAGGATCAGGTTTACCTGGTCATGAATTAAATTCAGGGTGGAATTGTACTCCGATGAAGAATGGGTGACTTGGGATTTCAGCAATTTCAACAGTTTTTTCTTTATCGTTAGAAAAAGAAGAGAACAAGAAACCGTGTTTCTCAAATTCGGGGATATATGAATTAAAGAATTCAAAACGATGACGGTGGCGTTCAAATATTAAATCAGTTTTATATAGTTTATAGGCTAATGAATTTTTATTAACAATGCTACAGCCTTGTTCACCCAAACGCATACGACCATCAATATAGTTGAAAAGTTTATATTCAGATTTAGGATCAAATTCAGCTGAATTAGCGTCTGTTCAACCCATAACATTGCGTGCAAATTCAATGGTTGCAGTTTGCATGCCCAAACATATGCCTAAGAAAGGAATGTTATTTTCACGAGCATATTTAATAGCTAATACTTTACCATCAGCGCCTCGTCCACCAAAACCGCCTGGCACAAGAATACCATGGCAACCTCTAAAAATATGTTTGAGATTAACATGTTTCTCTAGTCCATCAGAATTAACTCATTCAATCGACACATGACGATCGTGTTCTCAAGACGCTAATCGTAATGATTCAATTAATGAAGCGTATGAATCGTGCAAGTCAATGTATTTACCAACAATGGCAATTTTAATATGATGTTTAATTTTTTTAATACGACTAATATATCGATTTCATTTGGTTAGTGTTTGTTTTTTATTTAATGTCAAACCAAAATATTTATAAAGCTGAGTATGAATATTTTGTTTATATAGTTCAGTTGGTAAATAATAGATCGAAGGTAAGTCAGATGAAATAAAAACGTTTTCCACAGGGATGTGGCAAAGCATACTAATTTTATCTATCGTATTTTTGTCTACGACAACATCAGTACGTAGAACCATCATGGCTGGGACAATTCCCATATTACCAATTTCTCTTACAGCGTGTTGCGTAGGTTTAGTTTTTAATTCACCAGAAGTGGCTAATTTAATTAAGGGTGAGCATAAGATATAGAGAACATCATTACGTCCATATTCACCACGGAATTGTCCCAAAGCTTCCACGAAAGGAACGGATTCAATATCACCAACAGTACCACCAACTTCAATGATTAAGAAATCGGGGTTCTCAGCATCAATGATGCCAGTGATCTTTGACTTAACATTATTCGTGATGTGAGGAATTACTTGTACAGTTTTACCATTGTATCCACCAGCACGCTCGCGTTCAATTACTTCTTGAAACACTCGACCTGAAGTAACGGTGGAAAGTTTTGTAATTTTACGACCCAAGAATCTTTCGTAGCTACCTAAGTCTAAATCAGTTTCACCACCATCTTGCGTTACAAACACTTCACCATGTTGTAATGGCGAAAGTGTACCTGGATCCACATTTAGATAAGGATCAAATTTCAACATAGATACTTTGTTACCGAATTCAGTTAGGATACGAGCAATGGAGGAAGCGATAATACCTTTGCCTAAGGAGCTATATACTCCACCAAAAATTACTATAACTTTCGCTTTCATGTCAACTGTGCTCCTGCTTGCAACATTTTAATTGTATATGAAAATTGAAATATGAAAATTAATTTTAGTGAGTTCAATTTCCAGAATGAAACAATAACAAATTATACATGGGTTAATGCCATTTGTGCAATTGACATTTTTGGTTTGGTATATGCGGCTTGAATTATCATTTTACGACCATTGACATTTGCTTTGATTTTTATTTTTTCAAAACGGTTACGTAATCATCATAAAGAATAGAATGTTAAGATGACAGTTGATACTAGGGCATTGATTGGGATAGTAGCAACTAAGTATCAAATATTATGTTGTCAACAAGTGACGCCAATCATGATACCTAGAACAGGGAAATAGGTAATGAAGTTTTGTAATATAGCCGCAATATTAGAAAGTACTACCTCGTTGGTGGCTAAAAACATGGACATCGAAGCTACTTGGAATGAATAGATAGGAATCATGACCATTACAATCATTAAATAGATATGCGCATTCTTTAACATGGATGGTTCGACATGGAACAAGTTCTTAATAATATCTTGTCCGAAGATAACGCCCAAAAATAACATGCAGAGTAATGCAAATGCTAATGAAATGAAAATAGTATATTTATATGTTTGTCTAACACGTTTTCAGTTACCAATGGCATAGTTATACGAAACAACAATGCGCTCTCCCTCGACAATACCATAGACTGTCATGAATGCTAAGTTGATGATGGGCATGACGGCTCCAGAAATTGTTTGGAAATAGGTAGCACCCTCAGCACCGGCGGGGTGATAATGAGTTGAGAAATGAGCTAAGATTGGAATAAAGAACATCATAGAAATCGAATAACTTAAATCGATCATTAAAGCTGCCAAACCAATTAATACGATGGGTTTAATGAAGAAACCACGTACTTGAACTTTCTTGGAAAAAGGTACTAAGGCATTAAATTTCAATCAGGTTTTATTCTTAGCATTTAAATACGATAAGTAAACAGCTAACATTACAATGTTAATAGCGTAGCACTCTACACTAGCGAGACCTCCGCCAGTCATCCCTTCGTGAGCAAACATCACCATAACGTAGTCGGCTAGAATATTACACAGATTACAAAAGACACTAAAGAGTGCGACAGTTTTGAATCTGCCCTCTGATTTTATCAAGGCTGAGAAATAAAAGATCAACATCGGCATAATCATGGCTGATCCTAATACACGGACATATTGATAGGCAAATTCAATTTCAGTGTTATGAACTTGATTGTAATAGTTTTGGACCATACGAGTTGTATCATTTTGGACAGCTACATCTAATTTTGCAGCCGGACCAGCAAGGACAGTTAATAATGGTTTAGCAATTAATAAAATAATCAAAGTCGAAATTAAAGCCAAAACAATCACAACGAATAATCCTGTTTTAAATATCTCATATGCACGTTGACGGTCTCCTCGCCCAATGGCTTGGGTGAACATAACACCAGCCCCACCTGCAATAAAGAAAGGGACTGTAGTAAAAATTGTAGAAAAAGGTGACGATATAGATAGGGCGCCCTTTACAACGGAACCCACATCATAGTAGACTCAGTGGTTAGCAGTACATGCCTTCTCGACCTCATCCCAATTGTCAAATAAATGAATATGGCGATTAGCGATATCCTTTGGAATGAAGGTTGAAAGCATGATTTGGTCAGTAAAAGCATAAACAGCAATCATGAAAGCCATGATTAAACCAGGAATAATTACAATTAAAAGAGCACGTAGCAAAGGCTTTTTGACGTACAAATTGTAAGTGTTCTGATTCTCAACGAAATTCTTTGCCATAACGCTTTCTTTCCTTAAGGAAAACAAGATTTTAGATAATGCGTAATTATATGACAGTTATTAAGATTTTACATATTTATAAATAACGGTAAATTTTGCGTAATTATGGCAATAAATTCTAGAGAAAAACTACAATTTTGCCAAAATAGTCACCATTCAGTGGTATGGTTATAGTAGGACAATAAGCATTGGGTATTGTAACATTTATAATATAATTATAAACTATGTGAAACCTTATTAAAAATGTCTTTCGTTCACTTTCAAAAAACAAGGTTGCCATTGTTGGATTGACATTTTTGGTTTTCTTGTCTACCGCTATATTCACTATCTTGAATTCGGTGACTTCGAATATGCAAAACACCTATGATCGTGTTGCTACTAGCGGGCGTTTACATGATTTTACGGCTTCTGAAAACTATAGTGTAGGTAAAATATCATATACATATTGCACTGGCGATGATGAAGAATGACCAGTTGATTGAGGCGCAGAGCCTAACTGCATTGGAGAATCAAGTGATTTTGTGACAGTTCCTTGACCAGCACAAACAGGAACAAACCCATGAACTCGAACGTATTCACTTAAATTGGATACCCATAATCTTACATCAAATGATGCTTTATTTCAATTTTGGAATACTTATCACGCTGATAAAGCATATGAGAATATTCTCTGACCAACCATTTCAATTGATAAGTCTACAACCGAATTAACTTATTTAAACAACGCGTCTGCTCCTCATAAATCTGCTGAAGACTTTGAACTCATAATGGAAGAACTACATGATTCAGGTGACAACATTTATGTTGCTAATAAAGAAAACGAACTCGCTACTCAGCTATTATCAATTGTTTCTAATGATCATACACCCTTTCAACAATATCTTGACGGTATAAATAATCAGGTTGAATATCGCCAGTTTAAGTCATTGGATATTAGCAATTCCCCAGATAATGTCATGTATAAAGTTGTACAGTCTAATCCGTATGACATTGTGGATAAAATGGTAAGTTTTGACACATCAAAAGGTAACAAAATGCCTATCACTGATAACAATCTTGATAATGATTCATTTAACCCCCTTGCTTCAATTGAAAAGTTCAAGGGATTAACAGTACTTGATATACTTAATTACCGTTTGCCAGCTACATTTCCTAATGATGAGGAATCAATTAGGAAAATTGAGGCAAGATTTATTTTATTAAGTTTAGGACATTTCCCAACTTCTACGGTAAATCCAGTTAAAGAGGCAATTGATGCTTTGGCTAATACCGATTATGATTTAAATCCTGATACTTATAAGGGTCTTTATAACGCATATCGTAATGGAAGCAATTCATACTACGAAAAGGAAATCTTTTATAACAAGGGATACCGTTATACCATTCAATGGCAGACGACGGCTCCCACGGATTGATCGTTAGAAGACTGAACTGCCAAATTTGCTGTAGTTAATCCCGAATATTTACAAGCTAACCATTTACAACCAATGAGCAACGAAGTATTTGTTAACAATCCTGGATACCAAGCGTGGGTAGTGGCACACAAAAACATCACAACCGAATACGCTAGGTTTATTGGATGAATGAATTCATTGCAAGAAGATGCCCGAGTCGAATGATTTAAATCCACGACGACTAATTTCCCTTCATATGTTGTGAATCCAGGTAGTGGAACACCTTTCCTTATTTTAGCTGCAGGAATTACCGCTGATTTTGCCTATCCCATTCTTGATTTACAACACACGACACCTAACACGAAGAACCAATGTATTGTTTTTGCTAACAGCAATGGTTATGAACGTATTTATGATGGTTTCCGTGCGAATCCCACCGAAAATTATCTAGTCGGTAAATTTAAAAGTGGTGGCAATCATGATACATTAATGCAGCAGATGAACAATGCAGCAAGTGAAAAAATGAATTGACCCAAGAATATCAAGCCGGTGTGTTATGCCAATGATACAAGCAATATTCTAAATGCTAGTGCTTTCCGTATTGCTTTTATTCCACAACTTATTAAGAAAGTTTCTATTATTGACTATTCGTTGACTGTCTTCATTGTGATACTTAGTTTATTAATCTGTTCTATTATTATTCGCCGTTATATTACTAATAGTCGTGTACAAATTGGGGTAATGCAGGCTAATGGTATTAAGAAAAGACAGATTGCCTTTTCATTGACACCATTTGCATTTATTCCTGCAATTATTGGTGGCGTCGGTGGTTATTTAATTGGAACGTTGTTACAAAAAGCAGCGCTTGGTTTATTTAGTAATTATTGGATGTTGCCAACACCATTTGCCTCTTTTTCGTGGTTATCATTAGTAGTAGCTATTTTCATACCATTCTTAATCTTCATGCTCGTTTCAATTGTGGCAACTTTCATTTTATTGCGGGAAAAGACTGTTGATTTAATGAAAACTGGCAGCGAATATAAATCCAATATCATTGCTCGTAATATTAAAAGACCTTTAGGTAATTTAGGTATCATGACACGATTTAGAATATCGGTAGCTTTCAATTCTATTTGGAAATTAATTATTCTATGTGTCATGACAGCCCTTTCTATGTCTTCTTTGGTCTTTGGTATGGCAGTCTTCCATAAATTTGATACTTCGAAAGATGCCACCTTTGGTAGTCGTAACTATAGTTATGCTGTTGATTTGTATACGCCTACAGTACAAGGTGGTCAATACATTCCAGTAAATAGCGAAGGCTTTGGTGATTCGGGTTTTGTTCCGACCAAAAGCGAGGGTAAGAACTTTGTCCCTAACGTTTATTATGATAACCAGCCAGGTGGGCTATATAAAGGCGAATTTGCAACCAAAGACAATTCGTTTAAAGAAGTATTTAAAGATGGTAACGATGCCAAATATTTCATTAATAAAACATATTACCAAATGACTTATGATCTTTATGATGCGATGGAAACACTCTCCCCAGATAATTACCTTCAAAAGCAATTCATTGATAGTAGTGATAATATTCATGGAACAGCTTTTGTACCGACATTAAGTGATGTGGCTGGTGAAAAAGGTGATATCCAGTTTTTAAAAAACCGCAGTATGAATGAAATGGCGCTTAATCACGTTGTTGGTCTGGCACTCCTAAATTTACAATCTAATCCATGAGATATTGTTGAATCATTGATGCCAGAGAATAATAAAAACCTCTGTGACGGTAGGACTCAGGGATTAATGCAACAAGCTGGAGAAAAAGCTTGTTGGACAAGAGACGAGGACACACAGAAACTTAATCCATATAATTACAATTCCGATGGAAGCGAAAAAGTAAATAATTGACAAATAACGAATCCATTACCATACAAAGATCTATTCAATAAGGTAGATAACAAAAATTCACCCGATGGATGTCCATATAGCTATACATTCAATGATGTAGCATGTACCCATACGCTCGGTGAAGGTTTAAGTCCGTTATTCATGAAATTCTTGTTTTCTTTATATAGTAGTGACTTTAAGGATATGGCTAACTTGAGTCAGCCAAGCGCTAAAGACAATGATTACACTATTAATTACAATAAGATTGAGTTAAAACCAGAAGATGAAACATATACATATTTGATGACTGATCAGAATCAAAGAATATTAGGGTTAAAACCTAATAGTCATTATGTTGATTTGCGTGATGTTAATAACAATAACCTTATTGATAAAATTGGTGTTAATTTAAATGATCCAAATTATCATCCGTTAGTAGTAAATGCCTTTGCTGCCAAGAAGCATAATTTGCACGTGGGCAGTCATGTTCATTTCAACGTTACCAATACAGCAGATCGTGTGCAACAAGCAATTGACCATGATGACAAAGTTATGCCTAAAAGCATAGACTTCACTGTAACAGGCATTTGTACAACATATGAAGGCGAAGAATATTTCACCAATCAAGACTTGGCAAATTATATTCTAGGACTTAAAAATCATTATCAAAGCAATGTCAATTTACATGATTGATATAACGATAGTTATGTGACATTAGGTTATGATGGTATTGATGATTTAGTTGAAAATGATGGACATGATTTACCGGCAAATGGAAATTGAGAGGCGGAAGAAGGTTCTACTGATTTACCATATTTACATGATTTGTCTAACGATGGAGATGACGGAATAATTAACAAACCTTCTGATTCACCTAATGGTAATATTACTCCTTACGGATTTAATGGAGTATTCACTGATCAAAAAGACGGTAGTTCGATCTTATCAAAAGGATTTAGTTTATATTCGCCTAGTGGTATTTATGCTGCTAATGATCTTTTTGATGGTGAAGCCGTGAAGGGTATATTACAATTTGGCGGTAATTTACAATTAGCAAGCATCATGGCAGGTTTCTATAACCCTCAGACTAAAGCAGGTACTGATTTAGGAAAAGAAATTAACGAGAAATTTAATGATTGAATTAGCGCTACTGGCGATGGTGATATGGTATCTACTCATGAAGCTCTTGCTGCCGAGATTGATAAGTTTGTTGCAGCTGTCCAACATTACTACGGTAACACTATTTTTACTTCGCTTGTCACTGGTGCTTTTGATAAAATGTCCACACAATTGGTATTCACTAACCTGTCTAATACCATTAACCAAATCGAAATTACAGTGCTTGTTATTATTTCATTAATGGTAGTAATTATTGTGATATTGATTACGGTTATGTTAATTGGAGACTCCAAACGTTTAGCAGCTATCTTAAAATCACTTGGTTATACTGATGGCGAGAATATCGCTTCCTTCTTGGCGATTTATATTCCAGTTATAATCTTTGGATTAGCAATTGCTATTCCACTAACAATTGGCATAGTGGCGGCGTTCCAATTAGCTATCTTTAATGGTGTGGGGATACTGTTAACCACAACCATCAAGTGATGGTATTTCCTAATAGGACTGGGGTTCGTAGCAATTGTCTTGTTGGCCTCAGGTATGGTTGGTTATCGCGCATTGAAAAAGGATCGTTTAATCGATATGATTAAATAGTTATGAAAAGAAATAGAAACCACAATCCAGTTATTGCTAGTATGAAGATTAACGCACTTCGTAATAAGTTGGCGCTGTATATGGCGATTTTTGATAAGAACGAAAAAGAAATCAAATCATTAACCACCAGCACCGAGTATCAAGTTCCCACTTCTCGTGAACGTTATCATTTTAAAAAACGTGCTACTAAGAAATTAGTTAATCTTATTTGTGAAAACAATCATCAAGAAGCCAGAATCACTAAAACAAAATATTTAATTAAATTAACCGAGCTCTCTGCCAATCGTAAGGTATCGGCTTTATCACCATATCAGTTGTATGAATATATTAAATTCATCGAGGATACAGACCGTTCTAATTTAATACCTTTAAGCCAATATGATATTTCTCGTATTAATTCATCAATTAGACGGTTATATAATAAAAAAAATAAGAAAGACTATTTGCAAGGAATTGTTTTGAAAAAAACAAGAAGTATTGTGCGTAAACGTTATTGAAAATTACGTATCAGCCAATTAACACACGACATTGAGTTCCATCAAAACTATATTGTGGATTTAAAGAGTTCTTACGCTTCCAAGTTTCATGCGCGTTTAGTGAAACGTCTTGAATACATTAAATCAAGATGTGGGCAGAAAAAGAGTACGGATAATCGTAATATCATAGAGCTACGCAATGTAGTTAAGTATTACAACAATGGATCACTAGCCGTTAAAGTATTAAGAGATATTAACCTACGAATTAAATACGGTGAATTTGTTGTTATCCTTGGTCCTTCAGGATCAGGCAAGACGACACTTTTAAACATTATTTCAGGCATGGATACCGCTTCATATGGGTACACAATTGTGGCAAAAGAAAACTTAATTAAAATGAATTCTGCACAGTTAACTGATTTTCGTCGTCGCAATCTAGGTTACATTTTTCAACAGTATGGTTTATTACCTAATTTAACTGTTCGTGAAAACGTAGAAATTGGTTACAACTTGCAAAAAGACGTTGAAAAACGTATCAATATTGATGAATTACTAAAAACAATTAATATTTTTGATCAGCGTAACAAATATCCACATGAATTATCTGGTGGACAACAACAAAGAGTTTCGATTGCACGAAGTATGGCAAAGAATCCCACGATTATCTTTGGTGATGAACCAACTGGAGCGATTGATGAAGCTATGTCAAAGAATATCATGCAATTGTTTGTCGATATTAACAAAAAATTTGGCACAACCATTATCATTGTCACACACAACCCGATTTTTGCTGATCTTGCAACCACTGTTGTCAAAGTGGCAGATGGAAAAATTGCTGACATTATTAAAAATAAAACTCCTAAAAAAGTTGAACAGCTTAAATGAAGTAATTAACTAATTGAATGTACCTATTTGTAGCGAGAAATTATAACCTTGCTCTCATTTTTAATTTAATATATAATTAACAACGCAAAATATGTCCAAAGGTCTTACTCGTTTAAACATATTTGCCCCATATCGTCGTATTTTGAAAAAAGCAAAATTGGTTGCTAATAAAACCGATGCATTAAAGGACAAGTATCGCAAAATGCCCAACAAAGATTTGTCAAACATGACAAATGTTTTTTTAAGTGAGTTAAAAAAAGGTAAATCACTAGATGACATTATGCCTGATGCTTTCGCCGTTGCGCGTGAAGCTTGTTATCGTGTTCACAAGATATTCGCTTATAAAGTGCAAATTGTGGGTGCAGCCGTTGTACATTATGGTGATTTCGCCGAAATGTACACGGGCGAAGGTAAAACCCTTACTTTAGTCATTGTTGCTTATTTAAATGCCTTATTGAAGCAAGGGGTACACATTGTTACTGTTAATGAGTATTTAGTGCAACGTGATGCTAAGTTCTGTGCTCAAGCATTAAACCCACTGCGTATTACCATTGGTTATAATGCAGCTGATTTGTCTTCCGATCAAAAACGTAAGATGTTTGCTAGAGATATTACTTACACCACCAACGCAGAACTAGGCTTTGACTACTTAAGAGATAATATGGTACACCGTTACGAAGAAAAGGTAATCCGTGGGCTGAACTTCGCCATTGTTGATGAAGGTGATTCTGTTTTAATTGATGAGGCACGTACACCTTTGATTATTTCAGGACAACCCAAACGTGATGTATCAATGTACATTGAAGTTGATCGTTTTACTAAGACATTAAAGAAGGAAGATTATAAAATTGATCCAGAATCAAATTCTATTACTTTAACAAATAGTGGTGTCTCTAAAGCCGAAGAGCACTATAAGTTAAAAAACTTATTTGCGATTGAAAACTCTGATTTAATTCACAAGATTAAGAATGCTTTAATGGCTAACTTCGTTTTTGAAAATGGTGTGGAATACATTGTGAAGAACGATGAGATTTGTTTAGTAGATCAATTTACAGGTCGTATCTTGGAAGGAAGAAGTTATAACGCCGGTTTACACCAAGCTATTCAAGCGAAAGAATATGTGAAGATTGAACCAGAAAACGTAATTGTCGCCACTATTACTTACCAATCATTTTTCCGTTTATATCGTAAGCTAGCTGGTGTGTCTGGTACGGCGTTTACTGAAGCCGAAGAGTTTATTAAGATTTATAACATGGTAGTTGTGCCAATTCCAACAAATCGTCAAGTTATTCGTAAAGACATGAATGACTATATCTTTGCTAACAAAATTAGCAAATGAAATCACGTTGTTGCAGAAATTGAGCGTATTCACAAAACTGGACAACCAATTCTAGTTGGTACAGCATCAGTAGAAGATTCTGAGGAGTTGACTAAGGTTTTACGCAACAAGGGTTTAAAATACGAATTACTTAATGCTAAAAATCATGCCCGTGAGGCTGAAATTGTAGCTAATGCCGGACAAAAAGGTTCGATTACGATTTCGACTAACATGGCAGGACGTGGTACGGATATTAAACTGGGTGCCGGTGTCACGCAATTAGGTGGACTTTATGTTATTGGGACCGAACGTCACGAAGCACGACGAGTTGATAACCAATTACGTGGACGTAGTGGACGACAAGGAGATCCAGGCATTACACGTTTCTTTATTTCTTTGCAAGATACATTGTTCCGTCGTTTCGCAACTGAGAAGCTAGATAAAGCAGATAACAAAATTGATAATGAGTATTTTGACGCTTGATTCTGAACACGTTTAGTTAATGCCAGTCAAAAGAAAATTGAAGGTTTTAACTTTGATACGCGTAAAAATTTAATTGACTATGATAGCGTTTTGTCCAGTCAGCGAGAATTAGTTTATAAACAACGTGATCAAGTCTTAAAGAACCTTGATAACACTTCCATTATTAAAAACATGGCCGGAATTGTGGCACGTGACTTAGTAAATTTATTTAAATCAGAAAAAAACGGTGTTTATGTTGACCCTGAACGTTTGGTTACAGCACTTAACACTAAATTATTAAATGCCAATTTAATTAGCCCAGATTTCTTCCGCGAGACAACATTAGACGATGCACGCAATATCTTACATGAGATATTATCTTTAAGCATTGATAAGCGAATTGAAATGCTTGGGGGTAAACAATCATTAAATATGATTCGTGATATTATGATTCAAAACTTAGATTTCCAATGAACTAATCATTTAGATCGTATGACTAAGATTCGTGAAGGTGTTTCTTTGCGTTCATTAGAACAACGTTCACCACTTAATATTTACGTTGAAGAGGCTGATTGACATTTTAGCGAGATGAAAAAGAATGTTGCGCACCAGGTGGTGGGAGCATTGCACCGTATTTACATTCCAAGAGTGAATGAAGAAATCCATAATTCACTTTCGAAAATTCTACCGGAATTGACTAATAAGAGTGAAGATAGTGCTAAATTACCAGATCAAGTTATTGCTAATGCTTTTAACGTCAAGCCTAACTTGCGGATTAATGTTCAGCCTATTTCGCCCAAAGATGCCCCTCATGTTGAACCCGAACAAAAACAAGTTGATGCTAAGGAAGCGCTTTTAGAAAAAATGCGTCAAGCAAAAGAAAATAAATAAGCGCCCCATATTGTATTTTAATTAGGGATGCTTGCGCATGTAATCAACAAAAGTGGCGTTTAATACATCCTGTTTTTTCAGATAAGCTTTTACATTAGCCATATCGACTTTTAAACCGGTCACATCAGATTCCAAACGTGTTAAACGAGTTTCAACGCTATCCAAACGTATAATAATTATCTTAAGTAAATCCTTGGTGGTAGGTTCTTTGCCAGTACTGGTAATAATATCAACATTAAAGCGTTCACCCATTTTACATTTATCTCATTCAGTTTTATTCATTTAGCAACCTTATTTTGTCTTTTTCTCTATCCATATATTATATTGGCCTCCTAACTATATATTGCCGAAAAAATATTTTTTTTCTTATTATTTTTAACATATCTATAGATAGCGTGATAAATATCTAGGTAAAATATGCAAAAATGCTAAACCATACTGTTAGTTTCTCATTTTTATAGTTAGGTTTCATGTTGCAAAATATATAGGCACTTTTTGACACTGTTATGCATGAGAAAATATAATGCAATTATAGTAAAACCAGTTCGCTATAAGGGGCATAATTATGAAAAAAATTAAATTAATTACGGGATTAGTAGGGATTATTGGGTTAGGAGCAACCACTGTTGTTACTTCGTGTAGTAATGTGAAACCAACCCCCAAGCCAAAGCCAGTTCCTAACTTGGACGAATTTAGAATTGATGCATCGTCTGAGGATGCATTAATTAATGCAATCGTTCCGTTTAAGACATTTGCTAATACTGGCAATTATTTTACTTACAATAATGTTAGTTACAATAAATCTACTATCAGCAAGGTTACATTTTCACCAAAACAAAATGACATACCATATGAAGCTTTTTATGGTTGTCATTCGCTTTTGTCGATTGATCTTGCTAACGTTGCACATATTGGAGGTTTTGCTTTCGCTTACTGCACTGGTATTGAATCAATTAGTTTACGGAACGTTACGGCTATTGATAATAATGCTTTCTTTGAATGTACGGGGTTATCACATATGGATATAGCCATTGATAATTCAATATATCAACTAATTGATTCAACTGCCGGAGCAACATTTGGCTTACCAGTTACTAGTACTGAAAATGGTTATTTACACCGAGTAAACGATGAGTTTGGCAAGGTATCAGCTACAGCTGGTAATGATGGCGGTTTAGCGTGTGGTGATATCAAATTTGCAGAAAATGTGAACACCGTTGGTGTTGCAGCCTTTGACGGATGCACTTCCATTGGACAACTCGATTTAAATCGAGTGGCTATCGTAAGTGAAAATGCCTTTCGTTACTGCAATAATATTACATCAATTGTTTCTCCAAGTTTAATGGCAATTGGTAAGAGTGCTTTTTCTTACTCTGGCATTTTTACGTCGATTAATCTAACGTCAGCATTTCAAATAGGTGATGATGCTTTTGTTGGCTGTTCTTTATTGGCGGCAATAGATTTGGGGAACCGTGATAGTGAGCCTGAATTCTTTGGTGCAGATATCTTTCAATCGGTTGCTAAAGTTGGGAATGTTACTGTAAGTGATGATTGAGGGGCAGATACATCGAATGTTAAATTATTTTTAACTGAAAAAGGTTTACCTGAGAAATGGACTATTAATGGACAGAGTTAATCTGAAATAAATTATTTTAACCATTATTTATTGCATTTTGCTGAACAAAACAATATAATATTGTCTTAATACCATAATTTATGGATAAATGATAGAACATGAAAAAAGTTAAATTATTAAAATTATTAGCACCGATAGGAGCAGTCTTATTTACTGGAACTGCTGCTGGTGTTTCAGCGAACTGTAGCAGTAACAATGTCAGTACTGTTGCACTATCAGAAGTAAAGCAAGTGGGAGGTAGTGAAGAATATGTACAGACTACTGCGCTTGAATTTACTGTTAGTGGTGGGAAATCTATTGGTTCACTCACAGCGGATAATGTGAAAATTACTGGTGATGACGCTTTAACCAAAGGTGATGTGACCGATAACACCGGCGGTAAATACACTATTATTATTTCAAATATTACTAGTAATAATGAGAAAATAGCTGTTGAAATTATTAATGTATCAGGGCATAAAGTAACTGGGACTAAAGATGTGAATGTTTATCGTGATCGTATTAGCATTAATTTGGAAAATCCTACTAATCTTGATGATAACGATCACACTTATGGAATTTCACTTACTATTAATGGTGGAAAATATATAGGGGAACTTACTAAGGAAAACATGAGTATAACTGGAGATGACGCGTTAGAAATACACAGTGTAGTATATGAAAGAGACAATACCTATACTGTGATTCTTTGTCCATCTAAAAATACGACACTAAATGTGAAAATTATTAATGTGATAGGGTACGTAGATTCTAACACAGCGTCTGTAGCAGTAAAAGAACACTAATACCACAATTATTCTAAGTGAGACTCTATTGTAAAAGATGATAGATTCATTAAACGATGGTACTGCTCGCTTTTTTTAAGAAAAAAAAAAAAAAAAGCATTTTTTTTGGTAAAATATAATCCTAAACAAAATAGTAACTTTAGGGGAAAAGATATGAAAAAAATAAAATTAATTACTGCATTAGTCGGTATTGTGGGAATTGGGTTAGGCCCAGTTATAGTAGTTACATCGTGCGTTAATAATAACGTTCCTGACGATGCTAGGTTAGATATCAGCTCAGTAGGAATATATTTGAAACAAGGCGCTCCTAATCAAATTGAGATACTTGTCGGAAATAAAGCACATGTGACTCTGGCTGAAAAAAATAGAATAGCCACTAACGGTACAGTTATAGATGTTGTTGAAGATACAATAAAAGATATGTTGGGTGTTGATGTGGTTTATAATATCGATTATACTATAGTTGTTGAGAAAACTAAGGTTGAAGATTTTACTAATTTTTGCGACATGACACTAGATATTACAGCAAGATCGTCTAGTAAAAAAATCCGTGGGGGATTTCATTATAAGGTCGGTGTTAAGGCAATAACTGAACTAATAATTCCTTATAATACATATGTTAATGAAGTCAATAATGAAATTATCGGTTGAAAGAGTGGTTTTATTGCTGATTATGGAAACACATTAATAATTCCAGATAATGTAACGGCAATACAAGATAACGCTTTTCAAAACACCAACGGGTTGTATGCAATTAAGTTTGATAATGCCGCTTCTTCTGTTTGTAATTATATTGGTAGTTTTGCCTTTCAATCATCAACTTTAGAATATATAGGATTGCCAAATAATTTGCTTACATTAGGCTGGGAAATATTTGACGGTTGCACACTAGATATTGAAAATTTTGAAAATACGAGAGTAGAAAAATTACCATTCGAGATTTCTCGATACGGACATTGCTTTACGGGCGCCAGAATAATGAATGATTTGATATTTCCAGGAAGTTTTACAGATGATGGTTCAGATCGTCAGTCTGGTTATGATGTCAGGACCGGAAATATAAACGCACCTTCATTAGATTATTCACGAGTAACTGCTTTTAGTCATTTTAAGACTAGCTATTTTAACGGAAGCATGACACACTATGTCATTTTTAACAATGCACAAGATATTAGTTTTGATGGATACGCATTTTATAACTCTTCAATTAGAGACATATTTTTCAGTAATGGAGCCGCACCCGATTCAATAAGTTTCGGTAATGAAAGTTTTGTCGGAACATCTGGTGGACATATTAATTTATATAAAGAATGAGAACCTACGACTCTCTGTATTGGTCTTACAGACGGATGAACTGTACGTTACATATAGTTCCACTAAATTCATAAATTAGCACTTACCACTTGTAATTGCTAATTTATCTTGTATAATATACAAACTATGGCAAGTAAAAGAGATTATTACGAAGTTTTAGGTATAAATAAGAACGCAAGTGCAGATGAAGTTAAACGTGCTTTTAGACGTTTAGCAATGCAATACCATCCCGATCGTAACAAACAGCCAGATGCTGAAAGTAAATTTAAAGAAATTAATGAAGCATATGAAGTATTAAGTGATCAAACTAAACGTTCAACATACGATCAGTATGGTCACGAAGGGTTAAATCAGCAGGGATTTGATGGTAATGTCAATCCATTTGATATTTTTAACCAATTTTTTAAAGGTGGCAATGGCTCAACTGGGGGAGTTAAATTCTCATTTGGTGGCGACGGCGGAGATTTTGGCGATATCTTCGGTAATATGTTTGGTGGTGGAGGGACAAGACGTTCATCAAGGAACACAAGGGGCGAACGAGCACCTTATGATTTGAACATTGAAGGTACGTTAACCATTAGTTTTTTAGACAGTGTCATGGGGATAAGCAAAAAGATTAAAATTGATACTAAGAAAACTTGTCCAGCATGCAACGGTAGTGGGGCGGCTGATGAAAATTCAATTAAAACATGTCCACACTGTAAGGGAAATGGATTTGTTATCAATCGCACTCGTACCATCTTAGGTATTATGGAGTCACAAGAAGTTTGTCCTGAATGCCACGGCAGTGGTAAGATTATTACCAAGGCCTGTCCTACTTGTCACGGAAAGAAATATATTAGTGAGGAACAAACGGTTGATTTGCAAATACAACCGGGTATCAGCAACGGACAAACCATTGAATTCGCTGGCAAAGGTAATTCGATTAAAGGTACAACCGGTAATTTATATCTCAGTGTATTTGTTAAACCTAGCAAGATTTTCAAGCGTAAGGAAAACATTATTTACGCCAATGTATTAGTTGACCCGATTGTGGCAATTACTGGTGGACGCATTAAAATACCGACGCCTCACGGTACTAAAGAAATTGAATTAAAATCAAACACAGCCAATGGTGAAGAGATTACTGTCTCTGGGTTTGGTATTAAAAATGGTCGTAAGAAGATGTTTGGTGGGCATGATAATAGTGATTTGGTCATTACCATCGTATATGCACGACCAATTAAGTACTCAAAAGCTGATATTGAAAAACTAAGACAAATAAACAACCAAATTAATCCAGATGTTGAAGAATACAATAAACTAATTGAAAAGGAGTTAACACAATAATATGCCTAATAATAAAAAACACACAGTGCCACACAATGAACCTGCTCATAAAGCAAAGGAAGAAGTAACAGTCGAAGCAAAAACTGCTCATGTTGAGCCTAAAGCTGAAGTATTAGAACAGAAACTAGTTAGAGAAATTGAAGCTCTGACCATTAAATTGGCTGAGAAAGATTCGCGAATTGCTAGTTTAGAAAATCAAATTGCCCAAATCAATGCTGATTATGTTAACAAAGTTAAAGAGAAAACAGATCAAGCAAATGAGCAATTAAAACTTAAGGTTGAGGAATTAACACATAAGGCTAATCAAGAATTAGCAACGCATAAGAAATATGCCATTGAAAAATCAGCAGCTGAATTAATTGAAATTATTAATCAATTTGATGTTGCTGTTTCACATAAAATCGAAGATGAGAAGATTAAAAATTATCAAACTGGATTTAAAATGTTCTTAACCATGTTTCAAAATTTACTTGGTGAATTAGGCATTAATGTGATTGAAGTCAAAAAAGGCGACACTTTTGATCCATTAATAATGGAATGTCTTGAGTTTCAGCATAGCACTGAACTAGAAGAAAATAAAGTTATCTCGATTGTAGCTAAAGGTTACAAATTATACGATCGTATAATTAAACCAGCAATTGTTATCCTTGCTAAAAAAATGAATTAAACACGGAAATTAATTCATTTTTTATTTCGAAGTACCTGAATTTCTTCCTTATATAATGGTTTATCTTTTCAATATGGCGTTTCTAGTATCTTAGGAATAGAAATAAGGCGCGGATCATGTACTCATTTCAATAGTGTTTCAAATCCGATGGTGCCATAGCCAATATTTTCATGTCGATCTTTACTAGAACCTTGAGGATTCTTAGAATCATTAAGGTGAATTACTTTTAGATACTTAAGACCGATGATTCGTTCGAAGTCCATAAGTGTTTTCTCAATGTCCTTGTCAGAGTAGCCTGCGTCATTGATATGGCAAGTATCTAAACAAATACCAATGAAAGATTTATTATCGATTAATTTAATAATGTTGGCTAATTCTTCAAATGTTTTGCCTATCTCTGTACCTTTGCCGGACATTGTTTCCAAACAGATAACAACGTTCTTATTTATTTTGTTAATAGCGTTGATTGCTTTTGCAATATTAATAATGGCTTGTTCGCGCGGTATTTCAATTGCATTGCCAGGATGAACAACCAAATATTTAGCACCAATAGTACAAGTGCGATGGACTTCATTTTTCAATGTTTGCAGACTGATGGCATGTTTTTTAGGATCGCCCGAACCAAGATTCATAACATAAGGGGCATGCACGATAACATTACGAAGATCAATATTATGTTCATGTAAATATTTCTGGAATTGTTCAATTTTTAATTCACCTAAAGGTGTACGAATGCTATTCTGTGGAGCGCCAGTGTAAATCATGAAAACATTAGCACCATAACTTAAAGCTGTTTGAGCACTACCTAATAAGTAATCAGGTTTACTCATGCTAACATGCGAGCCAATTAAAATTTCTGGCATTACTTAATGCCAACCTTTTTAAATATATATGGAACATGACGGAAATATTTCTTAAGATCAAAGCATTGTTCGATCTCACTCTTTGTTAATTTACCAGTAACGGTCTTATTCTTTAATAGTAAATCTTTAAATTGTTTGTGGTTGTTATACGCTTCCATAGCAATGGGTTGAACTAGATCATAGGCATTTTCACGTGATAAGTTATGTTCAATAAGTGCATTCATAACATTTTGTGCAAAAATGACACCATTAGTTAAATAAATATTTTTTAGCATTTGCTCTGGATAAATAACTAGATTGTTTAGTACTTGTGTAAAGCGATCCAACATGTAATCAATTAAGATTGTGGCATCAGGGAAGATAATTCGTTCGGCTGATGAATGCGAAATATCTCGCTCATGCCATAAAGGGATATTTTCAAAAGCTGTTAGCATATAGCCACGAATTACTCGTGCACAGCCACAAATGTTCTCACTAGCAATAGGATTACGTTTGTGAGGCATTGCGGAAGATCCTTTTTGTCCTTTAGCAAAAAATTCTTCTAACTCATGGACTTCTGTTCGTTGTAAATGGCGTACTTCGATTGCAATTTTTTCTAAAGTTGATGCGATAAGTCCAAGGACACTAAAATATTCGGCATAAACATCTCGTTGAATTACCTGTGTAGAGATATTGGCCTCATTAATTCCTAACTCTTTGCACACATAAGTTTGTACAAATGGCTCATTGTTAGCAAAGTTACCAACAGCACCAGATAATTTACCAACTTCGGTTCGTTGACGCGCCTGTTTAAAACGGGCAATATTTCTTTGCATCTCGTCATATCATAATGCTCATTTCAAACCAAAACTAGTGATGTCAGCATGGATACCGTGTGTACGCCCAATGCAAGGGATATCTTTATACTTTATTGCTTTTTGCTTCAAGACATTCGCAAAAGCAGCGAGATCAGTTTCAATAATATTATTAGCTTGCTTCAATAAATAAGCATTAGCTGTATCAACTACATCGGTGGATGTTAAACCAAAATGGATTCATTGTTTCTCTTTACCTAATGATTCACTAACACTTCGTGTAAAAGCAATGACATCATGGTGGGTAACCTTTTCAATCTCATTGATACGTTCAACATTGAATTTGGCATTCTTTCTGATTAATTCCAAATCTTTTTTAGGAATTTTACCTAGTTTATTTCAAGCAGCTGCAGCTAATATTTCAATTTGTAGATAGGCATTGAATTTATTTTCCGCTGTTCAAATGTCTGACATTAAGGGGCGGCTATAGCGTTTAATCATGATAATTAATTATATAATTAATTGTATGAAAGATTTTTTTGTTTACAAACAGATTCCGCTAGAAGAGACGCGTAAATTAGCCGAATTAGAACCTAGATTAGCAGAATTAATTAATTTTGATAAGTCATTTAATATAAGACTAATGCCCGATCATTTTCAATGCTTAATACATACAGTTATTAGTCAACAAGCATCTAATGCCGCTGTTGATACGATTTGAAATAAACTCGTATTTAGTTTTAAAAAGATTAGTGCAAAGACAATGGCTGCTGCGACAAGCGAACAATTGAACGCCATTGGTCTATCGCCTAATAAAATTTCGGCTATTAAGAAGATTAGTTATGACATTGTCGATCATAAACTTAATTTGAAAAAGTTGGGGAAACAGAATGATGAAGTGATTCGTCAAACATTGACACAATATAAATATATTGGTAATTGAACAGTCGATATGATGCTGATCTTTAGTTATTATCGTAATAATGTGTTCCCAATTAATGACTTTGGTGTGCAACAAGGATTAAAGAAGCTCTTTGGCGATAAAACCGTGGATCAACCCTTCATTGATGAGATTACTCATAAATTTAATAATTATTTAACACTTCTCACTTTTTGTTTGTGACGTATTAAGTAATCAATATTAAAACCATTAAGAACAATATGTTTTTAGGTATAATTATGCCACATGGCGGATATGGCGAAGCTGGCTAACGCACTTGACTGTGAATCAAGCACTCGTGGGTTCAAGCCCCACTATCCGCCCCATAAAAAAAACAAATAACAGGGGTACTAGCCTATAAAGGCTGGTTGAGAAATACCCTATGACCTGATCGAGGTAATGCTCGCGGAGGCAGTTTAAAATTGAACTAGTCCTCCGTTGTCATATGTACAAGGAGGACTTTTTCTATGAAAGAGCAGAGAACATCAATCTATTATTTAGCATTAACTGGTATCTTAATGGGTTTGGTTATTGCCGTGAAGGCTATTTTCAATTTCATTCCAATAATTAATGGTTATCCATTAGATTTCTATATAGCTTTTTATATATTGGCATTACTCTTAATTAATCAACGTTATTGACAATGGACATTCGGCATTATTACACCGTGAGTATTATTAATTATCCCATCTAGTAGTGCAAATATTGTTGATTTAATATTTGAATATGTACTGACACTTTATGTTTTCCTAGGATTTATCTACTTTGATCTTATTGTGAAATGTCTGAACAAGCGAATTAAAAATAAGAAAATAGGCATTACAGTGCAAATTATCATATTTAGTTTGTTACTGATCATTTGCTTTGGTGTTAAATTATTAATACATGTTGTGGCAGGTACTTGGTGATGAGTACAAGGCGATTGAACGGGATCACTAATTATTAATGCTCCCATTATTGGCATTAATTTGGGAATAACTTTACCAATCATAATTATTTTATACCCATCGATTAGTCATTTGAAATTGAACGGATTAGGGAGGGCATAGATTAAAAAAATCACCGCGTAGGTGATTTTTTAATTATTGGCCTCGACGAGATCGACGAGCTTCTTGTCTTTCAAGAAAAGACGCAAAGCCATCTTGGCTCTTTAGATATCATTCTGGCATATCTTTATTGTAATATTCGCGTTTTTTTAATCACGATTTATTACGGTAATCTTGCCATTCTGCTTCAGACATGTTACGAATTTCTTCGGGACTTGCCATGTTTTCATTATGTTCCATGTTATTCTCCTTATTTGGTTACCACATTATACATTAATATTACAAGAAGGAAGTTTAAATAGTAGTTAAAGCGATACAAAAAAGTTTCATTCTTTTACATTTCGCTTTAAAAAAGTAATACAATGAAAAGCAAAGGAATAAGTGTAAATGAATTGTATTTTTTGTGATATTGTTGATAAAAAAATACCAGCAAAAGTTATTGCTGAGAACGAGGGCGCAATTGCTTTTCTTGACGTGCAACCAATTAGTGATGGACACGCTATTATTATTCCTAAAAAGCACTATAAAAATTTAAGTGAGTGCCCAATTGAGGAATTAATCCATGTCTTTGCGTTAGTACGAGAAGTCGCTAATACTATTATGTTTTCCAAACTTAAACCATGAGGCTTTAACTATCTTTCTAATGAAGGCAATGTTGCTGGACAAGAAATTATGCACTTCCATGTTCACGTTATCCCTAAGTACGCTAAACGAGAAGGTTTAAATATGACAATGGGTGCCCATTGTGTGGAAGATATTGACAATATTTATAAACAAATCATGAAGGCTGCTAAACCTTTAAAATCTTACTAACTTGTTTAACGCTTTTACAAATAACGGTTTGTAATTCTTTAAAAGAATTGGTTTTTTGTTGAACTTTTATAAATTTAGTTGGTTCAATCGTGATGGTTTTATTGTAAATATTGGTATTGAATCCATTAAGCAAGTGCGCTTCAAATAATTGACCTTTAGGGTTGTTAGCATGAACAAAGATTGCGGCTGGATATTTATGATTCTTTATGAATACATATCCGGCGTATATACCAGCTTTGATATTTAGTGTGTGTTCGTCATTGTAAACATTGGCTGTTTTAAAACCTAAGACTCTACCATATTGATTACCTTTAATTACCTTGCCGGTTAGGTGATAAGGTTGTAATAACATCTTGTTGGCATTCAATAAATCACCCTTACTTAATAACGTCTTAATATCGCTAGTGCTATATTTATTAATAACATTAATGATAATCGTTTTTAAGTCTTGCTTTAATTCATTTATATTGCCTAAACGATTTTTGCCAAAGCGAAAATTACTACCCACATAAATACAACTAGGGTTCACAACCTTTCGGAGAAAAACAATAAACTGGGACATTGGCATATTATTATTTTTTAGGTCCAAAACAAAAATATGCTGGGGAGACATTGTTTTTAGGTCTTCCAGACGTGTATCAGCACTGTAAATAAAATCTTTATTCTTTGAAGGAACATTGATAAATGTCAAGATATTAAATTTATTTTTGTTAACTTGTTTGAATAAAGCTGAATGACCACGGTGTAAACCGTCAAAGAAGCCTATTACCAGTGGCAAGGGCGAAAATTTCTTATAGCATTGATGGATGAAAGTGATTTGTGCCATACTATTATTCTAAACTGATGTTTTCATTAATTCAGCGAAATCGACAGCCTGGGTAATTTCAAATTGTCCACTTCTAGTTCTGATTAAATTATTTAAAAAGGCAGCGGAGTTTAATCAAACACCTAAATCGTGAGCTAAACTGCGAACATAAAAGCCCTTGGGTACATCTATCTTAATTGTCAATGAACCGTCATGAAATTCTTTTATTTCATAATCTAATATTTGGGTCGCACGGGGAATAATTTCCACTGTTTGTTGCTGACGGGCATAGTCATACAACTTTTTTCCTTTAATTTTAATAGCTGAGTAAATAGGGGGAGTTTGTTGGTATCCTTCTTTTTTCAATCGTTCAAAAATTGAGCGGATGTCTTCCAATTTAATATGTTCAAATGAAGCGTGCTTGGTGATTTTTCCTTCGACATCATAGGTATCAGTACTTGCCCCGAATTTAACTTCAGCAATGTACTGCTTATGATCATTAGTTAAACCATGCAGGGCTTTAGTCCCTTCATTAATACCAATGACCAATACACCGGTGGCATTAGGATCTAATGTGCCACCGTGTCCTACTTTTTGATAATGGAAATGTTTTTTGATCATTTGCACAATGTCATTAGATGTAAAACCTTTTGGTTTATTAACGATTAATAAATTGGGATATTGCATTAATGTCAGTTGTAATATCAATATAAATCAATACCGGAAAGAACACAGCTCAAGATCATACTGATCAAGGCAACAAAAATTAAACTTCACAAAAATGTATGGAAAACACGTGAACGATATACGCCGTTGATTCCAATTACCCAAGATGTTAATAAGAATAAGAAGGTAGGAGTTGTAGCAAAAATAGAAATATAACTAAAAACATTACCAGCAATACCACAATGGTGGACTGGTGGCCACGAAATCATGCCGTGACCGCCACCTAATTTAATAACTTTGGTATTAAGTATGACTAATGTTATCTGTACAGCAAGAATAACAATAATTGTAGCGATTGCGACCAGTCAAATTAATAATAATTTTTTAGGAGTTCTTAATCAGATATCAAATTTAACACCTAAACCGTTACCAGTTGATTTGGATTGTTTGGTTCGTTCAAATTTTTCAAAATCAATTTTAGTATTTTTGTGGCGTTTATCTACCGTTGAATCATCTTTTTCTTTTTTAGCTTCAATAGCTGATAACATTTGTATTTCACTAGTGTTCATGTTTTTCTCGGCTTCTGTAGCTGGCGTAATTGTTTGAGTAGGGGCGAATGAGTCGCCAGCTGTAGCATCATCACCAAAGACACCTAGGTTAGCAGCATTAATATCGGTCCCATCATTATCGTTGTAAGTATTATTAGCTTCAATTCTGATTTGCTCAGAACTTTTCTTGACAACAAAAGGATCAACCTTATCACCCGAAGGTTTAAAGTCAATTTTGATGCCTCGATCATCTGATTGATTCTGGTTGCCCAGTGTCTCTTTTTTATTAGTATCGCTCATAGTATTATTTAATTTTATCCAATATTTTATCAATTTTCAATGAATTGTCTATAGTTTCGTCTTTTAGAAACTTAAGATCCGGTATTTTTCTAATCTGCATTGCCTTAGCCATAGCATTTTTGAAGACACTTTTTGCAATCATTAACTTATCAATTTTTTGATCAATTTCGCTGCGATCATAAGTATCAACATAGACATAGGCGGTGGATAAATCACTAGTTAAATGAACCGCAGTAAAAGAAACTTTTTTAATATATTCATCATAGATATCGTGAATCAAAGTATGGTTTAAAATATTTAGAATTTCCGATTCAATTCGTTCGATTTTACGATTCATAACTATGCTCCTTGCTTAGTTTCTATAATACGGTAAGCTTGCACGATATCGCCTACTTTTAAATCATTGAAATTCTCTAAAGTTATACCGCATTCGATACCAGTAGCAACTTTGTTAACGACTTCTTTTAAACGTTTGAGTGATCCTACTTTAGTATTAAATATAACAACGCCATCCCGTAAAAGACGTGCATTATCATTACGACTAATTTCACCACTTTGTACCAAACAACCAGCAATAACTCCAATGGCAGAGTGTCGTCATAGCTGTTGAACGATGGCTTCTCCCATTTCTTTTTCAACCAGTACTGGATCTAGAGTACCCAGTAACATTTTTTCGATATCTTCATTAAGTTTATAAATGATGTTAAAGAATAAGATTTGTACTTTTTGGTTATCAGCTAAATCTTTAATTGCGCGAACTGGCTTGACATTAAAACCAATAATGATAGCATTAGAAGCCTTCGCTAATTGGATATCAGATTCGCTAATACCACCAACAGCCGTTCTTATTAATGATAATTTAGTCCCCTTGATATCAGTTTTGCCCAACATATTTTTGATTGCTTCTAATGAGCCATGGACATCAGTTTTTAAAATAATGTTAAAACGCTTAATACCTTCTTCATTATCCAACGAAACATCATTGTTATATGACATGGAGGTATTATGCACTTTAATCTTCTTAGCAATTTCTTTAATATCTCTTTCGTTTGTGCTCACGACAAAATATTCACCAGCACTTGGTGTTTCTGATAAACCAGTAATTTTTACTGGTTGGGAAGGATAAGCAATCAACACTTCTTTAGAATTTTCATCAAACATGGCACGAATACGCCCGTAAGCACTACCAACGATAATGAAATCACCTTTAGTTAATGTTCCGTTTTTGATTAAAACAGTAGCAACCGGACCAAAACCTTTATCCATGTTTGACTCTATCACAACCCCCATTGCTAATCGACTAGGGTTGGCCTTATATTCGTTCATTTCAGCAATAGTTAAAATAGCTTCTAATAATTTTGGAACGCCCTGACCTTTTAAGGCTGAACCTTTCAAAGTAATGGTTGTTCCCCCCCACTCTTCCGATGTTAAGCCTTTTTCACTTAATTGTGACATCACATGGTCAGGTTTAACGTTAGGTTTATCCATTTTGTTAATGAATACCACAATAGGGACGCCAGCCGCTTTTGCATGATCAATTGCCTCTTCGGTTTGTGGTTTAATACCGTCATCAGCAGCAACAACTAAAACAACGATATCAGTAATGTTTGCTCCACGTGCGCGCATTTCGGTGAAAGCAGCGTGACCTGGCGTGTCAATGAAGGTTATTTTCTTTTTATCGTGCTCGATTTGATAAGCACCAATATGCTGGGTAATACCACCAGCCTCACCACTAGCAACTTGAGTTTTACGAATGTAATCTAGTAAAGTTGTTTTACCATGATCAACATGTCCCATAATAGTTACAACGGGTGGACGGGGTTTTAAACTTTTAGCATCATCTTCCACTTTGATGTTGGCCAATAGATTGGTTTCATTGACTTCAACGCGTTTCTCAAAATCGTAATTGTATTCTAAACACAATTCACCAATTTCTTCTTCTGAAAGAATGGTGTTCAAGTTCATCATTCTACCTTTGATGAAAAAGTATTTTAAAATTTCTGAGACTGGTTTTTGAATCTTTGTGGCAAATTGTTCAACAGATAAAGGGCCACTAAAAATGAAAACACCATTCTTGATACCAGTATCAACTTTTTTGAATTGCGACTTAAGATCGAGATTTTCTCTTGTATCTTTACGTTTATGATGGTTGGGCTTCATAGAGGCTCCTTTCTGTAAAATGTCATTTGTTTAAATTATTTTACTTGTTGTTATATTCGTCGTAGTTATCTACGATATCGCTAGCAATATCGTCGGAAGAGTTAACATTTGATAATTCGTTAAGTAAATCTTCTTTATTCATTCCTTGGAAGTCAGAAAGAATAGAAGATTTTTCCTTTTTATTTTTAACATCGCCAACATTACGATTATTAGAGAAGTTTTTATCAGATCGACGGTTGAAACTTGAACGACCCTTTTCAAAACCACTTAAAACATCGCCACGTACACGATATTTGTTATATGACGAATTGAATGTTTGTTGACGTAACGATTGCATATCAATGTGTTGGTATTCTAAATTGCCAGCATGAGCATCTTCAATTGTACGAATTTCCACATCGGCTTTCAACATTTCCGAAATTAAACGTACATTTGTACCTTTTTTACCAATAAGTAGAGCTAATTTGTCGCCTTTGGCAACAAGAATGATTTGACGACGTTTATCGGGGGTAGCTGGCTCAATGATGGCTACTCCAGCAATTTCAGCGGGAGAACAAACATTAACAATATAACGAGTAAAATCATCAGTATATTCAATTACCTCAATGTGTTCACGGTGAATTTGGTCTTGGATTAAATTAATGCGAGATCCACGTGGACCAACGATGGTTCCGATTGGTTCCACACCACCTTGGTGGGAAACAACTGAAAGTTTAGTTTTGAAACCAGCGATACGAGCGATATCTTTAATCTCAATGATGTTTTCCTGAATTTCAGGAATTTGAATTTTAAGTAGATATTTTACTAAGCCAGCATCTGCACGAGAAAGAATAATAGGTCAACCTTTAGTTTGTTCCTTAACATCCTTAATATAGAAGTTGTATTTTTGTCCAGGAATTAACATTTCACCAGGAATTTTTTCCTGGTGACTTAAGAATCCAAATGTATCGCCAAGGTTAACAGTAACAAAGCCACTACGTGAATCAACTTTCTCGACTTCAGCAAAAACAACTTCACCGATACGTGGTTGTCATTCTTTAAATATTTCTTTATTAGATTGATTAGAAATATTATGTTTGAAAACTTGTAGAATATGTGAGATCATTGGTCTTTCTAATTTAGCCAATTCTTCTGGTAAACGGAGAATATCACCAGCAACAACATCTTTATTGTATTTCTTAGCATCGTCTAAAGCTATTTCGGTGTAATCATTTAAATCACTATAAGGTTCAACTGCTTTCAATAAACGGTTGACAGTTAAAATCTGTTGATCAATATCAACGATTACTTCTATCTCCGTATCAGGGAATTCCTTGTTATAAGCTTTCACGATAGCATCTTTTAAGCTTTCAGCTACTGTATCACGTGGAATCTTTTTTTCATCAGCAATCAACTTGATGTGCTGAATTAATTCTGTACTTAATGTACTCATATTTTGGTCCTTCTAAAAAAATCAAGAGTAACCTAGCGGTTACCCTTGTGATAATGTATTATATCTTTTATTAGAAAAATATCAAGGTTTATATTTTTATAGTTCTGTAGTGATTTTTAAATATTAATATTCATTGATATATAAAAAGTAAATATAATTACTGAGCCGTTACAACATGGATTGCTAATCGTGTCAGGATAGAAATATAGCAGCACTACGCTTGATTCTTGTGTGTAACGGTTTTTTATTTCATTCCAATTTTAGTTAGATATTGATCATACTTCTGACGCAATTTACGTCCTTTAATATCTGGCGATAGATGTAATCTAGTATAAATAAGGCTTCATGTAAGCATAGCTAAGGCTGAAGTTGCTAGTACCATAAAAGGACATCACAAGAACAAAGTGACGCTGTGAGTGCTGATTGCAATAAATTGAACTAAGAATGAAATGGGGATACAACATATGACGCCTTGCATCAAACCGCAAATTGATGCTTGTCATCAACGGCCAGTGGCTTGGAACATCATCATTCCACCAATTCCAATGGCAATCATCGGCATTTGTAAAATGGCAATACGCAGAATTAAATGTGCGCTATTGAATTCATTAATTGGTAGTTTATTATTAATATTGAATAAACCTAGAATAGGATCTGCTAACGCAAAACCAATCACACCAAAGACAATGGCGCCATAAATTAATGACAAAAGATTAACAATTCATTGAGAGGAACGTACTCTCTTGTAGTTTTTAGCACCGTAATTATAGGAGCATACTACTCTAGCTCCATTGATAATGCCAAATTCCGCAGTGTAAAGTAAGTTGTAAATAGGATTTACAGCTCCATAGATATTCTGGAATTGATCAGCATTGACACCAGAACCTGCTTTGTTAACAACAGCGATTAATAAACTAATTTGAATTGTCGCAGCAATTGCCATGGAAAGATTACGGAGAAATGACGGCAACCCTAAAGAGAAGATGCCTCAAAAATTAGAAGGATTGTAATTAATATGCTTTAAGGCAGTTAAATGTAAGTTACTTTGACGACGTCTTTCTAAGTAATAGATGTACCAAACATACAACAAGGTATTGAATAATCAACCAATATCTGTGGCAATGGCTCCTCCGATCATAGCTAAGTGAGCATATTGGATGAATATTCAATCTAAAAATAAATTTAAGCCATTACAAGCAATAGCAACGATCACAACAAACAATTGTTTCCCTTCAGCAATAATGAGTAATGAAAAAAATTGGGTATAAATGGCAAAGGTAGCACACGACCCAAGAACATAAATATAGTTTAAAGTAAAAGTTCTAATTTGCTGGCTAGCTACTTCATAAATATTTTTTACAAGCAGTTTGTCATCAGCACTTAATCCTTCAGGAATTCTCTTAATGGCCGATTGTAACGAATTACCTTGCTCAATATTAACTAGGACAATTGCCAAGCCACAACAAAGAACTGTGATTAATATTGAGAACATTAAATTGGAATAGAATCCCAATGTTCATGCTTTTTCAGCAGACACTGTATCTTTTCGTCCAATGTTTTGCGAATATTTAACAGCTGTTCCATTACCCATTAGTAGTGCAGCCGCATTAATAAATACAGTGATTGGTGCGCTAAACGCTACAGCTGTACGAATAATGGAAGCCGTATCATAATAGGTTATTTGTTGTGCGTAGGCCTTTTGCAATTCCAAGAAATGTTGGTAATTTAAGTTATGAAAAATACTATCAGATGATAAAAAATTAGGAATTAGTTTTATCATCATTAATTGGTCGCCAAAAGCATATAGTCCGGCCATCAATCCTAAGACCATTGCAGGAAGCGATACAATTAAAACTGATTTCAGAATGTGATAGTCATGGAATAAACGTTTCTGTCTAAGTTCGCTAGCTGTCATATTATTTCTTTCTCGATGTTGTAATTAACAACTTGGCATTATGCACATCGATTTTAGTAGTATCATTTATGCCTTTTAGTTTATATGGAATCTTAAGTGTTTGATATTTCTTAACACCTAATGTGTGATATGGTAATATTTCAAAATTAGATAGGTATTTCAATTTTCTTATGAATAATCCTAACTTAGTAAGATCTTTCTTGTCATCAGTATAACCACGCAATAGAACCTGACGCATTCAATATTGTTCATGTTTCTCTTCAAGGAACTTAATTAGTTTTAATTCGTTTTGCGCCTTGATACCAGTGAGTATTAAATGTTTTGCTGGATTGATTTGTTTAATATCAACGATTCATAAAGGATGAAAAGTAGATAACTTATTAAAAAAAGATAAATTTTGTTTCGTAAATGTAACGCCGGATGTATCTAAGGCCAAACTGATCTTGTTTTTGTAGCAAATTTCAGCAAGACCCAAGCAGAAGGCTTGATGAATGAGGGGTTCACCCCCACTTAAAGTAATGCCACCATTACGATAGAATGTTTTATTTTTAGAATATATTGCTATTACTTCATCAACAGAGATACTTTTATTGCTATTCATTGTTCATGATTCAGGATTATGGCAATATAAACAACGCATTGGACAACCCTGTAAAAAAATTACTAAACGTACTCCAGGACCATCGACTGCGCCAAATGTTTCAATTTTAAAATATGGAGCCACAATTGACATGTTCTAATTATACTTACATTAATAATGTAACTTGTAGATGTAATGTGCAAGTTAGACACGCCATAAATTTATAAATACTAAATAAAAACATTTATAATTTGCTAACTATGAATTTCAATAAATTATTTACAAGTGAATCAGTTGGTAAAGGACATCCTGATAAAATATGTGATCAGATTGCTGATCTTGTTTTGGATGAATGTTTAAAACAAGATGTTAATTCACGTGTGGCTTGTGAAGTATTGGGCAGCAATGGTTTAATTGTTATTAGTGGTGAAATTACCACTAAAGCTTATGTAGATGTGGTTCAAGTAGCTTGAAAAGTATTAAAGCCGCTAGGATATAGTGAAAATGATCTTAAGATATTGGCGAACATCAATAAGCAATCGCCAGATATTAATCGAATGGTAGACCGTAGTGATAAAACTTTAGGAGCGGGAGATCAAGGAATTGTATTTGGTTATGCGACTGATAAAACCAATAGCATGATGCCATTGTCGATGGTCTTAGCTAACGATTTAGTAAAAACTGCCACTAAATTAATTGATCAACATAAATTTCCTGGGGCAAAATACGATATGAAGTCACAAGTGACGGTTGATTGAACTCATACGACCCCTCGTATTGATACGATGATTATGTCCATTCAACATACAGATAAAGTTAAACGTGATAATTTTAAAAATTTTGTCTTAAATAAAATTATGATACCAACAGCGAAAAGTTATAAACTTAATACTGATTTTAAATTTTTTATAAATCATGCTGGGGACTTTATTATTGGTGGATTAGTTGGTGACACTGGTTTAACTGGTCGTAAAAATATTGTAGATACATACGGCGGTGCTGCTCGCCACGGTGGCGGTGCGTTTAGTGGTAAAGACTACACTAAAGTTGATCGTACGGGGGCATACTTTGCTAGATACATTGCAAAGAATGTTGTTGCTGCTAGACTTGCTAAGCGTTGTGAGATACAATTGGCTTTTGCGATTGGATCTGTTAAACCTGTTTCTATGTTGATCGAAACATTCGATACTAATTCTGTGCCGATTGATAAAATTTATCAAGCAGTTACAAAGACATTCAATTTTGATTTATACAGCATTGTAAAAACACTGAAATTAGATCGCCCTATTTATCATGCTTTATCAGTCTTTGGTCATTTTGGACGGACAGATTTAAAACTTGAATGAGAGCAGACTAATAAAGTCGACGCTTTAATCAAAAACAGTAAATAGTTTATTTACTCATTAATTCTAAATAAGCGTAATTGGCGATCATTGCAGCATTATCACCGGAGTATTCGTGAGAAGGTATAAATGTACTGAAAGGTAATTTATTAATTTCTTTCTTTAATAATTTATTAGCAGAAACACCACCACCAATAACAAGAGTATTACATTTATATTTTTTGGCATAATAATTAATTTTCAATATTAATTCATCAACAATTCATTTTAACAAAGAACTGCCAATAGTGACTTTATCTACGCTAGTAGAGCACATCTTTTCATGGTTGACATAATTGGTAATATGTGTTTTAATGCCAGAGAAACTAAAATTATCTTTAGGTAAGTAATGATGAATTAGCTTAAAAGAAGTTTTTCTGTGGTTATAAATTTGATCAATACTAATTCCACCGGGATATTGCAAATCAAGCACACGACCAATTTTATCTAAAGTTTCACCGACAGCATCATCCTTAGTCTCATTTAATAATTTATATTGTTTTAAATTTTTGAAGTAATAAATTGCTGTGTGTCCTCCGGACACAATTAGGGCAACGAACGGATAACTAATTTTCTTTTTGGAATTAATCGCAAATGAAAATGTATGACCCATCATGTGGTTCACTGGTATTAAAGGAACATGTAATAAGTAGGCAAGTGATTTAGCAAAAATTTTACCAATGTGCAACGATCCAGGTAAACCGGGTTCGGATGTAAAAGCGACATGTGTGATTGCGCTTAATTTGAGTTTAGTTCGAGATAATATTTGATTAACCACTATATAAAGATTTTTTTCGTGAGCACGCGCTGCTAATTCTGGAACAACACCGCCATATTTTTTGTGCTCTTTCAAAGAGGAAACAGTCACATTGGCTAATAGTCTTCCGTTTTTAATAACAGCAATACTCGTATCATCGCACGATGTCTCAACGGCCAAAATACAGTTAGTAATACGCATTAAATTTTTCCTTTTTCTTCAATATAAGCATGATACATATTAGATTTATTTAAATTACTAAGCGGCTTTTCTAGAAAATTTTTTTCATCCATGTCGTCAGAAATTGTGTAAATTTTACTCAACAATTTATACTTATCAGGGAAATTAGTCTTGAAATATCCATCACCATCATCCAAGATATAGCTATCGAGATTATAAAGTGGGGAAGTGTAAAAGGTATAGTCAAAATTGATCATGGGTCCATACGCATAAGAACCGTTTTCTTCCTTACCAATGCCATCACTATTGTTTTCTTCGAAGCAGCCATCCAAAACCGTTTTATAAAGTAAATGGTACATATCCTTTTTTTTGCTTTCACTGGCTTTTTTAATGTTTTTATTTAAAACAACCATATCCATTGCCACAAGCGTTTGCTTAGGTTTAGATACAAAGAAATTATTTTGATTATACTTTTGCTCTCATTCCGGAACATTTGCACCTGTAGCAGCATATAAAGCATCGCCATTGTAGGCAATTGAAGAAGATAGCCCATAAGGATCAGCGAGCGCATATAGAATTTGATAAGAGTCACTATTGATATAGAAGTAATTATCATTCTCAGTAAATTTAGAAGTTAATTCCTGGTAGGTTTTTTTATAATCACTAATCGTGTTAATACCATCGGGCGGATTGACATCTTGCCCATTAGTTTGTATTAAACGGCACATATCGTAAACCGAACGAGAATCATCAACCATTCCAATTCGACGACCAGCTTTTGGTTTAAAACGAGGATCAAGATTTTTATTCTGTACAGGACTAATCTCCTTTAGAATGTCATCCCAATTTTCAGGATTTTTTAAATTAGGAATTTCTCCCTTATTTTCAAAATCTTTATAAGCAAACATTCAATCTTGCAAGAAATATGGGATTGCATAATCTAAAAGGGATTCATCATCCTTTATGATATGTCGATTTTTTAAATAACTATCAATTTGATAAATAGTCACTTCAGCGGTTGAGCTAAACATGCCACTTTCAAGCGCTGAAGTGCCATCTTTAATATCGCTTCATTCATCGGGATGTCTTTCATCGAATTGAGCAAACTGTGTTCAATCAATTTTAGCAAGTTCGCCTTTTTCCAATAAAGTGATTACCTCATACGAACTCGGGATAGCTAAATCATAATAGTTCTTAAATTTCATTTCAATGTCTTCGTTTGTGGGGTAATAAAGGAAAGAAACCGGATTAGTTCCTGTATTCCGCAGTTTTTCAATTAATTCAGGGGACATATAACTTTCAAAGTTAGCAAAGTTAATGCCTTTACGTGCAGAACAAGAGGATAAAATTAATGGTACGGTAATGCAACCCATCCCCAATATTAGTGAAGTAAACTTAAAAGAACCACGGTTTTTCATTATGCATTCCTTTCGCTACTAGTGGCTTTTTGTTTATTTTGTGAACGTAACTTGTAATATTTTTTAATACCAAATGCCAGTATCAATACTAATGTAATGATGATAACAATGGCACCAAACGTAACAACCCACGCTTTAATACCTTTACGTGTTGTATAAATTAACGTTCCCACAGTTTGGAACGAACCATTTACTAAATTAGTAATAATGAAATCATCCAATGACATCGCTAAAGTAATGGCGATGGCTGATAGAATTGCTGGCAATAAATGAGGGATAGTAATTTTAAAGAAGGTATTAACGCGTGAATGTCCCAAATCGTAGCTTGCTAGAATTTGATTTTGATTCATTTTAGCCATTCGTGGATAAATAGCAACAATTGCGTAGGGGACACAGAAGGAAATATGTGAAAGGAATACAGTGAAGAAACCCAGATCAAAGCCTAGCGATACTCAAGTAGAAGCAAATAACAGCGCCAAACTTATTCCCGTAATTGCTTCGGGATTAACGATTGTTAATTTCGTAGCGAACATCACAGAATTTAATTGATATGGTTTCGATTTTCATAAACCAAAGCAAGTGATGATTGCGATCATAACGGTTACTGGCACAACACAGACGCTAAGGATAACAGAATTTAATAAGGCATTGATAAACTCATCATTTTTAAATAATTCAATGTAATTAACAACTGTAGGGACACCAAAATTTAATTCAATGTTACCACGTGTCGTTTGCCCATTAAAACTTAATAAGATAATCACAACCAAAGGAACATATATCAAGAATAAAATAATGTAAATATACCAGCGTTTTAAAATGCGGCCCATATTTCCAGGAAGTGAAAGTCAAAACTTATGTCTATACATGGTGCTCCCTATATTTACGATAAATTTTACCACCTACTTTGGTTGAGAAAACAAATATTCCATAGCCACCAAGAATTATTAATGATAAAACTAAAGATAAGGTTGAAGCTCGTGCTAATGCGATATCGCTAGTCATACCTTGTTCACCTTCTTGGACGATGATATCGCCGATCATGGAATTGTCATTGGAATTGTTTAAGAATTGTGGTACAGCTACAGTAGTGAGAGCAGGTAGAAAGACTAATGTGATACCAGAAGCTAAAGCGATTTTGGAATAAGGTACGGTAATTTTTCAAAAAGTTTTTCAGCCGCCATAACCCAAATCATGGCTAGCATAAATATAATTACGTGGCATATCATTTAATACTGAATATAGTGGCATAAGCATAAAAGGGAAATATAAATAGATTAAACCGATGATGGTATAAATATTGCCATACGTTGAATTATTCATACCATACATTAAATCGAAAAAAGTTTTAAGTCCGATTAGCTTGACTAAAAAACTTGTTCAAATTGGAGCTGTCGCTACGAAAATAGCTAGCGTTTTGAAAACGGTACCTTTGCTCATGGCTAAAAAATAAGCAAAAGGATAAGCTAATATGACACACACCGCAGTTGCAATGACAGCAATGATTAATGATGAAACGATTTTAGATAGAATGAAATTATTAATAATTGACCAGTTATCCTTTACCGTTCCATCCGCTGAAGGCAAGAACGATTTAATAATAACCATTGTCATTGGGACAATTACTAAAAGCACTGTTAATAAAATAAAAGGAGTCAATAACGCTCAACGTTTTGATTTGTGACTAGAAAAAACACTACGTTTAGAAACGGAACTCATTTGGATTTCCTTTCATCTTATCAAGCATGACATGGACCGCATTGGCATCTCAATCTAAGCCAACTTTTTGTCCGACATGCGCCGAAAGTGTAGTCTCGACTAAGATTTCATGATTTTTTCATTGACAATGAATTTCATTTAGCAACCCTTTATAGATCGTAGAAGTAATACGCACTTTAATGATACCGCGCTCAGGGGTAACAATTCTAATATCCTCAGGACGGATCATGAATTTAACATTAGTGTCCCTGTTAAATTTACGAACAGCCTGATCGCTAACTGTGAATATTTCATCGTTGAATTCCACTTTGCAATTACCTTGGTACTTGCCATTGAAGAGATTAGCTTTACCAATGAAGCTAGCTACTCATTCACTACGTGGGTTATCGTAGATTTTCTTAGGACTATCAATTTGTTCAACACGTCCTTTGGACATAACAACAACTTTGTTAGAAAGCGTTAAAGCTTCTTCTTGGTCATGTGTAACTAGAATAAAAGTCAAACCTAATCGGTTATGAAGTCGTTTCAATTCTAATTGCATTTGCTGACGTACTTTAGCATCTAATGCTGAAAGTGGTTCATCAAGTAACAAGATATCAGGTTCAACCACTAGGGCTCGTGCCAACGCTACTCTTTGTTGCATTCCACCAGATAGTTCGCTTGGATATTTATTCTCGCTGCCCTTAAGATCGACTAGCTCTACCATTTCATCAGCTTTGACTTTGATTTCCGATTTAGTTAATTTACGGTTGATATAGTGCTTCTCATAATTTTCTCTTGAAGTTTGCGGAAAGTTTTGCCAGTAAGAGGCTAATTGATCTAAACTGTTGTAATGTGCTGTTAATTTGTCAATACGGTTATCAAATGGTTGTTTAAAAAAATACCATTTACGTAGTTCTAAATATAAATTACTTCATTTGTCTAATCGACGTACATCATACTTCACCGGTTTATTAGTATGGAACATTTTACGCGAAAGACGATTTATAAATTCTAATCATCTATTTTTAAGTGAAATCTTCAAAACAGTATTATTGCCCAATGCGTTATGTAGTTTCTTTAAAAAATATTCGCTCTTCATCATGAATTGAGCGTATCGCATATTCTTGATGTTTTCTACTTCTTGATAAATCAAGTACATATTTTCAACTTTAGAAATTTCCCGAAGTAATTTCATTTGTTGTTTCTGGATATTCTTAATTTCACCCGCCGCTTTTTTAGTGGCATTGCTATAAATTTTGTGACCGTCGTTTTTTACTTTAGGGGAAATATTGCGCAATGGTTTACGCATGGCTTTTAAACCATAAGTAATATTTTGATAAACCGTCATGTTAGGGAATAAAGCATAATCTTGAAAAACAGTCGCTGTTGGTCTTTGGTTTACAGGAAGCTCCTTTATATCAATACCATCAACTTTGATTTGACCATTAGTTGGTAATTCAAAACCTGCGATCATCTTTAAAATGGTAGTCTTACCACAACCAGAAGGACCAAGTAGCGTTACGAATTCACCTTTATCAATGTTAATATTGATATCTTTAACAACAACATACCCATTATCATATGCTTTCGTCAAACCAATTAGTTGGAGGTAATTTCTTTTATTCGGCATACTCCACCTTTGGCTTAAGAATCAACTCATCAATGGCTTGTCCAGTTAAATAAGAAGGTTTAGTATCTAGAACAAAAGCCGCCGCATTACGAACAATCTCTGGGGCACTGTTCAAAGTAACGCTATGCTTAGACAATGCTAACATAGAGATATCATTTTTCTCGTCACCCACCGGCATTGTGTCTTTCACATCAATGCCAAGATAAGCACATAAGCGAGTCAAACCGCTACCTTTATTTGAATCCTTAGGCATTATTTCGATATTATCAGGGGCCGAAGGAGTAATTTCAACTTGATCTTTAAATGCTTCAAATAAAGCCATAACACGAGCGCGATCATCTAGATTTTCAAAGTGAAAAACCATTTTGAAAATATTCTTGATATTATTTACATCTTCAATCAAGTGATCTTCCTTTGGGGCCCAATTATTAACTAGCATACCAGGAATTTTTTCACGGAACTTGTTATATAAATATTCTTGGTTGTATCAGTATAAAGGTTGAGGATGATTTAATTTAGCATCACCAAGTGCAAAAAGCTGACATGACATTTCACCTTTACGATTGACATCATTAGCAATTCTTAAGAAATTACCATAAACTTGCGATGCTAGTGGACTAGGTAAATAATTAATGTAGATAATTTTACGTTTAGCAACATGATAAATGCATCCACCATTAACACCAATTACATAGAGCTTGGATTGATCCTTAATTTCTAAATTTTTTAATACTACCAGGCAATCATCTACAGCTCGTCCTGTACTGATTACAAAGATCATACCTTTTTCATCTACAGCTTTTTGAATTGAGAGCTTTGTAGATTCTACAATGTCTTTGGTAGATGATTGTAATAATGTGCCATCTAAATCTGAAGCAATTAAAGTGATATCACCTTTTTTTGAAGAAATTACATATGAATCAATAGCGTGTGCCACAGCATCTTTTTTAAAATTGATCTTGTGTGTTGCTTGCGCTAATAAAGCAGAGCTACGCGATTTAATAGCAACTGATGCCCCAGCGGTTTTAAAAGCTGTTAAATCATTATTGCTATCGCCAATAGCCATTGTTTGCTCAGGATTAACATTATACCATTGCATAAGCTTAGTTAAAGCCATGCCTTTATTAACATTTAAATTATTAATCTCAATATGGCGAGGAGATGAGAGACAAACAGTTAATCGACTACCATATTTTTCTTCTAATCATTTGTATGCTTTTTTTAATTTATTTTTACGAAACGACAATAAATTAATTTTAAAGGAAGCTAAATTTGCACTGTGTTTAAAGCGAAACAATTTTAGGCAGTGTAGATATTTTAAAATAATAGCCATTAATGATCATGAACTGACTACACCTTTTTTTGCAACAGCCTCTTCACTGTATATTCATACCGTTAAATGATGTTCTTTGCCATAAGCATAAATATCCTTAACGATATCAGCGTCAATTAAATTTGTGATGGTCTCACCAGTTAATAAATTTTTGATATATGCACCGTTCAAAGCGATTATGTACTTACTTTGATTTTGCGCAAAATCATCAATTTGTTTTGTATAGCGCTCGGCTGAAGTAATTGAGCGGCCAGTCATGACTACACATGTTCCGCCGTTACTTGTATAACGTTGTAAAGCATCCAAATTATTAGTTGAAATTCGTTTACTTTTACTTAACAGCGTCCCATCCAAATCGACAGCAAGCAGCTTATATTTTAACATCTATTTTTTTCCTATTTTTTGTTGCATCTTTTCAAATGCGATATATTATAAATAAAAATTATTTTTTTATTAATGTTTTTGGTGTAAAAATTAAAAATATTTTTGAGCGATATTCATCGAACAGGAAAAACAATGCAATAATACAATAATTTTTTCAAAATTATTAACGATTAAACTTCCATATAATTCGCATTGCAAAACAAAAATACAGATCAAGGAGAGTATAATATATGCCAATCAAACATAAGATTATAGATATGACAAAGAATAAAGAATTAATTGGACAAGAAATAACGTTGGAGAAGGTTAAGAAACAATCGACACCAAAGGAAAAGTATTTAACTATTAAAACTTTTAATGAGTTTAAGACAGGAAATTCCACAGAAATAAGAAATCTTGAAATAAAGATCATGAACAGCATGCAGTCTGTAGAGATGAAACTTACAAATAATATGCAAGATATGGAAACGCGGTTAACTGCGTTATTTTTGAATCAGCAAGCAAAATATGCAACAATTGATTACGTTGATAGTAAATTCAATACGATGCTAAAACCTATTTATAAAAAATTAGGCATTGAATGGAATGATGGTAAATAATTTTATTTATGAATAACTCTCGTAAAGTATTTTATAAAATATTAATAGCCACTAGTTCTGCCTGTGCGATTACTACTTGCTTACTGATGCCGACTAGTTGTGGTGCAACTGTCCCACTTAAAATGACGTCAGAGCAAATTAATCAATTTGCCAATGCGTTAAAAAATCCCCTTCCGCAAACCGCCGCATATCAACCGATGATAAATTGAATGAACGGTTCTAATGCTGAAAACAAACATAAATTATTGTTATTGGGTTACGACGGTACACGAGTAGATGCTGCGGCGAGACTGTCTGAAGACAGTGCCATTTTCTCAAATGCATATAATGGACACCCATATTTTGCTCATTGTGGTGGAGCAAAACGTGGTAATCAAAAAACATCATCTAATCCGGGATGATGTAGTGTTTTTACTGGTGTGTGAGGTCGTGAGAATGGTATTAAAAATAATGACTCAGACGGAGTATTGAAAAAACCAATTATCCAAAGCACATTAGCCAATCGCGGTATTGAAACATATTTTGGAAATTGTGAATTTGGTTGGGTTTGAAATAGCATAATGGAAAATTCAACTGTCGATTATCATGGTAAAAGTTCTGATGCCGATATTCTTATTGACGCCAAACAACGCATTAGTGAAGATTATCCTGCAGTTTTTTGTATTTTCGATGATGTTGACCACAATGGTCACAGAACGGGTTTCGACCCTGACAACTCCCAATATATGGATGCACTTAAAGAGACGGATGCCAAGGCCAAAGAACTGATTTCTACCGTCGAATCTAGAGATAACGAAGACTGAATGATAGTAATGACTACTGATCATGGCGGTAACGGTAAAAGAGGCCATGGTGGTAATAGTGACGGCGAATTTTACACTTGATTTTCTTGTAATAAAAATATTTTCGCTTAACGCTTTTAAAATGTTTTATTGACAAATCAAAGCATATATGTTATTATTAATAACTTTCACAAAAGATCCTCATGATACACCCGTCACAGTTGTCGGAAATGAGAGATGCGCAAATGTTAAGGAGAAACATGCCAACCATATCACAATTAATTCGTAAAGAAAGAAAATCGAAAAATAAAAAATCGAAATCACCAGCGTTAGGTAAGAATTTTAATTCTTTGAAAAACGTTGAACGTGGTGAATCTAATCCGTTAAAGCGTGGTGTTTGTACCCGTGTGGGAACAATGACACCAAAGAAGCCTAACTCCGCTTTACGTAAATATGCTAAGGTTAAATTAACTAACCGTCAAGAAGTATTAGCTTATATTCCTGGTGAGGGACATAACTTACAGGAGCACAGTATCGTATTGATTCGTGGAGGTCGTGTTAAAGACTTACCCGGTGTGCGTTATCACATTGTCCGTGGTGTTCTTGACACCCAAGGCGTGGCTAAACGTCAACAACAAAGATCAGCTTATGGTGCTAAAAAAACTAAAGGTACAGCACCTGCTGCTTAATATAGGAGAGATATATGCGTAAGAATCGAACAGTAAAAAGAGATATATTGCCTGACCCCGTTTATAATTCGAAGTTAGTTGCGAAAGCCATTAATATGATTATGTTAGATGGTAAACGTGGTTTAGCACAGAACACTTTATATGGAGCTTTTGAGAAGATTGAACAAAAGACTAAAAAATCGCCCATTGAAGTTTTCAATAAAGCATTAGAAAATATTATGCCAACACTAGAACTAAAAGTTCGTCGTGTGGCTGGTAGTAACTATCAAGTTCCAACCGAAGTAAGTCCTGAACGTAAAGTAACTTTAGGTTTACGTTGATTAGTTTTATATTCTAGAAACCGTAGTGAAAAAACTATGTTAGAACGTTTAGTGGCAGAAATTATTGATGCCTCTAATGGAACTGGTGCATCAGTAAAGAAGAAAGAAGATACACATAAAATGGCTGAAGCAAATAAAGCTTTCGCTCATTTGCGTTTCTAATTGGAGGTATTTATGGCTAGAGAATATCCAATGCAGAAATACCGTAACTTCGGAATCATGGCGCACATTGATGCGGGTAAAACCACAACTTCCGAACGAGTTTTATATCATACTGGTAAAACGCATAAAATTGGCGAAGTTCATGATGGTGGTGCAACCATGGACTGGATGGAGCAAGAAAAAGAACGTGGCATTACTATTACCTCAGCTGCAACGTATGCTACTTGAAAAGGTTATGAATTAAATTTGATTGATACACCAGGACACGTTGACTTTACTGTGGAAGTAGAACGTAGTTTAAGAGTATTAGATGGAGCGGTCACTGTATTAGACGCCCAAAATGGTGTTGAGCCTCAAACGGAGACCGTTTGACGTCAAGCCACTAATTACAATGTTCCACGAATTGTTTATGTCAATAAAATGGACAAAGTTGGAGCTGATTTTGAAATGTCAGTTCGTTCTTTGAAAGAGCGTTTAGCTGCTAATGGTGTAGCCATTCAATATCCGATTGGCTCTGAAAATGATTTCACCGGGATTATAGATTTAGTTACCATGAAGGCTTTTTCATACGACGGGCAACAAAATGAAAATTTCCAAATCATTGATATTCCCGCTGATTTAATTACTAAAGCTAATCATTTTCGTCAAATTATGTTAGAAGAAGCTGTTAACTTTGACGATACATGCATGGAGAAATTCCTAAACGCCGAACAGTTAACAGAAGACGAAATTAAAATGTGTATCCGTAAAGGTGTATTAACAGGTACTTTCTTTCCAGTTATATGTGGTTCATCTTTTAAGAACAAGGGTGTGAAGGCTATGTTGGATGCCATCGTTGATTATTTACCTTCTCCTTTAGATGTTCCTCCAATTAAAGGATATAACAGTGGCGGTAGTGAAGTTGAAATCAAAGCGAGCGATGACGCTAAGTTTTGTGGTCTAGCATTTAAAGTAGCCACTGATCCTTTTATCGGTCGATTAACATTCTTACGTGTTTACTCTGGTGTTTTAAAAGCTGGTTCATATTTACTAAACACTAATAAAGATATTAAAGAACGTATTTCACGTTTAGTAAAGATGCACTCGAATAATCGAAATGAAATTACTGAGATCCGTGCCGGTGATATTTGTGCCGTTGTTGGTTTAAAGTCTACCACTACTGGTGATACATTGGCCGAAGAAGGCTATGACGTTAAACTTGAATCAATGAAATTTGCTGAACCAGTTATTTCACTAGCAGTTGAGCCTAAAACTAAAGCTGATCAAGAAAAAATGGCGATTGCTTTAAATAAATTAGCTGAAGAAGATCCTACTTTTAAGACCCATACTGATGAAGAAACGGGACAAACCATTATTTCAGGAATGGGAGAGTTACATTTGGATATCATTGTTGACCGTATGCGTCGTGAATTTAATGTTATGGTTAATGTTGGTGCGCCACAAGTATCTTACCGTGAAACGTTTACGATTCCTGGTGATGCCGAGGGTAAATATATTAAGCAATCTGGTGGTCGTGGACAATATGGTCATTGTGTGATTAAGTTTGAACCAAACCCAGAAAAAGGTTATGAATTCGTTAATGACATTGTTGGTGGTAAAGTGCCACGTGAATACATTAAACCAGTTGATCAGGGTTTACAAGAAGCCATGAAGTCTGGTCCATTAGCTGGATACCCTATGATCGATATTAAAGCTAGTCTTTATGACGGTTCATACCATGATGTCGATTCATCAGAAATGGCTTATAAGATTGCTGCTTCCATGGCATTGAAAAGTGCCGCTAAGCGATGTGGACTAGTTTTACTAGAGCCAATCATGTCAGTGGATGTTACTGTGCCTGAACAATACTTTGGTGATGCAATGGGTGATATTTCATCGCGTCGTGGTAGTATTGAAGGAACTGAACAACGTGGTAATGCGCAAATCATTAAATCTAAAGTACCGTTAAAGAACATGTTCGGTTATGCGACAGATTTAAGATCATTTACCCAAGGTCGTGGTAATTACACCATGCAATTTAGCCATTATGCTCAAGCCCCAAAATCAGTAGTTGAAGAAATCGTTGCTGCTAAGACTAAAGAGCAGAAATAGCTACTTAAAGATTAAATAAATCAATCAATAGTATCTTATTCTTATTTGCTAGGTCAAGTAGTAACTTTAGGGAACATGATTTGAAATAAGTCACCCCTAGTGGTGTTCATAAAACATTCAAGTGAACTGACATATGTATCAAAGTCATAGTCCCCGAGCCCAACTAATGATAGATGAAAGTTGTGTGCTCCAACATACTCCTCACCGTATTGGCCAAAAACCAAAGCGTTGTCGCCTATTTCACCAAATCCTTCACCTGCAGCACATAAACTTTGATTGCCATTCACAGCAAAGGTAAAACGTCCAATTTCATCTTTATAGATTAAATCAAAATTTAAGTGAGTATTGGATGTTAATTTCCCATTTACAACTTCTGTTTTAAAGCAAACATTGCTAAAAACAATCTGTGGTATTTCATTTCATACTTGCCATGTGGCAGAGGCCATACAAATGCAAAAAGCATAGGCATATGAATAGACATTCATTGCTGTTGTAATGCTTTGCAGCATATCATTATCAGTAACCGATTTAGAAAATTCACCTGACAAATTTGTGACACTTTTAGAAAGTAAAATGCCATTACCTCCGTTTGCTAAATCCCATAAATTATTGATCTTCATGCCTCATAATTCGACTGAATTAATTTTTTTACAAGAACTTGCTCACGGAATGATAATAGTACCGCTAGTTACGATGGTAACATTGGATAAAAGCACTAGTTTTCACTTTTTCATAGGTCTTAATCCATTGTTAATATTCTTCATAGCGTTATATTTACATAATGAAAAAACAAACTCATGAGTTGATTTTATTATGTATGGGAGAAAGCAGTGGAAATTTGCATTCCCTGAATACTTTTGAATTAGTGTCTTAAATTATCCTGTAAGCACGTAATGAAATAGCTTATATGTTTTAATTACATTTTCACTAAATTATCATATTTAGTCATGTATAATTTTACTAATGGTTCACCATAGTAAAAAACAGAAGAAAAATAGACTAAAAGTAGGACTTGCAACTCTAGTAGGTTTGTTCATTCCAATGATGGGAATAATTAGTGGTTGTGCTAACGAAAATGCCGGCGCTAGTTCAATGAATAGTGCACGACCCAAACTAGCCGATTTTACTCCTAGAACATGGTCAGTACAGGGTGTTCATAAATTAGATATTACTCAACAAGTATGATCAACCGATGATTATGGTTTACCTTATCCAGAAATTTATAGTGCCTTGCACCCTAATGATGTCGTACCAAATTGAGACACCATTTATGATAAAACCACAGGCTGGTTAAATGACAGTGCATTAGGTGCACCTAATGCACTAACTTATGAACAATTTTTTTTAGATTCTAATTTGGCTAATAAGATTGCTACATCGGCTGGTAAAAATACAGGGGATATTGTTAAATTAAGTGATTTAAAAACGTTGTCTACTGACACTCTTGATTTATCAAAGACACTAGAGAACGATATTTATGCTGACGATGTTATTCGCACTTTAAATAATCCTTGTTTATTTCCCGATGGTAATGAAGCATTTGCTAATGTAGCACATCTTGATCTTTCCAATAATAAACTATGACATGTTCCTTTATTCGGATATGTGAGCAAAAGCGGTGAATGAGGTGCATGAAAGAAAGTTGGCTTCACAAAATTAGAGGAACTTGACCTGCAACACAATCACATCACCACCGTTTCAAGAGCGATTGATGTGAAAGGCAAAGAAGATGATAGTGTTGATTTAACGACTATTGGTAAAATGAATTCTGAGACTCCGCCTAAGCCAATATGTAAAATTAAACTTGACGATAACTACCTTGTACAAGATCCTACAAATAACGCTACTGATTTATTCGTGACATATACACCATATGCTTATATTAATAACATTGATTATGGTGAAATAGATCCTGCAACTAAGCTACACAAACAATCTACTGCTTTATGGTATGACCGTAATATTCTCATGAATTTTGTTAAAGATTACTATATGCAAAAATGAAATATTGATATTAGTTCATATTATTTGGTGGATCACGATCCCATCCAAATTAACAAAATTCTTGGTGATAACGTTGCAATACTATTATGTAATTTCTTCATTCGCAATAACATTGCTTCAAGCATTGTTTATTCTGTGCAAGGTGGTAATGATCCATTAGGAATTGGTTTAACAATGGGTGATAATCACATTCACTCTTATCTGTATGCCCAATCTGATTGAATGAATGGTAGCATGCGTCTAGCCTTTGATTTTACTGATTGACAATTATATGATGGAACAAGCATAAAGTATAGTAAAAGTAGCCAAATGTTTTATTCATACACCATTAGCGGATTTGCTAAATCATTGATTGTCCGAGGCGTGTTAATAGCGTTTAGTGTCTTATTAGGCCTGGCTGTTGTATTTATAATTATCTATTTCATCTGGATTAGAAAATACCTTGCACGTCGTCATAAAGAGCGTACGATTCGTGAAATTGCAAAATCGATGGGGACTAAGTAGTTATGCGTGCGATTTTTCGAATTATTAATATCGGTTATTGAAAATCAGTGTTTGGACCAGCGATTACTTTTATATTCCCAATTCTTTATGTTTGAATTGTTAGTGCCACATTTTTTATTAAACCAATGGGTAATGTAGCGATATCGCTTTCGACTTTAGTTTTGCCTAATGCCTTCTTATTAGCGCCAACGGTTATTATGTTAGTAATGTTTCCTCAGGCGTTATATGAATTGAATGATTCAGTTCTAATGAAATTTTTAAAAGCCACATCAATTAGAAAAACGACCGTTTTATTTACGTCATTCTTATATTATGCAGTATTGGCTTTAATTTCCTATTTCATTGGTGCTTTAATGAATCCTTGAATTGGAATGAGCGCCGATTTAAGAGCAGCGATGCAGCAAATATTTTATGATGCTAACTGAGGTAGTGTTTTTTATACTATCTTTATTCATATCATTTTATCTGGATCAATTGCGATGTTTGTTGTTTCAGTGGCAAAAAAGCCGATTGTTGTACCGCTAGTTGGGTTTTCTATCGTGATCGCTTCATTAGTTCTAGCTGGATTTATTTTGCCAATTGAACTTAGTAGTTGGTCTAATCACCCTTTATGGACACTGACTTATTTTGATCCATTGCGCTACAGTTCTTTCTTGTCGTTTGAGTCATGGTTTGGTAAAGCCAGTGAATTCAATACATATCAATCTTCGATTTTTGATGTATCGACACCATACATGGCTCGGGTTGTTTCACAATTAGCGATTCCAGTGACGATTTTAAGTGTGCCAGATAAGATCGCAAATATCTTTGCTCCTTTTGCATTCACAATCTCGTTCACTAGCGCAGCACTGTTGCTATATAAAATATAGGAGGAGGTAGTAATATGTTAAAGAAAAGAAAAGTCTTATCGCAGGTATCGTTCAATCAGAAAACTGATTCTGATTTGGCAATGTCTAAGCAGATTCAAAAGAAAATTGGACATTATGATAAAAAAAGTGCACAAGCATTAATTAAAGTTGAACATTTACAAAAGATTTATAACGAGTTCTCATCGCGACAACATGTAGTACTATGGGATATTAATTTCACGGTATTTCAAGGTGATTGCATTGCTTTGGTTGGTGCTAACGGTTCTGGTAAGAGTACATTGATTGAAATCTTAGCCTGCGTACGTGAAGCTTCTTGTGGCAAAATTTATTACAATCTTGATTACAAAATCTATCCCGAAGAGAAAATTGGAATCCAGTTTCAAAAGTCAAGTTATCCTACAGGCATTACAGTTAATAATGTCATTGATTTCATTTTAGATACTCATAAGATTAAACTAACACTAGCTGAACGTAAGGAACTCTTACATGCATTTGGCTTAAATGATCTAGCGAAAGAGAATATTCGTAATTTATCAGGTGGTCAACGCCAAAGAGTGAATGTCGTCTTAAGTATTTTACACAAACCCCAATTCCTTTTATTAGATGAATTAACCACCGGTTTAGACATTGTAAGTCAAAATCAAATATTAAGTTATTTAAAGGCTTTCTTAAATAAACATAAGATCACTACGATCATGTCATCTCATTCTATTCGTGAAATGGATACATTATGTAACCGTTTAATCATGATTCGTAATGGTTATGTGATGGCTGATGCTCGAATTGATGTCATTCATAAGAAGTTTGGTTCGGTTGAGACCTTCTTGCAGAAATACATGGGGGGATAATGGTTATGATTAAAATACATAAAATTCTATTTTCAGGTTTACTAGTTGCTAGTATTGCAGCACCAGCACTTTTGGTCGGTTCTTCTTGCTCTTCTAATGCTACTAAGTTAAGCACTATACCAGCAGGTAACGATGTTGGTGATTATCATACCTTGTCTCGCGACCAATATGAACAATATTACTATACTTATCAGGATGATATTTCATTCTTCAATGATGTCGATGGCGCTACTTATGATAAGCATGGAATTAACTTGGCTGCCCCGATTTATCCACACGGTACGCATATTTATAACAATGATATGGATCAAGCCAAGAATAATAATGGTTGATGAGATTTACAAGGGTTTGCTACTTTAGTTGCAGATGAGAATACCCAGTCAACTTATGCTAATACTTACCGTGATTTCTTTATCAATCCTGATGTTGCAGCTTATTTTGCGGGTGGCCGACAATATATCAATGGAATAGTGACTACGGTAAAATTAAAAAATTTTGTAGAACACAACATGCATGGGATTTTAAATTTAAGTGGTTTGTATTCAAGTGATTATGAGCGTGATAACAGCGTTATGGCCCTTTTAAATCCAATGCTATGAAATATTTTGTTGGATCGAACCACTAGTTTTGAAGCCGCTTATCTCAGTGGCAGTTCATATGATAATTTTACTGGGTCAACGTTTATTGGCCCTCTAGGTGACAGTCACATAAGCTATATAGATTTATCTAATAACCATCTACGTAATGTTCCAAATTGATCATCTCTTAAGGGACCCACACGTGGCCTTCATTTTATGACGCAAAAAGATACATATGTAGGAACGGGATATAATCGTGATTATTATTCCTTTGAAGGATATCGATATACCGCTCCACTAGGGGAAGATACTGACCCAACATTCTTAGACGGTATTAATTTAGAACATAATTGTTTGACATATTTAAATTTGAATCCAGCACCATCTGATGATGATGATGCCGATGCATACACAGAGATATATGTGCCTGGATTAGCATCAATAGTAAAACCGTTTAGAAATTGGCTTTTTCAATCTACTGGATCAGATGGATTAATGTTAGATTACAATTATATGCCTTATATATATTCACTAAAAAAGTATGCTACTTATGCAAAAACAGGACAGTCAATTTGGGGCGAACTAGAAACTGCAGGCGTAGATCTTATTGATGATTCATACTTCTATATTAATTACAGTCGAGTAGATGGAACAACGCTGCTCGTTGATGTTTTAGAAATGGTATTGCAATTAGGCTGTTATCAAACAGATGCAGTTATTATTACCGATCAAGATCTTACCAACATGATGAAGGCAAAATTTCCAGCTGATTTTAGGAATAGATACATAGATGATATTATTGCTTATGGTAATGAATCAATATGCTTTGATTATTTTGAAAAAAACAATGGGTGATCACAGCAGACTGGACAATCATGAACTTCTTTAATTGCAAGTAAATCAGGCTTAGCTTCGGAATTTTCACGAAATTTGGGGAGGTATATTATTGTTTGTAGATTTGACTTATCAATTGATCATTACCTACCTACAAATTTAGATTTATCAGGTGGTATTGCTGACATTACAAACAGAATATTAAGTTTGTTTGATATGCACAATAGTTATTGTACTAATGCCAATGTTTTTAAAAGGAATAATATCATTTTCATATTGAACGCTACCATATTTAGTACAATGGCTGCCTCAGTTATTTCATTTTATTTAATTCGTATTTACTTACGCAAGCGAGACGATAAGACACGCAAGAATGCTTTTATCGCTAAGAGAGATAAATTTTCTAAGGATCGAAAGGAATAATTTATGCGCGGAACCATTAAATTAGTAAATATATATTTCTGAAAATCCTTTTATGGGCCGTTTTTTGCTTTCGGCTTGTCGTTTGTTTTTCTTTTCATCGTTTCATCGGTTTGGAATTTAGTTGGAGAAATTATTCCGAATATGGTTCTACCGGGGTGCTACACCACTGTTATTTTAAGTTTAACAATGATTGTCATTCCAATATCCGTTAATGACTTAAGAACTTCAATGTTATTGAAACGAATGGGGTCATCACCAGTTAAACCAATTGTTTTCTTGATGACTATTATTGTTTACTATTACATTGTTGTCTTCGTGAGTTACATTTGACAAATATTGTGATCATATTTAATACTCTGAAATTATCGTGGGTTTATATCGGATATGTTAACGGGAGCAAATTACTTGTATCTGTGGTATGCTATTACTTTGACTTATGTTATGTCATTATCCATTGGCTTTATTTGGATGGTTGTTTGTCGTCGTAATTTTCAAATTCAATTAATATCAATTGCTGTGATAGTCGTTTCATTCGTTTTGGGAGGCTTAGGAGTACCAATCGGAGTGGTTCATAATGTTACGACAGGAGTCGGTATGCCATTGCTGACTAAAGTTGTTTATGTCGATCCATTTTGGTATACTTCATGCTTAAATTACCAAGCATGATTTGCTCATTCCCACTCGGTGTTTAATATATATGGTTCATCAATGTTTGATCCATCTACATTACTTACGATTAAACTCGGAACAAGTTTTGCTATCGTCGATATTTTGGGCTCATTTGATAAATATATGGCGCTATTTATGCCAGTTGGAATTACGTTTGCCTTGGGCGTATTAGATATTGCTACGTTTAGATGGAACCGGAGAGATTAACTATGTGATTTTTTAATAAGAAAAAGCCCACTGCCACCAATCATATTGCAATCGACCCTCGTTTTTCAGCACAATTAAAAAATTTTAAACCAGTTATCGAAAAACATGCTGATCACGAACGACCAATTATTGAGGTAAAGGATCTAACAAAGAAATATTTTGTTCATCATAAATTTAAAGAGGTATTGAGTAAAATTAGTTTTAGTGTCTATGAAGGAGAACAAGTAGCTATTCTTGGGACTAATGGAGCTGGTAAAACCACACTATTAGAAATTCTATCAGGTAGTGTGGTTCCTTCGTCAGGACGAATATATTACGATTATGACTTTAAATATTCACCACAAGAACGAATTGGTATTCAATTTCAAGATGCTTCATGTCCTCGTGGTTTAAAAGTATTTGATATTATCTCTTTTCAGAATTCCATTAATCGTTATAAAATATCGGAAGCCGATTTAGCCAAACTACTAAAAACATTTCGTTTGGATCAAATGTTGAACAAACAAGCACACAAATTATCGGGGGGCCAACAGCAAAGATTAAATGTGTTTTTAGCTGTCATGTCTGACCCCAAGATTCTATTCTTGGATGAATTATCAACAGCATTAGATATTAATGCGCAATTATGAATGTTTAAATATGTCAAAAATTACATCAATAAAAATAAAATCACTACATTAATATCTTCCCATAACGTTCGTGAAATTATTCATTTTGCCCAACGTGTCATCATTTTACGTGATGGTAGCATTGTTTTAGATACTACCATTAAATCAATCATCCAACACTTCGGCAGCCTTGAAAGATTTATGAGTAATTATTTAAAAATAAAGTAATTTATCTTTGGTATACAATTTTACCATTGATATATGTCTTTAATACATGCATTTTTTTATTAACAAGTACAAAGTTAGCCTTGGCACCAACTTCAATAACACCAAGATTGTGTTCCTGATGAAATGATCGCGCCGCATTGTAAGAGCTCATCTGCACAATGTCATGTAGTGAACATTGAACATCATTGTACATATTACGAACATTCACGTCAAACCCTGTAATCGAACCAGCTATAGTCTCAGAATTAGTTAACGTAGCAATTTGGTTATGCTTGGTGATTGGTAATGTACCTAACATGTAGTCACCATTCTTTAACCCCTTGCAAACTAAAGAATCGCTAATGATAATAATGCGTTTAGGCGTTAAGATATCAAAGGAGTTTCGAACGACAACCGGATTGACATGGACGTTATCACAAATTAGTTCACATAAAACATGTTTATCCATAAAAGCAGCATTTACCACGCCAGGATTATGGTGATTAAAACCAGACATCGCGTTATACAAATGAATAATTTTATTGGCACCTAGCTGAATTGCTTGCATTGTCAAGTCAGCCGAAGCTAACGAATGACCGATGGCTACATCGGCATATGATTTAATCTGTGAGATTTTTTCAACATTGCCTTTATATTCAGGTGCAATCACAACAGACACGTTAAATTTACGCATCCCTTTGATTAGATTAAGCAAAGCATTATCAACAGGAACAATGTTATGTTCATCATGAGCACCTTTTTTTTCGGGAGAAATAAACGGTCCTTCCATATTTCAACCGACAATTACGTTGTTAGCATCATAGCGATGAATATTAACAATGTTCTTAGCGATGTTCTTTAAATCTTGCATTGGGCATGTTACTGTTGTCGCCATTACACTAGTTACACCTTCACTATGGATTTTATTAAGATACTTTTTAAAGCTAGGACGATAACGATCGTTCTTAAGATCATTAAAATCAAAACCGTATCCACCGTGTGTATGGACATCAATGTAACCAGGCATTAAAACTTGGTTTAAGTTAGGGGAAAGATTTAAACGGGTAATCTCGGTAATTAAACCACGCTCAACAGTAATGTTGGCAACATATATTTCTTGGTGTGTTACAACAGTTTGCTTTAGTAATTTCATAATTTAATTATAAAGCATATTATATTTTGTAAAAACTAGATGAATAACGAATTAATGTTCAACGATTATTCTTGTTTTAGCATCAAGATGCTCGTGTTCATCAGGGATTGATATTAATTCACCAAAGACCATTTGGGTTCTTAATACTCAACTAGAGGGGGTATTAAACTCTTTAGCTACATCTTTTTGAATTAATGAATTAAAGTGCTGAATGTTGACACCACACCCTAAATAGCTAAGTCCTGTTCATATTTGATATTGTGTCATAGCATTAGCTTCAATTTCTCACTCCACACAGCCATCAGCCATTTCGGCGTGATTCTTTTTCATTCGCTCAGTAGATTTATTATCATAATAAATCAAAATAGTGCCATAAGCATTGGCAAATGGTTTTATTCTTGATTGTTCAGATGCCGATAAGCGCTTATTAATAATGTTTCATAATTTTGCATGCGCTTCACCTAGAAATACAGCCAGTCGCTGCGATTGATAATTTCAAGGCGAAGGCGATGTAAGTAAACATCCTTGCAGAAAACTTAATAGATCCTCTTCGCCAATTGGACAATCGCCAGTAAAGTTATAAATACTACGTCTAGTTTTATATATATTAATTATTTTTTTAATTTGTCTTTTCATTTTAACCTCTATATTTAGTATAGTTTTTTTGACAATGAGACTGTGTCATTTTACTTAAAAATGTCCTTCGGATCTTTGCGATTCGAAGGACATTTAATAAGAAACAAAATTAATAATTTTTTGTTGGATTTTCTTGGAAATATGCTTGGGGATGATTACAAACAGGACATACTAGTGGAGCCGTTTTACCTTTGTGCAAATGCCCACAATTTTGACATTGTCAAATAATCTCCGTGTTTCGTTTGAAGAATTTTTTTAATTTAACATCTTCTAATAATGCACGGTAACGTGCTTCGTGAGTAGATTCAATTTGACCTACGCCTTTAAATTGTTCAGCTAAATCAATGAAACCTTCACTACGTGCATCATTTTCGTGACGTTTATACATATCAGTAAATTCATAGTGTTCACCGTTCACAGCATCTAATAAGTTATCAGCTGTAGTTGGCATTGCACCGCCATGTAGTGCTTTAAATCATAACTCAGCGTGTTCTTTTTCATTGCCAGCAGTTTCTTCAAAGATCTTTTGAACTAATACGTATCAATCTTTCTTGGCTTGCGAAGCATAATAAGTATATTTATTACGAGCCATTGATTCACCCGCAAATGCCTCCATTAAATTCTTTTCTGTTCTTGTTCCCTTAATATCTAATTTTTTCATAATTGTTCCTCTTTTAACTAATTATAACAAATAGGTGCTTTGTTTGATTTTAATTAATTACCTTTAATATTCGCTTTACGAAAACATCAATAAGATAGATAAAAAAGATAATATATCAATATATTGAATTAAAATTAAATAGTGGTTATTACATCATTAATATAGTTTACCCTATATAAGGAGCACGCATGACAAATCAAAAATATATTACAGTAGCAGCGTTGGTACGTAAGTTTAATTTTGATGTTCTCTATAAAGAGGGATTTAAGAATCGTATTTTAATTCCGAGTTTAAATCGTACTGGGATTGAATTAGCAAGTAAAAAGATTGTTTTCAAGAACATTATTTCAGCCGTATTATGGAGCAATAACGAAAGTCGTTTTTTATCACAACTATCATCGGATAAAGAACGTATGGCATCAATGCTAAATGTTTTAAGATTGACTCCACCTGTAATTATTGTGACTGATCAATTTAAATATAGAGACATTCTATTGAAGGCGGTACGCAAATATAAAACAACAATCTTGCACTCCTCTTTACCTTCGGCTCAGTTGTATGTCACTGTTGCTGCATGAATTAATGAAAATTTAGCTGAATATAAAACAGTCCACGGCACATTGATTAATGTCTATGGTGTTGGAGTGTTACTCGAAGGTAAATCTGGTGTTGGTAAATCCGAAGTTGCTATGGAATTAGTGAAAAAAGGACACATCTTCGTGGCTGACGATGCAGTTGATGTTACTAATCTTGCTGACCGATTATTTGGTAAACCTAATGCTGTAGCAAATAACTTCATTGAAGTACGAGGATTAGGTATTTTGAACATTGCTCGTATGTTTGGAATTGAAAAGACGGCCGATTCTAGTAACATCGATATCATTGTGGAATTAATTCGTGATGACAATTTAAATAAAACTGATTTTGAACGAATTGGAAATAAATCTTATACCAAAGTTGTAGAAAAAGTAAAAGTATCATATTATCGTTTGCCAATTACTTCTGGTCGTAAAATGAGTGATTTAATTGAAACTGCTGTTGTTGATTGGAAATTGAAACAACACGGGTACAATTCTGGTGACGATTATTTGACTAACTTTACAATGGTTAGCAAAAGGAAATAAATATTAATATGTTAGATGTATTACAAGCGATGCCCCCAGCACCTCTTCATCCATGGAAAGAAGGTAGTTCTGAAATTGCCTTTTTTCTTGGCAGCTTCGGAGTACGTTGATATAGTATCTTTATCTTTCTAGGATTTATGATGGCTATTTTAATAGGCGTCATGAAATTATGAAAACTTTATAAAGCGCCAATTGAACCTTTTTATTGATTTTGTCTAATGGGAATTCCAACCGCTATCTTGGGTGCAAGGATTTGATCATGTATGTTAGGTGACGCAAAATGGACTAGTTTTTTTGATTTTGCATCAGGCGGGCTAGCGGTCGAAGGTGGTGTAGTATTAACCGTATTATTAGCCTGTTGATGGTTTCCATTTATTCTGAAGAAACCAAAATATCAAATTCGTGATAGATTAGGTAAACCTGAACAAGTTC
>JAITXG010000007.1 GCA_031284865.1 Mycoplasmataceae bacterium | reverse complement strand
AGTAACACCTAAAGCGCCAGCCCCCACTAAACTAATAATACTACGAGCTCGCCTTTTGGGACGGTTTAACTTTCCAGCCCCCAAAGGACTGTCCTTGTGGGTGGTGGAAATATTTTGATGACGTTTTTTAAATGGTCAATTTAACATAGTTAGATATTTAATCGCAAGATATTATAGCATGTCAGACCAATTCTCTTTATAATTAATGTTATGAGTTACACAAAGCCCCGCGGCACCGAAGACTGAATTTCCCCCAATAGCGAACATTATCGTAGTCTAGTTGACCTATTAATGCTCATTGCAACACTCAATGGTTTTCACGAGATTCAAACTCCCATTTTTGAATCTCGCGAACTATTTGTGCGTTCAGTTGGTAAGACGAGCGACATAGTTACTAAAGAATTCTATGAATTTCAAGATAAGTCCAAACGTGATTTAGTTCTAAGACCTGAAGGCACGGCTGGCGTTATTCGTGCCGTCATCGAAGGGAAACTTATTAACAAATCACCAGCACCTTTAAAGCTATGCTACACTGGCCCTATGTTTCGTTATGAACGACCGCAAAGTGGTCGTCTACGACAATTTCACCAATTTGGTGTGGAATGTATTAATTCTAATATTGTTTTTGATGATATCGATGTCTTCATGTTTGCCCATGCCATTATTCAAACGCTAGGGATTGAACACCACGAGATTTGTATTAACAATATTGGCAATTTTAAATCACGTGAAGCCTGAATTAACGCATTAAAAGCGCATTTTAAAGGGCATGAAAAAGAGCTTAGCGAATTATCACAAACACGTTTAAATACTAACCCATTAAGAATACTAGATGATAAAGAAGACAGTAAAAAAGACTGTGTTAAAAAAGCTCCAAAGATTGATCAATTTCTTACTGCGGATGAGAAAAAAGATTTTTCCATTATTTGTAATTGTTTAACTACCATGAATATCAAATATAAAGTTGATCACACTTTAGTGCGTGGTTTAGATTACTATACTAACTTTGTCTTTGAAATCAATTCCACTGATGCTCGTTTGAGTGGGCAACCAACACTTATCGGCGGTGGACGTTATAACAACTTGGTAAAAGAAATTGGTGGACCTGAATGTGGTTGTGTGGGTTTTGCCACAGGGATCGAACGTTTATTACTTGCTTTAGAATATGAAAAGAAAGAATTACAACCATTAAAAACAATTGATGTCGTCATTGCCAACTTAAGTTCCACAACCCTAATGACATCCATTGTTCTTTTGGCTTTGCTTCGTTCTAGTGGTTTATCAGCTATTTGTAAATTTGACACATTTAAGTTACCAAAACATTTTAGTTATGCTGAAAGTCAAAAGGCTAAATATGTCATTATTTTGGGTGAAAAAGAATTGAAAGACCAAAAACTAATTATTAAAAACCAAAAAAGTTTAAAACAAGAGATCGTTGCTATTGATCAAATGGTTGCACACATCAAAGATGGTCGATAAGGAAAAATATGGACTTTACATATTGCGGCAAAATCAGTAAAAAAGATGTTGGCCAAAAAGTAACTATCAATGGATGAGTTAAGAAAAATAGAAAATTAGGATCACTCATTTTCTTGGATATCGCTGATCGCTATGGTGTGGTGCAAGTGATTGTGAATGAACAAAACGCACACTTTAATGAAATATATAATCTAACACGCGAATCTGTGGTGCGCATTGAAGGCGTTGTTAATGAACGCAAAAACGCTAATGCTAATTTATCAACTGGTGAAGTCGAAATTGCTTTAACAACATTTCATTTATACAATAAAGCGGACGTTGTTCCGATGATTGTTGAAGATAAAACTGACGCCTTAGAAGATGCACGATTAAAATACCGTTACCTTGACTTGCGTCGTCCTTGCATGCAAAATAAAATGATTTTCCGTTCGAAATTCATCAATGCCTTACGAAATTATTTACTAGGCCGTGAATTTTTGGAAATTGAGACTCCCAATTTATCTAAAGCTACCCCCGAAGGCGCAAGGGATTATTTAGTACCGACACGCGTAAAGGCAAATCATTTCTATGCTTTACCACAATCACCGCAAATCTATAAGCAGTTGTTAATGGTGGCGGGGATGAATCGTTATTTTCAAATTGCTCGTTGCTTTCGTGATGAAGACTTAAGAGCCGATCGTCAACCTGAGTTCACCCAACTAGATATGGAAATGTCATTCACTGATGAAAGCACCATTATGAACATTGTAGAAAAAATGTTACAACACGCCTTCAAAGAAACTTTAAATAAAGACATCTCCATCCCCTTTGAAATTATGTCATATGACAAAGCAATTAATGAGTATGGCTCTGATAAGCCAGATTTACGTTATGATTTGAAATTGCAATCAGCCAGTAGTTTTTTTCAAACAACTAACTTTAATGTAATTAAACAAATCATCCAGAATAACCAAGCATTAAAATATATCATCGTGCCAGACGTCCTGATTGCTAAAAAAGAAATTGAGACATTACGTAAATACGCTAAAGATAACAAGGCTTACGATTTGATGTATATTACCTACGATCAAAAAATAATGGATGGTTCAATTAAAAATAACATTGAGCTCCCTATTATTGAACAAATTTTTAAAGCCAATAACACCACTCGTGGTACTTTATTAATGGTTGGAGGACAACTTAACGTTGTTAACCAAGCCCTTGGTGCGGTGCGTAATGAATTAGGTACTATGTTAAATTTAAAAGATCCTAACACTTATCGTTTCGTGTGAATTAATGATTGACCATTATTCGAATATAGTGAGGAAGAGCAAAAATACCAAGCTGCTCATCACCCTTTCACTTCCCCTAGTTTGGACTCAATTAATACCTTTGACCAAGATATGGCCCATGCCAAAGCACGTGCTTATGACATTGTCATGAACGGTTTTGAAATAGGTGGTGGCTCTATTAGAATTACAGATCAAGCTATCCAAAATCGTATGTTCAAAGCCATTGGACTAAACGAACAAGAAATAAATAATAAATTTGGCTTTATGCTGAATGCTTTTAAATATGGCGTTCCGCCACATGGGGGAATTGCTCTAGGCTTAGATCGCGTCGTGATGTTATTAACCGATGCTAAGAGCATCCGTGATGTGATTGCCTTCCCTAAAAATAGTCATGGAATCGATTTAATGATGGATACTCCTAGTGCTGTAAATGAAAAAGAACTAAGTGATTTGTTCTTAAAAATTAAATAGGAGGAAGTATGAAACTAAATAAGAATTGTCCATGTGCTAACCGTGTTTGTCCTTACTGAGGTAAGTGTAAAGAATGTCGTGTTGCGATGGCTAAAGAAAATCAAAAACCTGTTTGCGAATGACAACGTTAGTTAATGGAAATCATTTACTTTAAATTATTTAATAGAACAACATTGGTTAATGCAGGTTGTTTCGTTCAAAGATAGCGCTGTGCTTTTCTAATAGTTCAGAGTGTCTATTAAGAATTGCTGTATGCTTTTCTAATAGTTCAGAATGCCTATTAAGAATTGCTGTATGTTCTTCTAATAGTTCAGAGTGCCTATTAAGAATTACAGTATGTTCTTTAAGTGTTTTTTGTATAGCAACGATCATTTCAACAACTAAAGCTAACGTAGGCTTTATCTTGGTTTGTTTGTTGGGTGTAGGTCTTTTAATTCTAATAGGTTCAGTACTGACTATTAAATTATCTTTATTTTCGCGATCTTTAATTTCAACTCGATACATTTTCTTATTCATATATTATATACCTCTCTCTACCTACATATTGCCGAAAAAAATTTAAATTTCTTATTTTTTAGTTTTTCTTAGGAATATTCAATGTTGGGGTAATTAAATTTGTATTGGGATAATTTGCATTAATGGATATGATCTTTTACGATCGATGATGTTTTCTTCATAAATAACCTTATATCCATTTTGAACAAGATAAGCCCTTAATCTAATAACGTTGTTATTAGGCATCAAAATAAATTGTTTAATTTTAATCGTGGGATTGGCTTCACTTAAAATTTTAATCATGTTTAATCCACCCATCCCACTAATCACGCACACATCAATTAGCTGGGTAATGGCGTTAGTTTGCAAACCATTACCTAAGATATTGGTGGTGCGATCTAAAAGAGCATGCTTTTGTAAGTTGTTAATGGTGTTTTTATATGGCAATGCATTTATTTCGATGTTGTACACATGTTGTGCCTCGCGCTTTGTTAATAAATCAATGGCTAAAAAAGCGTGATCACTACCAATATCGGCAACCACGCTTTGGGGTTTAATTAATTGACTAATAGCGCCCAGTCGTTTATTCATCGTTATAGGAAACGAAACTTTTCAGCTTAGAACTCTTACTTGGATGTTTCAGTTTACGTAAAGCTTTAGCTTCAATCTGGCGTACACGTTCACGTGTCTTGCCTAACTTACCACCAACTTCTTCAAGGGTTAAAGGAGCTGGATAGGGGTGTAATCCATAACGCATACGAATCACTTCTTCTTCTTTCTCGTTTAAAGCCGTTTTAAACAATTGATCAATATGTTCTAGCACTAAATCGTGTTCTGCAAACTTGTTTGGTGTAGGCATATCGGCGTCACGAACGAAATCCACAAATTGTGATTCCTCGTCATGACCAACTGGTTTATCTAAAGATACAGGATCCACACTAATCTTTTTAATATCAGCCACTTTTTTCACTGAGAAACCAGCTGCTGGTCCACCTAAAGCTTGGGTTAATTCATCGATTGTTGGTACACGACCATGTTCTTGAATTAATGAACGTTCCATTTTAACAACTTTATTAATGGTTTCAACCATGTGAACCGGAATACGAATGGTGCGTGCTTGATCAGCAATGGCACGGGTAATGGCTTGACGAATCCATCAAGTAGCATAAGTAGAGAATTTGTTACCAAGTTTATAATTAAACTTACTGATAGCTTTCATTAAACCGATCGAGCCTTCTTGAATTAAGTCTTCTAGATCAAGTCCACGACTTAAGAAGCGTTTAGCAATCGAGGTCACTAATCTTAAGTTACTAGTGACTAATTGATTGACAGCATATTGACGTGTTTCAGGATCTTTACTATCAAGCAATTTAGCAATTTCAATTTCTTGTGTTGAAGTAAGCATCTTGGAAGAACCTAAAACACTTAAGAAGGCTTTAACACCATCATCAACTTTTTCTTTGGTAGAAATTTTAACACCTTGTAAATCGTTAATTCGGAAATCTTTACTATTACCCTCTGTTAATAATTTGGTAATCATGGGGTCGTCTTCAACGCTTGTATCAACCATTTGACCGGTAACTTCGATACCCTCTTTATTAAACTTGTTTAATAACTCGTCATTTAATTCTTCAGGTAAATCATAATTATTAAAAGCTTTAAAAATCTTTTCTCATTCAATGGTGTTACGATTACGCTTACGAGTTTTGGCTCTTTGTACTAAACGTCCAACAATTTCGTTCATTTCGAATAATGAAATTTGACGAATTTTAGATTCAGCTTCTAAAACAGCGGGGACATTTTTTCTAGGAACAACCACTACTTTACGTTTAGGTGTAACTACTGGTTTTTTTGTAACTTTCGCTTTCGTTTTAGTTTTTGGTTTAGCTGGTTTCTTGGTTTGCTTAACTACTTTTTTATTTTTCTTAACAGATTTACGAACTACTTTTTTAGCCATAGTTTCCTTCTTTACATCGATGTGTAACTGGGTAAATTATATATGAATAATTTTAATATGAAATGGATTTTAAATCCGTGACTCATTAAATCGCTGGATTTTAAATTATTATTAAACTTAACTAACAATGGTAAATGAGTTCGTTAGTCTAAAACCACATACCAATCGCACTACGTGCTGGCATTGGTGATAGTCTCAAATATGACGAATTACCTGAGCGTGTTGAACTACTTTTAGACTGTGAGCTGTCATTAGGTGTCTTGACCGCATCAATCACCGATAAAGCGGTAGAAGTAATGGTTTGTACGGCCATTACCGCTCCAATCATGATAACTCAAAGCATCATCGGCCCGATGCCTCCATAAGTATTCAATTTTTGTTCTTGTGACATTTTGTGCATATTGCCCTCCATGTCATATATTGCCGAATTTTTAGAAATTTTCTTATTTTTTTATCAAACGATTGGTGCTTTGTGTAAAACTTTTGCACGATAGTATCAATTTTCTTGGATTAAATTTTTTTGAAATCAAATATCAAATTTATCTTTTTTTACTGCTTCTTTTACAACTGGTGCTTTAGTTTTTGATCTAGTAAAGATTTGTTTGATGTTACCAAATAATGTACCACCTTCGCTAGTTTTAATTAAAGCAACATAAATGACTGCGTGTACAAGCATACCAATAGCAATGGCTAAGAAATATCAAACAACCGTAATTAAAGCGTTAGGGAATGTCGCTCCACCGTGGCCCCAAGCAAATGGTGCCGCTGTGCCAGCTGGCGAATAAATACCCATGGTAAAGGCAATAATCATCCCACCCCACATGCCAACGTGTCCACCAACACAGAATAGACAAGATAAGCCTCCTGCGACTGCTGAACCAATAATATTAGCAATGAATGTTTGTTTTAGTCTGCGAGTGGCAAATGGAATAGCCCCTTCAGAAATTCCCATGAAACCAAGCGCTAAAGCTGAAATACCTAAACCTCTTTCTTCTTCTGTGAAAGAACGACGTCCTAAAACAACAGATGCGAAACCGCAACCTAGTGGCGCAATTGGAATAGCAGCAGCAACCCCACCCATTAATCTTGAGTCTACCAATATTAAAGATGTAGCGGTAGCAACGGCAATTTTGTTAATTGGTCCACCCATATCAAAGCCGACCATGGCACCGAGAACGAAACCAATTAATATTCTTCCCCATGAAAGTGTACCCACATAAGCGAGTGCCGCGCCGAATCAATTCATCGCAGTTCCCATTGCGCCACTTAAGGCAAAAAGGAATGGGAAAACTAATAAAGAAGTAGCACACACCGGAATAATGATTAACGGTAAAATTGGTTTAATCGTTTTATACATATGTATACGATTAAATAAATTTACTAAATGTCCCGCTGCAAAACCCATCATTATTGCTGCCACAATTCCTAAACTAATACCGGAGATAGTTGTGTGTACTAGCACGTGAGTGTCTGGATCAATATGATCAGGAATCCCACGAATTCAAGCGCTGTAGTTCTTTCAGTAGAAAATATACATGCTAGGTGTAGCTGCCACAAAGGTCGCAATGAAACCTGGCCCTAATGCTGCCCGTCCACCAATGGAGTTAGCAATGTATCCACCCATAACACCGGTGAATAACAAGAATCCAACATTAGCCGCTGCCAAACAGTGACCTAAAATCGAAGCATCTGGTACCTTTGCGTCTTTATAAATAATAACTGATACCGCATTTAGAATCGCATAAACGATTCCCGAGAAAACGATAAAAGGGATCATGTGTGAAACACCTGATAAAAAGTGTTTCATAAAGCCTCGTGCATTATCATTACCGAAAGTATCGCCGCCCGAAGATTTGCTACCACTTTGCGTATGATGAACTTTCTTAGTGTCAATAGTTTTCTTTAAAACTTCAACCGGAGTATTAATAGCTTCATTAGTATCGGTAGTATAAATGTTCTTATTATCAAAACGATCTAGTTCCACATGAATGTCACTGGCAATGACTACCGCTTTAGCATCTTGAATTTGCTTAGCACTTAAACGGTGTTCTTGTCCGGATTGACCTTGTGTTTCAATTCACACATCATAGCCAACATCTTTGCCGTGTTTTTCTAAAGCTTCACGAGCCATATAAGTATGAGCCACACCGGTAGCACAAGCGCTAATACCCACAATTAACCCTTTTGAATCAGTCGAAGAAGCATTAGTATTTTCGTTCTCTTTATGCATAATGGCTTGATTAATTACTTTGAATAATTCATTAATATCACTAGTATTTAAAATTGTCTTCACAAACTCTTCATTTAATAAAGCTAATGAAATGTTTTGTAAATAAGTCATGTGTAATGATCCACGTTGTTTTTCAGGAATCAATAACGCAAAAGCAATTTTAACAGGTTTGCCACCAATTGAATTTCATTCCACGCCATTTTGAAAACGCGCTACAATGATCGCTGGTTCATTAAAGTCAGCGCTCATTGCATGAGGAATAGCAATTTGATCCATCATTCCAGTTGTGGATACTTTTTCACGCGCAATTAAGTCATCTACCAAACCGCTAGCGTTATTTGTAACCTTTAATTGTTGCGCTAATTGTGCGATCGCCGTAAAAGCTGCTTTTTGATCGGATACGTTGATATCGAACAATATATTGGTCTTATTAAAAATCTTACTCATAAATATATAAATATCCTTCTGACTATTATTATTACTTACTATTATAATAAACAAAGATATTTTTTACCATGTCAAAAGTTATTTTTTTAAAACCTTATCTAGTCGAGAAAATATGAGGAGCACAAAACCTTCAGCAATTTTACTATGATCTTGGTGATAAAAAAATCGGTGAGGCATGAGTAATTAGTGCTATTCCTAACAAGTCGTCTTTGATTACTTCAACTCCATTTAGAGGAATAACATTAAGTGATTTCTTTCAGAAGCACCCTGAGTGATTTGATCACTACGAAAGTGCATCTTACCCACTTTTGGCTAAAATTCTAGATTGTAACGATGATTTGAGTGTACAAGTTCATCCCACCAAACAATATCAGAGTCAGTTCCCTACGGCCACAGAAAAAAATGAAGCATGATTTGTTTTGGGTGCACAGAAAGACAGTAGCATCATTTATGGTCACAATGCTAAAAATAAAGATGAGTTAATTAATTTTGTAAAAAATAATGCTTGGGATCAATTACTCTGCAAAGTTAATGCTAAACCTAATGATTTGTTTTATGTACCCTCTGGCACCTTGCATGCTTTAGGCCGTGGGTTAGTAATTTACGAGATCCAACAAGCCAGTGATGTTACCTATCGTTTATTTGATTATAGGCGTAATCGTGAAATGAATGTGCAAGAAGCATTAGACAACATTAATGTTCCTTTTATAACACCTCATTTTCAAAGTGATGGTAATACCTTAGTAGATTCAAAAGAATTTTCTTTAGCTCGCATTCAAAACCGCGGTGCACATCATTATCGCTTTCCTCTAGCACGTTGAATTCAAGCAACAGTCATTGCTGGTGAAGGTAAACTAGGCTGATGTAAAAAAATTCATAAGGGCGATAATTTCATTTTAAAATCTAATATCAAAAAATTTAAATTACACGGTAATGTCGAGTTATTGATAAGTTACATTAAAAAATAATATGCCTTTCGCTGTCTTAATCATCTTATACCTAGTTGCTACGGTTGGTGTCGTTGCTTTAGCCATTTTTGTGTCATATTTGGCTGATTTATTACAGAAGAAAACTAAATACTCTGCGGCATTGATCTCAGGTGTGCTATTGGGATTAATGACTGGTATTCCGGAATTGGTCACTGGATTAACAAGCGTTCTTGGTCTAAACTCATCGGATTTAGCGGTGGGGGATGTATTAGGAAGTAATGTATTCAACATTTTTACTTTAGGCTTGTTTACATTAATATTTTTTAAAAATTTCAAGAAATCCCGCATCCAAAAATCAGAATTTATTAACATCGCTTCGCTCATTGTGATTTATGCTTTATACATTATTAGTTTCTTTACTAATGGTATTTATCTACTAAATCATGTTTTCTCGATCATTTCGTTATTGGTAATGATTATTTACTTTGTCAACATCTGATTTATGACCAAGCAAACAACAAGCGAGGAATTCAATCGTACCACTAAGTCGCGTTTGACTGTCACACAAGCTATTGTTTTATTTGCTACATGTGGTTTGTGTTTGGCAGGAGGAAGCGTTGGATTAACTTACACTGCTGAATCCATCATTAATCACGTTGGAATGAATAAGGCCTTTGGTGCCTCGTTATTTTTGGGTATCACAACATCGTTGCCGGAAATTATTTCCGTAGTTGGTTTATTTTATATGAAAAACTTCAACGCTGGCTTTAGTCATCTATTAGGTTCTAATATTTTTAATTGTTTGGTATTTGCCATCATTGATGCCATCTCGCCTGATAAAGTTTTTGCCAAAGATACTACAATCCAAAAATACTTGGTAATCGCTGGACTAATTGCCTCTGTGCTCTTGGCATTGGGTTTATTTATTCATAATTTCTACCATAAGAAATTACGCAGTCTATCATTGGATGTAATGCTAATTACAATTTTTAGTTTGATTCTTTTAGTTTACTTAACTTATTTAATTTTGGCGTTCTTACATCATACTGGTAATTTAAATCCTTTTCAATCTCATCAACTATCATACTAGATGTGGAAGTGCCTGAAGTAATGGCGTATGCCTCTTTAATGAATTTAAAATGATGAAATGATTTAATATCATTACCACAATAAACTTTTAAATTTTGTTTTTTACCCAGTGCGACTAATTGCTGCGTATTATTGGAGCGAACATCCCCAACAACAATTAAACCTGTTTCTTTTTTGAGCTTTAGGATATTAGCATGTCGTAAGGCTGTAGCGTGACAAGTCGTATTGATTCAATGTAAGTTGGGATATTTAATATCTTTAAGTGAATCACTAATAGCGTATTGCGGCATCGTTGTTTGGTTCAATAAACAATATTTTTTCGTAGCACCAAATTTTATTTTACTTAAATCCTTAATGGACTCAATGTAAATAATCTTGGGTGAATAAGATAAAATGGCTTTGGTTTCAGGATGATTCTTCTTCCCTAGAAAAATGATTATGTTTTTCTTATCCAGTAATTCGTTGATTATCTTAATATTTTCGTGAATGTATTTACAAGTCAAATCATAGCAATACCCGAAATTATTTTTAGCATAACTCAACGTATTTTTTTCGCTTCCGTGTGCAGATAAAACGACAACAGCGTTTTTTTTAGCAGGAATTTTCTTTAATAAATTCAAACGTGAAACTGCCTGATCATCAAGCACGATGACATGTTTCTTCGCAAGAGCACGCATAATCATCTCGTTATGGATTAATCAACCAATGAGATAAATTTTGTGACCACGGTGTTTGGTTGTAATTTTATCTAACTGGCTCAAGGCAAAGGCTACGCCTTCGCAATAGCCATATGGTTTCAACTTTACTAGGCGCATATTGCTCCATCGTGACAAAAATAATTTAGATCACTTACGATAAAATTAGTGATTGCGTTAGCCACAAATTCAACGCTAGTATTGTAATAAGTGTTTTTTGACCAAACGATTAACTTATCGCTTCATTTTAATGAATGATTAAACATTTGTTTGGTTTGATTATCGATAGTCTTTGTATTACCAGCTACGCTAATCTTAATTTGTTTTTTCTCATCAAGTAATTCAAGATTAAGTACATTCTTTCTATAAGTAATCTGAATGGAATTATCCTTTCAAATTAAACCAATCTGATCATCAATCGTATTAATGAATTCGTAGTATTTATCCACATTATCTAAATATTGCTTATTGATGTGTCGTTTAATCATCCGTGTAGCTACTAACGAGGAAATAAGTGAAGCCACGATACCTAATACCGAAAAAGAGCTACCTAAAATGATAAATATTAATTTAGTCGTGCCATGTGTAAATGTTAATAATATTAAGAATACAATACCAATTACTACCAACGCAAACATTAGCATAGCTCCATTACTAATAATTTTCGATGCCTTATTTTTAAGCTTTTGATCATCAAAGCAACGATAAATTTTTTCTTTTAATAATTCTGTTTGCATTTTAATATCTGAGATCCAATTCTTTAAATCTTAAAAACTTCAATAAAATGTTTCAAGGAAAACGTCTATTTTTAACAAGAATCGCTTGATAAAGTGAATTATAAGCATGTGTTAAAGCATTGAATTCTTTCTCGGACGGGAGAAATGTCTCATTCAAATAACTTACCATTTTCTTATCACTATCAGCATCATCTTGGATTACGTGATGAAATCCTTCAATTTCTAATTCTAATTTATTCATGCTATACACAAAAACATTGCGTTGCATCAAACCCAAGCATAGTTTGTCAATGTTGGGTTTAAGTTTACGCTTATATCTTCGATAAAATGATTTAAGTAGCTCCTTGCGACAAAGAACTATTTCTAATAAATTCTCGCGGTACTTGGACAAAACGTTTATGTTTGTCACAATCTCCTGTTCGTGTTTTGAAAAACGAAAAATCGGATAAATTAACATAAATGATAAAGTAACATAAAATTTATCGGCATGATTACCATTCGTTTTTCAAAAACCTACATATTCATTCATACTATATAATTACAATTATCAATGTATTATATTCTTTTAGAAATATAATTTGATATTCATATGGCGAATTATAAAGATACATTAAATATTCTTAAAACCGATTTTGAAATGAAGGCAAACTTAAATGTTAAAGAACCCCTCATGCAAGATAAGTGGTCTAGTACAAATGTCTATCAAACATTATTAACTCAAAATAAACATAACCCGCAATGAATATTACATGATGGTCCTCCTTACGCTAATGGTGACATCCATGTTGGCCACGCACTTAACAAGATTATTAAAGATGTCATCGTACGTTATAAGAGTATGCAGGGTTGTTACTCTCACTACATCCCAGGATGAGATACCCACGGATTGCCAATTGAGCATGCTCTTTTGAAATTAGGCGTCAATAAGGATTTAAATTTAACGGTTGCTCAAAAACGTGATAACTGTCAGAAATTTGCAACCGAGCAAATTGAAAAACAAAAAACACAATTTAAACGTTTGGGTTTATTAACTGATTTTCGTGAAATTTATCGTACCTTTGATCATGACTATGAACAGCGCCAATTGGAATTGTTCCTTAAAATGATTGATAAAAAAATGATTTATCAAGATTTTAAACCAGTTTATTGATCATGATCAAGCCAAACAGCACTAGCCGATGCTGAAATTGAATATACCGAAGCGAAGTCACCTAGCATCTATGTTGCCTTCAAGGTTGTGGATGGCAAGAATGTACTTAAAACTAATGATCAATTAATTATTTGAACCACCACCCCATGAACGATCCCAGCCAATTTAGCCATTGCCGTTAATCCTAAATTCGAATATGTTCGTGTCCAAGTGAAGGACGCAATATACGTTGTGGCAAAAGAACTTCTTTCTAAAATAGCAGAAACATTACATTGAGATACATACAAAGTTATTGCTTCTTGTAATGGCGAGCACCTAGAGCATGTTACTTATCAACACCCTCTATATAAGCGAACCAGTCCAATCATTCTAGCAACATACGTTTCAAAAGAAGACGGCACTGGTCTAGTGCACAATGCCCCGGGTTTTGGTGAAGATGATTATCTTGCATGTAAAAAATACAATATCGCTCCCTATTCGCCAATTAATCATTTAGGTAAATTCACTACTGAAATTAATGATACTGACCTTGTTGGTTTGTTCTATGATGATGCTAATAAGGTTATTACTGAGAAGTTAACTAAAGCTGGTTCCCTATTACATTTAAGTTTTTTCACACATAGTGCGGCAATCGATTGACGTACTAAAAAACCAGTTATCTATCGTGCCACTAAACAGTGATTCATTGACATTAAAAAAATTCAAAATAATTTAATGCAAGCATTAGATTCGGTGAAATTTAAAAATGAAAATAGTCGTGCACATATCCACGACATGATTAAAAACCGAACTGAATGGTGCATTAGTCGTCAGCGTGTATGGGGTGTCCCCATTCCTATTATTTTTGATGATAAAAATTCACCAATTCTTGATCATGATTTAATTAAGCACATTATTGATATCCTTTCAAAGGAAGGGACTAATGTTTGGTTTGAAAAACCAGTGGCTTATTTCTTAACTGCTAAATACCATAATCAAAAATGTCGCAAAGAAACAGACATCATGGATGTTTGATTTGATTCTGGCACATCTTGAACTTTACTAAAACCAGCTGGACTTATGTACCCTGCTGAATTGTACTTTGAAGGTAATGACCAATATCGCGGTTGATTTAATTCTTCGCTGATTAATGCTGTAATTGATAACAATCAAACACCATACAAAATGTTATTAAGTCATGGTTTTGTCTTGGATGAACAAGGAAGAAAGATGTCTAAGTCATTAGGCAATGTTGTTGACCCATTGAAAGTTTGTGAGAAATTTGGTGCTGATGTTCTAAGAATTTGAGCAATGAATAGCAATTATCAAGAAGATGTCCGTATCTCGGATAACATTGTGACCCAATGTGCTGAAATCTATCGCCGTATTAGAAATACACTATTTAAATTTTGTTTAGCTAACATCTCTGACTTTGATTTCAACAAAGATCAACAAAATGCTTTTCGTGATGAAGATAAATATGTTTTATACCAGTTAAATGAAAACGCAACAAAGATTCATCAAGCTTATCAAGAATATGATTTCATGACGATTATTAAAATCATTAATAACCATGTCATTGATTTATCTTCGTGGTATTTCGATTTGATTAAAGACACCATTTATTGCGAAACCAAGAATCACCCGGTGCGTAGGGTGATACAAACGGTACTATACCATATCTTGTTGACATACTTAAAATTGTTAGCTCCCATTATCCCACATACCGCTGAGGAAGTATATTCATTCATGTCACTTCCCAATAAAAAAACCTCAATTGTTCTAGAACATTATGAGCCTACGAAGCTAAATTCATTTGACATTAATAAAGCCAAGTGAGATTATTTTTTTCAAATAAAGACTTTAGTCTACGCTGAATTAGAAAAAATTCGTATCAACAAGGAAATTAACAAAAATAATCAGGCTCTAGTCGAAATAACTTTTAATAACCAATATCAGTTTAACGAAAAAGATTTAGCCCGTTACTTAAATGTTGCTCAAGTTAAGATCCAATTAATTACTTCTAACGAAATTAAAGTGCGTGTTTCAAACGCAAACCTTGTTCGTTGCGAACGTTGCTGAAATTATTTTGAACCATCTCAAATGGCAGAAGAGCAATTATGTAAAAGATGTGACAATGTTCTTAAAAACAGGGCAACGAATAAATAAAAGAGTTACAATGAATTACTAATGAATTTTACATATTATAGATTTTTGATTGCAACGTTAATTAAACGTAAAGGTACCTGAGTCATTGGCGGTGTTTATGTTCTATTTACTTTAGTGTTTTTGTGCATCGTACCTGCCATCATTAATCGTGATCCTTTTTTTTTTATGAGGTAATGTCAATTTAGCTCCCCAGACTGTGCTAATGTACATTGGTGCACTATACGCTGCCGTGCAGTCAATTGCTGTCTTTAAAGAACACCGAGATAATGGTTCAGAACTGATTGTGGTCTCCAAACCCATTAATCGAATAAAAATTGTTTCAACTAAATTTGCTGCTTACATATCGTTTTGCTTATTTTTTGGTGTTGTTTCTTCACTATTCATGTTATTTGTTTTTTGTTTTTCGGGAGTAACTAGTGCGCAAGTATTTGGACTAGTATTTTCGGTTTTAATAACCAATTCAATATTCATGCTAATCTTCGGTTTTTTAGGTACTTTTACCTCTATTTTCTTGAATAAGATTTGAACTATTTTAATTAACGTTATCATGGTTGTACTGTTAGTAATTTATAGTACGGTTTGTATGGCAACAGTCAAAACGCCGTTACAGTTAGCACAGAGTAGTAAACACGCTGTTATTTCTTCGGAGTATTTATCGCGTGATAATAAGCCACATTCCACAGTCATACTAACGCCCAACA
>JAITXG010000010.1 GCA_031284865.1 Mycoplasmataceae bacterium | reverse complement strand
TTTCTTGACTGATTTATCAAGTAAATCATGATCATAAGAAAAGAGTTTAATTTTTAATTCTGGATTCATAATCTTTCTGTTGCCTTCTTTAAGATAAATATTTATTACTTACACTTTTTAAGGTGCGATGAGTTACCCGACACTTGACAACACTTTATGGTGTATCGGCAATCTCAAAATTAAGTAATGACAATAATAATACTATATATGTCGTGTTATGTCAAGCGAATGTTGACATTTGCGTTTTGGTTAAGCGAATGTGAGATATTTTGGCGCTACAAACACCGAATTTGATGCAGAGGTTAATTGATTTATCTATAGATACATTAAAAAAATAAGGAATTTTCTTTTTTTCCGGCTAATTGTATGTAGAGAGGAGTATATAATATATGGCAGCAACATATAAAATTATGAACATCACCAAAGACAAACAACTAATAGGGCAAGACATCACGCTAACAAAAGCGAATAGTAAGACAGTAAAAAATAAATATGTGTTGTATTCAGAGTTTGAACTATTAAGAAATAAAGTTAATAGAATGGATACGAAACTTAACAAGATAATAAAGAAATTAGGAGCGTAGTATTATCACAAAAGATAAGTAATTGATCTGGCTAGTCTTTTCACGCACATACAACGGCCAATAATTAAATAAATTTATAAGGATTTATTTTTTAAGCGTTTTTACACATTTTGATTTTACGTTGACATATAAAAATAATATGAGATCCTTAATTAATATTTATCAAATTGGACACAGCGCCTCAGTCATACAAGATGTATCACCCCGCTCAATATATCCACACAAGAAATTCAGTGAAATTAAAGATTATTGTTTGGATGAAGGAATTACATTAATTGAATACATCCAAAAATTTGAACCACAAGAAGCTTGAGATCACTTAGAACATGTTGGAATGACAATGTATTCAGTATTAATGGAGGGTATGCATGCTTCTCGTGAATTACCAAGTAAATATGACATCAAACGAAAGTCTGCTCGTTTCTTTCAACGTTATCGCCAGAATGATGATGAACAAGACTTACTCATGGCTGCTGTGTATGCTGTCAGTGAGGCCAACGCTATCGGTGAATTGGTGGTAAGTGCCCCAGCATACGAATCGTGTGCTATTCTGCCAGGTGTCTTAGAATATGGGGAAGAAATATGCCGCTTCCCTCATCGCCAAACTATTCGATCAATTGCTGTAGCAGGATTAATTGGTATGCTCATTGCAACTAATAGCCCCACACCCGAGAAAACACCTAATTATCAAAAAGAACTATGTTCCGCCTGTGCGATGACGGCTGCAGCATGAGCATACATTAACGGTTTAGATATTCAAGCAACGGAAAATGCAACAGTAAGAGCGATTAATCATTATTTAAATTCAATTTATAACCCTAAGTGAAAATATACTAAAGAAGCTTGTATGGAATTAAATGCCGTTATTGCATCTTACATCATCAATGCTGCTAAACAAACACATAAAGATGATAGTGCTAACCTTAATTTGGATAAAGCCATTGAAAAGATGTCGGACATTAAATAATTCATTAATTTATATAGCCCAGTTTGTCTTCAACGAAATAGGCGAAATTAGAAATGCTCCCTGACTTAAGCCTATGGGACTATAATTAACTCTATGTATAATCATAATTTGATTGAAAAGAAGTGGCAAAAGGTTTGAAAACAACAACAAGTTTTCAAATTTTGTGATGCCAATAAGCCTAAATATTATGTGTTAGACATGTTTCCCTATCCTTCTGGATCTGGCCTACATGTGGGACACCCTAAGGGTTATACGGCGACTGATATCGTGGCTCGCTTTAAGCAATTAAACGGTTTTGATGTCTTACATCCGATTGGTTGAGATGCTTTTGGTTTGCCAGCTGAGCAATATGCTTTAAGCACGGGACACCACCCAAAAGAGTTTACGCAAACTAATATTAATCATTTTCGTGAACAATTGACAAAATTCGGTTTTACTTATGATTTCACTAAAGAAGTTGACACCACCGATCCTAATTATTACCGTTGGACACAATGGATATTTAGTCAATTATTTAAAAAAGGGTTAGCTGAAATACGTGATGTGGAAGTTAACTGGTGCGAAAAACTAGGCACTGTTCTCGCAAACGAAGAAGTTTTACTAGTGAAAGGTAAAATGGTTTCAGAACGAGGGGAATATCCTGTTATTAAAAAACCTATGCGTCAATGGGTTTTAAAGATAACGGCGTATGCCGATAAACTGCTAGATGGTTTAGATAAAGTGGATTGACCTGAATCATTAAAAAGTATTCAGCGTAATTGAATTGGTAAATCGATCGGAGCTTTAGTTAAATTTAAAACCACTAGTAAAGTTGCTTTTCAAGTATTCACGACACGCGTAGACACGCTTTATGGCGTGACTTATCTAGCGATTGCGCCTGAAAGTGATTTAATTGGTAAATTAACTAACGCTAAACAAAAAAAAGCAGTAACAGCGTATATCAAACAAGCTAAAAGTAAAACCGAGTTACAAAGAAAAGAATTAGATAAAACTAAATCTGGTGTTTTTCTTGGTACTTATGCTATTAACCCTATTACCAAAAAAGAAATTCCACTCTATGTAGCTGATTATGTTTTGGCATCATATGGTACAGGTATTGTCATGGGGGTACCAGGCCATGACCAACGCGATTATGAGTTTGCTAAGAAACATGATTTACCGATTGTTTATGTCATTGATCATGAAGTTAATAATGTTGCATATGAAGATGATGGTCAACATATTAATTCACCATTAATTAATGGCTTGAATATCAATGAAAGTAAGAAAGCGATGCTGGCATATTTACTTAAGAATAAGATCGGCGCAACTCACACCACTTATAAATTAAAGGATTGATTATTTAGCCGTCAACGTTATTGAGGTGAGCCATTCCCTATCTTATTAGATAGTAAGAATCAACCACATCTAATTAATGACTTGCCAGTACTATTACCACCAGCCACGAAGATTAAGCCAACTAAAAATGGTGAATCACCTTTAGCAAATTTAAAGGATTGAGTGAACGTCACAATTAAGGGTAAACATTTTAAACGTGACACTAATACGATGCCACAATGAGCTGGTTCATGTTGGTATTACCTAGGTTATTTATTAAAACAAGCTAACGGCTCATACATTGATTTGAATAGTAATGAAGCAAAAAAATTATTTAAGCGATGATTACCAGTTGATTTATACATTGGTGGTCAAGAACACGCTGTCTTACATTTATTGTATGCTCGTTTTTGGCACCGTTTCTTATATGATATTGGTATTGTACCGACCCAAGAGCCATTCCAACGTATCATTAACCAGGGAATGATCTTAGGACCAAATGGTGAAAAGATGTCTAAATCTAAAGGCAATGTTATTAATCCTGATGAAATCATTGAGAGCCATGGAGCTGATGCATTAAGGTTATATGAATCATTTATGGGGCCATTAACTGCTTCATTGCCTTGAACTGATGAAGGTATTAATGGAATGCGTAAATGGCTGGACCGTGTTTATCGTTTATTTACTAACAACGAGATAAAAATAACGAAGAACCTTAACGAAATCAAACCTGATTTAAATGTGGCTTATCATAAATTCATTAAACAAGTTGAACACGAAATGCAACATCTTAACTTTAACGTTGCCATTTCACAAATGATGATTTATATCAACGCTTGTTATGCACACGATACATTATTGTTTACACATTTAGAGAATTTCCTTATTGTTCTCTCATGTTTTGCACCACATTTAAGTGAAGAGTTATGGCATCAAGCATTAAAACGACAAGATTTTGTTAATCAGCAGCAATGGCCAAAGTATGATGAACAATTTACTGTTGATCAACAACTCACTTTACCCATTCAAATTAATGGTAAATTACGCGCTACAATTAGTATCACGCGCAGTATGAACGAAAAAACAATTATTAATTTAGCACTAAATGAGTCTAAAATTAATAGTCTGCTTAAAGGCCAAACAATTAAGAAAACAATTTATATTAAAGAAAAGATTCTTAATCTAATTGTATAGAGGGAAATATGGAATTTAGATCTTTACAATTGTCTAGTTGAATTATTAACACATTAGACCAGAGTCATATTAACAAGTTAACTGAGATTCAAGAATCTTCGTTACCTTTGTTATTGAATGATAAAAGTTTAATAATTACTTCCCAAACTGGTAGTGGTAAAACCCTTTGTTATTTATTACCGATTTTAAACCGTTTAGATTTTACTTTAAATAAAGTGCAAGCGATTATCATCTTACCAACAAAGGAATTAGCACGACAAATATACAGCAAGATTAATGACTTTAAGGCTAACCAGCCACGCTTAAAATGCTCACTTCTCATTGGCAATCAAGATATTAATCAACAACAGCATAATTTACGCTCACATCCTGGACAAATTGTAGTCGGGACCGTTTCGCGCGTTCATGATTTATTAAAAAATAAATCAATTAATCATGACATTAAAACCATTGTGATGGATGAAGCTGATATGTTAATGGATTTGGGATTTATACCGCAAATTGTGGCGATTTTAAACATTGTTAATACGCCAACCTTACAAAAGATTGCTTGCAGCGCGACAACGCATTTATCACTAGCCAATAGTTTTAAAAATTTTCTTGGCAATACTACTGTCGTGACATCCTCTAATTCCATTTGGGTAAATGATCAGATTCAACACAACGTTGTGTATGATCGTTCTTACAATCCATTGACGACTCTCGATGGTTTACTGAAAAATATTAACCCTTATTTCTGCATCATTTTTACTAATACCAAGAACATTGCTAACACGCTCTATGAACATTTATTAAATCAAAAAATCAATGTTTGTTTATTACATAAAGATTTAACAACACGTCAAAGAAAAAACATTTATCGCGAGATTAATACCAATCGTTATCAATTTCTAGTGGCCACCGATTTAGCCTCACGTGGGTTAGATATTAATGGAGCAGATATCGTGATTTCCTACGGATTACCAGAAGACGATATTTGATACATGCATCGTGTCGGAAGAGTCGGACGAATGAAAAACAAGGGAACAGCCTATGTGATTTATCAAAGCGACATAGACCATAAATTAAATCGTTTACATAAGAAACAAATTAATTGGAAGTATTTATTCATTGATAAATCTGGCAGTTTAATTGAGAAACCACTTAATCTAAGAATAAGACATAAAAATGTCTTGGATCAACAAACCAATAATGAGATTAAGAAGATTATTCGTACGCAATCCCAACATGTTAAACCAGGCTATAAACGAAAAATTAAAGCTGCTATCCATAAAATTAAACAAAAGAA
>JAITXG010000008.1 GCA_031284865.1 Mycoplasmataceae bacterium | reverse complement strand
AGCAAGCTCAATATGAAGTATCCTGCTACCATCTTAAAAGGTGATTATGCTCATGCTCGTTGCATTTCCATTGCTGTTGCCCATAAAGATGTCATCCAAGATGCTGGTGCGAAGATGATTCATCTTGGTAAAAACACGCGTTCACAAATTATTTCTAAATCAATTGCTCACTCTGGTGGTAATGCGACATATCGTGGGGTAGTACGAATTGAAAAAAGTGCTACGAATAGTTATGCCGAAGTTACTTGTGATACATTGATCCTAGACCGTTTATCTAAGAGCGATACTATCCCCACTGAAATTATTAAGAATAAATCATCGTTCTTAAAACACGAAGCCAAAGTTACTGATTTGGATAAAGAAAAAATGTTTTATCTTAATGCCAGAAATATTAATAAAGCACAGGCTCGACATTTACTAGTCTTAGGATTCGTTGAACCTTTCGTGGAAGAGTTACCGATGGAATACGCCGTGGAACTAAACCGCTTGTTACGAATTGATTTGGAATAATGAATATTTAAATTAGTTTATATAATTAACATATGAAATTAGAACGAATCGTCACACGAGAAGAAAACTTTGCTGATTGGTACACCAGCGTTATTCAAGCAGCCAAGTTAGTGGATTACTCTTCCATTAAAGGCGTTATTATCTATCAACCACGTGGTTGATCCATTTGACAAAACATTGTCAACGAAGTTGATCGTCGTTTTAAACCATTGCAAATTGAGAATGTACAACTACCACTCTTTATAAAATATGATGAATTTGTAAAAGAGAAAAAACACATTGAAGGTTTTGCTCCGGAATTATTCTTAGTGACAAAGAAAGGCGATCAACCCTTAGAAGAACCTTATGTCATTCGCCCTACTAGTGAAGTTGCTTTTTGTAATTACTTTAAAAAAATCATTAATTCTTATAACGACTTGCCATTGAAATATAACCAATGATGCAATGTTTTTCGTGTGGAAAAAAATACTCGCCCTTTCTTACGTAATTCTGAATTCTTTTGACAAGAATTACACACAGCGCACGCAAACCAACTAGAAGCACAAAAACAAGCGGCAACGATGATCAAAGAGTATGAAAAGTTTCTTAACGACTTCCTATGTGTACCAGTTTTAGTTGGTGAAAAAACCGAAGGTGAACGCTTCGCTGGTGCTGATAATACATACACAGCTGAAGCATTAATGCAAGATGGTCAGGCTTTACAATGTGGCACTTCACACTATTTAGCACAAAACTTTTCTAATATCTTTCAAATTAAATTTCAAAACAAAAATAATCAATTTGAATTAATTTACCAAACTTCCGCAGGAATGTCCACTCGTTTAATTGGTGCAATTATCATGTCACACTCCGATGATAAGGGTTTAGTTCTTCCTTTCGGTGTTGCCCCAACACAAGTTGCTATTCTTTCCATTTTTGGTGATAAGAATCCGCAAGTTAAAACAACTGTTGCGTCTTTATCACAGTCATTAGCCTCACACTTCCGCATTCAAATTGACGATAGTGATAAGGGTTTGGGTTATAAAATAGCCGAGCAAGAGGTTAGTGGTACGCCTTTTATAATCGCCATTGGTCCTAAAGATGTCGAAAAAGATGAAGTAACCTTAATTCGCCGTGATCAAGGCACTAAACGGCCAATTAAAATTAGTGAAGTTGTTAAAACAATCAACCAAGAAGTAGATTTATATCAAAAGTCATTATATAAAATCGCGAATGATCGTTTACATTCATCAATCGTTGAAGTCGATAATATGGAAGACTTTATGAAAGCATCCAAAGAGAAAAAAATCATGTTAGCGCCTTGGGGCGGTGATATCCAAGATGAAAAACAGTTAAAAGAAAAAACTGGTATTTCACCGCGTTGTATCCAAGGTCCAACCAATAAAGCTAAATGTTTCTTTACTGGTAAACCAGCTAAGAACATGGTTTATTTTGCAAAGGCTTATTAATGGATATGCATCAACAAAAATCAAAATGATATCATAAACTCTTTATAAAAGCCATGTGCATTCACAAGGATGCTAAATCCCGTCAAAAATTCACTAAGTTCTATTTATTGTTTATTGGAATCATTTTCCTTTTTTATTGTATTAGTGGTGTTTTCTTTTACTTGTATGGTTTACGTTTTAACCCTGATTCTGATCCCAATTACATTGTCACCGTTAAATTTGGTTGAGCGTTGTATGTTGGATTAGCGTTATTCATTCTAGCGACAATAGTGGCCTTTATTATCGGCATATTTATCATCATTATGTATAAAGAATCAAGACGCCTATACTTTCAAACTACTGAATACCTTAAGAAGTTGGCTTTCTATCAAAGTGAGAAACTTGAAAAGTATTCTTTAAAAGAATTAAAGTGAATTTATAAACTGGGATACATTGATCGTATCACTTATCGCCTTTATTGTCACCCGCAAACTAAATAAGCTTGACGCTTATTTTTTTCACAAGCCGTGTAGATTGCAATATTCGTAAACAGTGGCGTTAGGTTCAACTAGTGTAATAACGTTTGGTTTGTCAGTAGGATTTAATCATTTAATGTCCCAAGACTTATCACTAAAAGTTCCAATCCATGCGATATGGTGTTCAGGTAACATCGGATGAACGGTACTACCAACTTGAATTTCAGTAATATCTCCATTCAATTCTTTACACGGTTTAATTGTTTCTTTAATGAATGGTACATGCTTCTCGTTAGCCCCATCTGTACTATTAGCCTTTATTAAAATCATGGGTTCACCACAGCAAACAAGTTTCTCTGTTAAATCCACCAACTTTAAGACAATGTTACCACAAATGTCACATTTATATATTTTGATTTCTTTCATAATATTCTCCTTGTAATTATTATATTTTTTATTAGCTGGATTTAAATAAAGATACAAATAAAAAGATAATTTGAAAGCAAGCATTTTAAGCTTAATTTCGTGTAATTCATGCCGAAATACCCCCAGTTAAGACGGATAAGGGTGGGGAAAATGGAATGTTGAGTTATAATAGATACCAACGATAGAGGTAAATATGATTAGAATAGCAGTAATGGTGGCGAACGAGACTGAAGATACTGAGTTAGTTGTTCCTGTTGATATTTGAAGACGTGCTGGCTTCCTAGTAAAGCTAATTTCGGTTGAGAAAAAGAAAAACGTTATCTTAAGTCATGGCATTAAAGTTTCTTGTGATGAAGTCTTAATGAAAGAGAATCTTGTACAATACCACGCTATTTATTTACCAGGTGGAGCTGGTCATAACCAATTTAACGAAGAAGTTGCTCCTCGATTAGTGGCTTTTGCTAAAAAGAACTACAAAAATCCTAAAATTGCTTTCATGGCAATCTGTGCAGCCACAGAGTGTTTCTACTCATGAGGTATCCTCGAACCAAATATCAAGGTGACATGTTACCCGGGTGTCCAAGAGAATAAGTTTGATACTAACTATGTCAATCAAGATGTTGTCGTTAGTAAAAACTTCATTACTGCTTCAGGTCCAGGTACAGCTAGTCGCTTTGCTTTCAAAGTGATTGAATATTTCGAAAATGCTAGTAAAGCTAAAGCCGTTGCTAAAGAAATGTTATTTTTAAAATAGAGGATTATCACCATGACATATACCATTCGCTGAAAAGGTTGTACTAAATCTGATGCTGTTGCATCACACTTAGAAGAAAAGATCGGGAAATTTGAAGATTTCAAATTTGTCATGCCCGATGTAAAAGCTGAAATTGTCTTTTATGATAAACAGCAATCGTTCACTACTCGACTTAATGTTCAAGTTAAAGGAAAAGGTATCCTAAACGCTGAAGGTCGCGCTAATGATGTATTGACATCCATTAACTTAGCAACCGATAAAATTTTAGATCGTTTACGTCGTGTAAAAACAAGATACGAAAAGTAAAAACTCACCTAATTTCTAGATGAGTTTTTTATTAAGCAACTTTGTTTTGTTTTTTTAATGTTTTAAGTGTTCTGGTAGAGACTTTAATTCTTTTAGAAGTTGTTTTGCCTGTTTTAATACGAACAGTTTGCAAATTAGCATTTCAAACACGACGTGAATGATTTAATGCATGACTTCTTTTATTACCGCTTAAAGGTCCTTTACCGGTGATTTCATCGCGACGACTCATAGTTTTCCTAATCTTTGGTTTATTGTTTTACAATTATATGATAGATTATATAATAAGTACATAAAATAAAATTGCCATGGAACATAAATTGAACGATCAAGAAATTAATAAGCGTAATAAATTACAACGTTTACAAACTGAAAACAAGGATCCTTTCGTGATCACTAAATTTCAACGTAATTTTAATACTGCCAGTTTTAAAACGGCTTTTGAAAAATTCTCCAAAGAAGAATTACACGAAAATAATTCGTCTATTTTACTTGCCGGGCGAATTATGGCTATTCGTCAAACATTTGGCGTAATTAAGGATTTCTACGGACAAGTGCAATTCTATATTAACAAGAAGAAGCACGAAGAAGTTTTTAACATCTTTAGCAAGGATATTGATATTGGCGACATTGTTGGGGTTGAAGGTACGCCAATGAAAACTAATACTGGTGAAATTACCATCAATATTAATAAAATTACCTTATTATCCAAATCTTTAAAACCGCTACCAGAAAAATGACATGGTTTACAAGACGAAGAATTACGAGCAAGACATCGTTACATTGATCTCATCATGAATGAAGAATCCATGAAAACATTTGTCACACGCTCATTAATTCTCAAGGAAGTGCGCAACTACATGGATGGCCTAGGTTATTTAGAAGTAGAAACGCCGGTACTTCACCCCATTCTAGGTGGAGCCGCTGCTAAACCATTTATCACACACCACAACGCCTTAGATCGTAATTACTACTTGCGTGTAGCAACTGAATTACCGCTGAAACAATTAATTGTGGGTGGATTTGAGAAAGTTTATGAAATCGGACGAATCTTTAGAAACGAAGGTATGGACGCTACACACAATCCAGAATTCACTACCATTGAAGCATATGAGGCATTTATTTCCATGTGAGAAGTCATGGAATTAATTGAAGGCATTTTTAAACACATTGCTACAAAATTAAATAAATTAAAAATTACCTATAAAGAAAAAGAAATTGACTTCACTCAGCCATTTAAACGCATTAACATGCTAGATTTCATTAAAGAAAAAACTAACATTGATTTCAATCAAATGAGTGACGCTGAAGCTATTAAATTAGCTAAGGAACGCAAAATCGAATTAAAAGCCCACGAAATAACCAAAGGACATGTTATTAATCTTTTCTTTGAACATTATTGTGAACATGAATGTATTCAACCTACTTTTGTTTATGGTCATCCAATTGAAGTTTCGCCTTTAGCCAAAAAAAATCCAAAAGATCCACGTTATACTGATCGCTTTGAATTGTTTATCGTCGGTAAGGAATTTGCTAACGCTTTTAGTGAACTCAATGATCCCATCGATCAATTAGAACGTTTTAAACAACAACTTTCTGAACGCAAACTAGGAAATGAAGAAGCTAACGAGATTGATCATAATTTCGTTGAAGCATTAGAATATGGTATGCCTCCTACTGGTGGTTTAGGTATTGGTATCGACCGAGTAGTAATGCTATTTACCAACCAAGAAGTTATTCGTAATGTTCTATTATTTCCTCACATGAAAGACGAAAAATAAATGGCACGGAATTATTTTCCTACTAATTACAAGCCACTATATGACATGCAGAAAACACGATATTACATCTCGCGTTACCATGAACTATTGTCACAAGCTATTCGTCACAAACACAAAGCCGCCTTCATTGATGCACCATGTCTAACTAATGTTGATGAAAATTGGAACACCAGTTATAAAGATCAACGATTTATCAGTTTCGATAATAAGAACGTTAATATCATTAGTCAATTCTATTGTGACATTGCTAATTACATGCGTTATACATCGTGGCGTATGAATATTGATAAAGGTAACGGCATTTATGCCTACATTGACGTAGTTAATCGTGACGCCTATTGTACCGCTACCGATAGTATGGTTAGTAAATCATTTATCTTAGAATTAAATACTATTTATGATTTGACTAATAATGTTGAACCACTCAAAAATGTTTATGATAATTTGTTTTCAGATATTAAGAATGTAAATGAGAATGAACTATTAGATGATATTAAATTACCATCGTATCAAAAGCTTAATATCCATTACATCACAATTGACCAATTGATTAAACGTTATCCCACATCAACAATTAAAACAGCTTTAGAGATGTATGTTATTGCTAATGGCCCAACAGTTATTTGGGAAGTTTGCAAATCATTAAAAAATAATCAGCGTTTAATCTATGGTAAAGCGACATCCGATGACTATAAAACTACATCTATGCTCTTTATTCATAGTAAAGAAACAAATAAGGTCTTACCCATTATTAAAATTTCACCTCGTCCCTCATTGGAAGCCATTAAGAAACAATTGCTCAATGATCAGCCAACTTTATTGCAATCCCATATCTATGATGAGACAGTTTTTCAACTAGATGTCAAAACTAATCAAAATATTGGTGTTGAAATTTTCTTCTCTAATTTAGTATTAATTAATTTATCAAAGTATCATTTAGCGGAAGTCGTCAACTCATGTTGGGATGACCAATTTATGAGTTTTGTTAAATCTAACAAAATAGAAATCATGTAGTTATGCCTAAAATTCATCGACCACAATTTATACGAAAGTATGATTTTATCCATTACTTCACTTGGTCGGAAGACCAATGGTTGTGAAATGATGATCAATTAAGTGAGTACATCACTAATAAAACTAAGATCACTTCCGAATCTAGTGAAATTGAAGATTTTATTTTTGAAGATCAAACTGATCCCAAAGAATTAATTGATGCTATGAAGGACGAGAAAAGTGAAATTGATTTTTCTAATCCAAAAATATTTGAAGGAATTTTAATTGATCAACAATCACGTAAATTTATCGCTGCGCAAAGCGATTTTAAAGACTGTAGGGTATTTGATTTCGATGTCATCTTCAAAGATAATTACGATTTGCAAGAGCAAGCAGCTTATACCAAAGAGTTGCTAACAAAACATGACAACATCATTATTTTCCAACCGGTTTTTATTTACAAGGGTTTAGCTATTGCCAAACCTGATGCCTTCATTAAAAAAAATAATGAGATCCATCTAATCGAAGTTAAAGGTACAACCGCCCCTAAATTAGTCCATGTGGTTGATATGTTGTACCAGCACCACATCATTAACCACTTCTTACAAGCGGAATTTGGCAAACACATTGAACATTATGCCTTGTGCGTTGTTGCTTATGACTTATGTTCGAAGAATGAAATCCATTTCATCATAACTCCGTATGGTACTGACACCAAAACTGGATCTCATGTAAAAAAGGTTCAAGGCAGAAATATAAATGAGTGGCTACAACTCGAGCAAAGTGCCCGTTTAGGTCAAAGTCGTAATGTATTGCTTAAAGATATGCTCACTGGACACCCTTCTTTCCAAAGTGATCCAAAAAGTTCTTATACTGTTGCAGTAAGGCGCTACACTGATCCGCAAGAATTTGATCGCGTCATCCAAATTCTGAGTGATCATCAAATGGTCGACGAACCTTCATTATTACCATATGCCAACTATGGTAATAAAATTAAAAATTTTGATTACATGAAACAACTAAAAATTTATTGAAAACAAAAACCGCCATTGTTTCCAATGAACTATTCAAACCTTATCATTCAATACCCATTACAATATAAAGCTTTCACAAATAATGTGAAAAATTTAAAACATTTAGTACAATTCATCGAAGATACAGGCTCTAAAAATACATCAGTCAATGCCCTATACCGCGCTTTACAAGGCAAGGATGGTTTTACTAAATTCCAATATGGTGCATTGAATATTGAAAAAACCAGAGCATTATTTCAAGACATCCGATCCAAAAAGGTCTATTTTGATTTTGAAAGCATTAATCCAGCCGTTCGTGTCATCGATAATTCACTCCCTTGTCAACAAATCGTGACACAGGTTTCAGTTATCATGGAAGAGAACAATTTACTTTCAGAAGCAAACAATATTGTACTTGACCCCCAGAACATTACCATTAATGACTTTAAGATGATTGTTGATACCATTTATCCAAAAAGCGATGCTTCACAATACAGTTACATCGTTTATAACCAAAGTTTTGAAAAAACACAGTTACTAAAAATGAATGAGATAATCAATGACCCCATTTATACCGAAAAAATTAATTTAATCGTTGCCAATCTAGTTGATCTTGCTAATTTCTTCAGTCCGCGGATGAATTGTGTGCTCTTTGAAGAGTTATATGGCTATTTCTCCATTAAATTCGTTTTAGAGGTCATTCAAAACCACTATCCTGACATTTATAAACGAGCTAAATGTAAAGATTACCACCAACTGCCGGATGTCCAAAATGGTAGTGATGCCCTGAATATCACCTCCAAACGATTCTTTGGACTAGTCAATCTTGCGGAATGAGGAAAAATAATTTGCAACTTAAAAGTCTATTGTGAAAACGACGTAAGAGCAATGATTGCCGTGTATTTCCTCATTGAGTACCTCTGCACTAATAGTTAATAAAATAAAAAAAATAAGTAATTTTCAAAATTTTCTCCTAAATGTATATTAGGGAGGTAAAGACAATGAATGAGGTATTACTATATTTTGTCTTAAAGTATAAAGGTGACTGGTCAGCTGTATACAGGGCGATCATAGATCATGAACAAGTAGACATTAAACATGTTAAGAAAGCAATTAGCATAGTACGATGTGAATATTTGACCGTAGCTGATCAAAATTACCCTAAATACTTCAAAAGGATTAATAAACCACCTTTTGTCTTATTCTATCAGGGAGACATCACAAACTTTGAGGAGAAGCTTATTTCTCTCCATGGCAGTTTGAACACGATTAACATCCAATACCTAAAAATACTTAATGAATTTGGATATGTGTTTATTTATGCCTTAGATCATACTAATTTTGCCGATATTAAGAAAATGTTGACATTAAACTTCAAAGTTAATATTTATATTCCATATGGGATTAACAATTCATACATTAAAACTGTTTTCCGCTATATGCATGATCACACCTTAATTTTTAGTGATGCCTATGAAAATCGTGATACTTCCACACACAGCCTCCAAGATATTGACAAAATCTTGCTAGGACATAATAATAAGGTGTTGTTCATTGGCAATGATGATTATGAATCCGTCAAAGATAAACTTGATTATTGTCAGCGTGAAGAGAATACTGTTTACAAAATTGTTTGTAATAATAGCATTCATGCTAATGAAAGTTGATCAAAAGACAATATTAAAATAATTCGTAATGGAGAAGAACTTCATAATGCATTTGTAATCAAAAATTAAATATTGGGCTACTTAATGCTATAATTTTGGAATCATGAGTAAGAATTTATTAATTATCGAATCTCCTAACAAGATTGAAACTATTGGAAAATATTTGAAAGATGACGGTTTTAAAATCATGGCAACCATCGGGCATATCCGTGATTTAACTACTAGAGGCATGGGGTTCGATGAAAAGACATTAGAACCAAAATGAATAATTTCTTCATCAAAAAAGAATAAAGATAATTTCGGTAAATCTAAACAGGAAATTATTAACGAAATCAAAGACGAAGCTAGCAAAGCTGAAAACGTCTATCTTGCAACTGACCCGGACCGTGAAGGTGAAGCTATTTCATGACACGTTTATGAAGTACTCAACGATAAAGATAAAGCCAAAACATTTCGTATTACCTTCAATGAAATCACTAAGGACGCTATTGTTGAAGCGCTAAAAAATCCTCGTAAAATTGATATTCGTTGAGTGCAATCGCAATTTGCTAGACGAATTTTAGATCGTTTAGTTGGTTACCGCCTTTCCAAGTTGGTACGTCAAAAATTGCACGGTACTTCAGCAGGCCGAGTACAAACTATTGCTTTAAAGTTTATTTATGATCGTGAAAAATTAATCGAAGCTTTTAAAGAAACTAAATGATGAACATTAGATGCGATGATTGATGCCGAAGCAAAATTAATTCTCCGTGAAGTTAACAAAAAACTTAAAAACGTTAGAATTAAACAAATTGAGGAAGAGCAAGGATCGGGTGTTGATTTTCAAGATCCTGATTCTGCCCAAATCGTTAAAGATAGCTTAGGTAAAGATTTTAAAATTTATTCTATTGATGACCCAAAGGAGTACCACAACAACCCTAAAGACCCTTATAAAACATCAACATTACAACAAGATGCTATTAATAAATTAGGTTGAAACGTAGGAAGGGTAACAGTAATCGCTCAGCATTTATATGAAGGTATTAAGATTAATGGTGAACACACTGCTTTAATCTCATACCCTCGTACTGATAGTATCCGTATTGCTGATACATTTGCGGCAAGTGCTAAGAAATTTATTATTAGCAAATATGGTGAGAAGTATTACCAAGCTCGTACCTTTGGCACATCTAAGAAAACCAATAATGCCAATAATATTCAGGATGCACATGAAGCGATTCGCGTCATTGATCCATATAGCACCCCCGAGAAATTAAAACCGCTTATTTCTCGCGATGAATATGCTTTATATAAGTTAATTTGAGCACGTACCATTGCTGCCTTCATGACCCAAGCCATCTATGAAAACACCATCGTCCGTTTAAATAATAACCAAAACAAGTTTTATACATATAACCGTCGTTTATTGTTTGATGGATATAAGAAAATCTATCAACATTATGAAGATCATGAAGTGGAACATGATATCCAGTTGTCTAAACTTAAAGTTGGTATGAATCTACAAGCCAAGACTATTGAAGTAAAAGAACATACTTCAATGCCACCACCAAGATTTAACCAAGCGAGTTTAATCAAGGCTCTAGATGAAGCCGGTGTCGGACGTCCTTCGACATATCGTTCCATGGCTAACATGGCGATCGAACGTGGTTATGCACGTCTTGAAGGTCGAGCATATGTTATGTTACCGTTAGGCAACGTTGTGGTTAAAAACTTACAAGAATTCTTCCCTGAGATTCTTGACAAAGAGTTCACTAAAGAGATGGAAGCACATCTTGATGACATCGCTAATAGTGATGAACGATGAAAAGAATGAATTCTTGATGACTTTAAACCACAATTTGATAAAGAAATGGTGAAAGCTGAAAAGACCATGGAAACAATCGGACCAGAGAAAGTTGGACGTAATTGCCCACTTTGTAAAAAACCGCTTGTATACCGTGTTTCTAAAAGAACCGGTACACAATTCATTGGTTGTTCCGACTTTCCTAAGTGTAAATACGCTGAATTCCCTAATTCTCCCAAACCAGTCCTATTGGATGATAAGTGTCCAATGTGTGGTAAAAACTTAGTACAACGTCTTAACCGTCGTGGTCAAAGTTTCATCGGCTGTTCAGGTTATCCAGCATGTCATTACATCCGTAAAGTTGATAAAAACGGTAAAATCATTGAATTTAAAAACACTGATAGCAAGAATAAGAATACAAAAATTAAGAGTAAAAACGTTAAGCCCAAGAAAAAAACTACTAAAATTAAGGCTAAGGGAAAGAAATAACTCTATGTCCATAACCAATTTAAATTCCAAAGATTTTAGCGACTTTATTGCCGATGAATGCGTTGTGGTAGATTTTTATGCTGATTGGTGTGGACCGTGCCAAATGCTGTCTCCCATCTTAGAAGATGTTGCAAAACAGTTTAAACAAGTGAAGTTTGGAAAAATCAATGTTGATCAAGCAAATGATATAGCAAACCTTTACCAAGTGCGCTCTATTCCAACCATTTTTTTCTTTAAAAAAGGTAAAATTAGTAACTTTTTCACTGGTTTTACCCCAAAAGAAAAAATAATTGAATTCATTAATACGAATATCAATACTTAATTTATTATTAGTCTAATAACGGCTGACCACTTTATCTGTCGTTCTAAAATCAATTTTCACGTATTTCGCAAGTAATTTATTACCACCAGCACGATAAATTTCTTTCGCTTGGGTAATGATTTTAGGGTTTGATGCCCCCAATAATAATTGCTGCTTAGCTGTTTGCGATAATTTTTGAATCTGCTTTAAAAAAGTAACTCGCGCAATAATGCTAGCAGCCGCTACTGCTAAGTATTTATTCTCAGCTTTTGTTTCAAAACGAGCAATTTTAGCGGGATTCATAATTTTCATTACTTTAAAGTAATCGTAATATGTTGATTCATCTACATATTGATCCATCACAACGTCTATATCGTTAGATAACTTGCATTTAGTAATTAATGTTTTGATAGTTTGGTCATGCATGTATGTTTTTACAATGTGTGTATTATGATATTTAGCGACTAAAGCATTGTACTCACACGGTAAGTAATCCATAACTGCATAATCAATAAGCATAGTTAGTTTAGGAAACATCTCTAACATATCTTCGTCAGTAAGATTTTTGGAATCTCTAACACCTAATGTTTTTAATTTAACCTCATTTATTTTCTTTAAATAGACAGCACAAGTAACAAGCCCACCGAAATAGTCTCCTACACCAACTTCATCGCAGCCAATGTAATTGGGTGATAAGCCTTTTTTGACTACCTTAGTAACTTTACCCAAAAGTTTTTCGCCCAATATTTCAGCATCAGAACCCTGAATCAATAAGCGCTTGTTCTTGTAAATCGTAATAGTACTACCATTAACTTTGAAAAAATATAATATCTGCTCGCTATTAGGTTTATTGCTTCGATATTTACCCAATTGACTTAGGACTTTGGTCAACTCTAAACTATTTAAGGTAACACTAAAATTTTGCATACTATAATTATAGAGAAATAAGAGTAGCACATGAACAATATAGTTAACGTCAAGATTAAAGAAATATTGGATAAGAAATTCAATAAGAAAATTCGTTCTGGTTATGATCCAGAAGATGTGGACCAATTCTTTGACGAAGTAGTGAAATTCTTACAAGACATTCATGCTTCAACTAACGAAATACAAAATAAAGATACGCTACGCGAAGAACAATTAAAATGACTAAAAAATGATCTTGAACAGAAACAAAAAACTATTTTAATGCTAGAACAGGAAATTAATACTCTTAAATCTGAAGGTTATCATTACCAAAAAATAAAATCTGATATCCGCCACCTTAACGAGATGAATATCAATAAGGAAAAAAAATAGAATATTACTAAAAAATACTCGTAATTTTTCAGTAATCACCGTGCTTATTTTCCACCTATGATTAGAAGTCAAAGGAGGTATAAATGAACTTTATAGCAATTATTGGTATTGTTGACCAATTGATTAAAATGCAAGAAAGCGATTCAACTGTTGTTAAAATTAAAGTGGAAAAACCGTTTATTGAGAATCAAGATGATGAATGGTATGACCTAGTTGATGTTAAATTAGATAAAAACATCTTTAAGAAGGAACTAAATTTAATATCGACTGGTTCGCTTGTAGGCATCAAAGGGCGCATTAAGATGGATAATAATTACATGCACCTAGTTGGTGAGCGATTGCAAGTATTCTAACATACCAAGAAATAACTTTTCATTGTATGAGGGGTTATTTTTATTTACTAGGTTTCTTTAAACTATTCTGAAAATCAGCTGCCACTTTCATAATACTTTTATATTCTGCTGAGTCGATGGTCTTCTGATCAATCTTATGGAATTTACGCAATCGTTCATAAAAGAGAAAACTAAATAATTCACCATAGTGTTGACTAATATATGAATGGTCATTTTTAATTTCATCATAAGCTAGTTTAATTACTTCCAAATTCTCGGTTACTTTTTTTAATTCTGCTCATGTATCACACATAGAGTTGGGTACATAGATACGGTAGACATAAATATAATCAGTGATACTTAGGATATATTTAGCGCGTGAAAAACTAACGATCCAGAAATATAAGTCCTCATGGAAAATGTTTCTGTGAGGGAATAGTAGTTTATGATCTTTGATAAAACTTTGTTTAAACACTCGAGACCAGGCGCCAGCTGAACAACCTAGCAATGTATGGTCTTCATCAATGCTATGAGGAACTTTGGAATCATATGATACTTGGAATCCATAATTAGCATTAGCTAATAAGTTAATACAAGTAAATGCTAATATCTCCAATTGGGGAAACTCATTGAAGTAATTATTCATCACTTCTAGTGCACTAGTTGTTAAATAATCATCGGAGTCGACGAATCATATTAAATCATCTTTTTCCGTTGCATGTGCTAAACCAATATTTCGTGATTCGCCACAACCGACATTATCTTTATTTCGAACATAACTAAATTGGGGGCGCTGTGGTAAAAATGCCTTTAAAAAGCTTAAAGTTAAATCACTGGTTGATTTATCATCCACGATAATACATCTTCATTCCTTATATGTTTGTTTTAACAACGTTTCAAAACACTGCGATAAAAATTTCGGATCAGTATTGTACACAGGAATAATAATTAAGAATTTATATGGCATACTTAATTATATGACTGTTAGATAAAAAAAATATTTCTACACTTTAACTCTGAATGCTATTAATATCAATTGGTACTAAATCTTTTTCCGACTTATTATCTTTAATGGCATGTCTTAATGCTTTCACTGTATCTAAGGAAGTAAAACAAGGAATATGACATTCTACCGCTAAACGGCGAATTCTAAAACCATCAGAATTTGATCGTTTACCAATGGTAGGGGTATTAATCACCATATTAATTACCCCTGATTGAATTAGACTAAGGATATTACCATCGCCTTCTCAAATCTTATCAACGATTTTAACTTCTACTCCGTGTTCAATTAGGAACTGGCCAGTCCCTGGGGTAGCATAAATACTAAATCCAATATCAACATAGCGATTAACAATCGGCAATACTTCTTCACGATCTTTTACACGCACTGTCACGAAGATATTTCCATTATTAGGGATATTAACCCCACCAGCGATAAAAGCCTTTAATAAGGCGTTGGAAAAGAATTTATCAATACCTAACACTTCGCCAGTGGATTTCATCTCCGGACCTAATGAAGTCTCACTGCCTTTAATTTTTTCAAATGAGAATACCGGTAATTTCACCGCAATGTAATTAGACTTCTTATATAGTCCCGTTCCATAAGGCATGTCTTTTAATTTCTCGCCTAAAATAACATTAGTGGCAATATCAATCACTGGTAAATCTGCTACCTTACTAATATAAGGCACCGTTCTAGAAGAACGTGGGTTTACCTCGATGATATACACTCGATCAGCCGAAATGATGAATTGAATGTTTAAAGCACCAATTACTTTTAGTTCCAAGGCAATGCGCTTGGTATATTGAACAATCGTGTCAATGTGTTCTTGGTAGATCGTGTGAGAAGGATAAACTGAAATACTATCACCGGAATGAATACCAGCACGCTCTAAGTGTTCCATGACACCGGGGATTAAAATATCAGTACCATCACAAATCGCATCTACTTCCACTTCACGACCGCTCATGTACTTATCAATTAGAATTGGATGCTCTTGGTGCACAACATTAATATTATTAACATATTGCGTTAAACTTTCATCATCATGTGCAATAGCCATCCCTTGTCCACCCAAAACATAAGAAGGGCGCACTAAGACCGGATAACCTAATTCATTTGCAATTTTACGAGCCTCTGCTACTGTATAAATCGTACTTCCGGCAGGACGCGGAATATTACAAGCAGTCAAAGCCGCGTCAAATTCTTGGCGATCTTCAGCACGATCCATGTCTTTTTCACTTGTTCCTAAGATTGGGACACCCATCTGCATTAAAGCTTTGGTTAACTTAATAGCAGTTTGTCCTCCAAATTGGGTAATCGCACCATCGGGTTTCTCTAATTCAACAATATTAGCTAAATCTTCGTGGGTTAATGGTTCGAAATACAATTTATCGGCAATATCGAAGTCTGTACTGACAGTCTCGGGATTAGAATTGACAATAATTGTCTCATAATTTTTCTTTTGTAATGCTCACACACAATGGACTGAGCAATAATCAAATTCAATTCCTTGTCCAATCCGAATGGGACCACTACCGATAATAAGAATTTTTTTCTTCTTAGTATTGGTGTCAACTTCATTACCTTCATCGTAGCTAGAATAATAATATGAACTAGCAGCATCAAATTCACCAGCGCAGGTGTCCACCATTTTAAAAGCAGCAATAATCTTATTACTTATACGGAAGTCTTTAATTTCCTTTTCTGTCTTCTTCATTAATGCCGCAATGGATTGGTCAGTAAAACCGTAACGTTTGGCTTTAAGAATCAACTCTTTAGAAAGTGTTCCATTTCTTAGTGATTGTTCCATTAAAACGATTTTATTCATTTTATCAATGAAGAATGGATCGATGGTCGTAATCTTACTAATTTTCTCAATCGTGATTTTGCGTCTTAAAGCTTCAGCAATTACCCAAATACGATCATTATTGATGATGCGTAAGTCTTCCTCAATTTGCTCAGTCGAAATGTTTTTTAATTTATGAGAAATTAATCCATCAATATTCTTTTCTTCTAATGAACGAATCGCTTTCATCAGAGCCATTTCTAATGATGGTGCAATTGCCATCACTTCGCCGGTGGCTTTCATTTGTGTACCCAATGTACGTGAAGCAGTAATGAACTTAGCAAAAGGTCATTTCGGTATCTTCACTACTACATAGTCTAATACGGGTTCAAAGCTAGCGAACGTCTTATTAGTAACACTATTAATGATTTCATCTAAAGTATAACCAATCGCAATACGCGTTGCTACCTTAGCGATAGGATACCCGGTTGCTTTAGAAGCTAACGCTGAAGAACGACTAACACGAGGATTCACTTCAATAACGGCATACTCAAAAGATTTAGGATTCAAAGCGAATTGGACATTACACCCACCTTCAATTTTAAGCTCACTAATAATCTTTAAAGCCGATGTCCTTAGCATTTGTAATTCTTTGTCAGCTAAAGTTTGACAAGGAGCAACGACAATGCTATCACCAGTGTGTATTCCAACGGGATCAATGTTCTCCATATTACATACGGTAATAACGTTGCCAATACTATCACGTATGACTTCGAATTCAATTTCTTTCCAACCTGATACACAACGTTCTACTAAAATCTGATGAACACGTGAAGCCTGCAAACCAGTCTGAGCAATCGCCGTTAATTCAGCCTGATTAGAGGCAATTCCGCCACCACTACCGCCTAATGTATAGGCGGGGCGAACAACGATTGGATAATTAATTTCTTTAGCGAAAGCAATCGCTGCATCTACTGTTTCCACAACCTTAGAAATAATACATGGTTCATTAATTTTAGCCATGGTATCTTTAAACGCTTGACGATCTTCGGCCTTCTTAATACCTTCAGCCGATGTCCCCAACAAACGAATGTGGTGTTTATCCAAAAACCCATTTTCGTGTAATTCCATTGCTAAGTTTAATCCTGTTTGCCCACCAAGGTTTGGCAAGATACTATCAGGTTTTTCAATTTCAATAATTTTTTGCAATGAACAAACTGTAAGTGGCTCAATATAAATCTTATTGGCCATATGTTTATCCGTCATAATAGTGGCTGGATTAGAATTTACTAATACTACCTCTATGTTTTCTTTCTTAAGTTCACTACATGCTTGTGTACCAGCATAGTCAAATTCTGCCGCTTGACCAATGACAATTGGTCCAGAGCCAATCATTAATACTTTTTTAATATTAAGATTCTTAGGCATGATTTTCTCCTTTAAGGATGTTTATGAAATCATCAAAGAGGTAGTTAGTATCTAATGGACCAGCACAAGCTTCGGGGTGAAACTGTACTGTTGCGATTTGCTTATTGTGATATTTTAAGCCTTCAACGGTTTTGTCATTAACATTACGAAAAGTCACATATGACACCTTAGGGTCAAGGGTAGATTCATCAATATAGTAGCCGTGATTTTGTGAAGAAATATAAATACGATTGCTTTGTAGATCTTTAACAGGATGGTTGGGGCCGCGGTGGCCATATTTAAGTTTCTTCGTATCAGCCCCAGTTGCTAAAGCCAATAATTGGTGGCCTAAGCAAATACCTAAAATGGGAGTACTTGATTCATACAATTTTTTAATGGTTTGAATCGCCTTTACGTTATCTTTAGGATCACCAGGACCATTCGAAAGAACAATTCCGTGCGGTTTTATTTTCATAATATCTTCATAGCTAGACTCACTTGGAAATAATGTGATCTTTGTATCCCTGCTTAATAATGATTTAACGATGTTACCTTTCACACCAAAATCCAAAAGGGCAATATGGTATTTACCATTACCGATTGTTTGGATAGATTTAGTTGTCACTAAATCTACAGGAAGTGTAGGATGATATTGTTTAATTTCAGTAACGATTTTTTCGGCATCAGTAGCATCATCACAAATCTTCCCCATCATAACACCAGTTTCTCTTAAAATTTTGGTTAATGCACGCGTATTAACATTTTGTAAACCGGGTATTTTGTGTTCAATTAAAAAATCATTAAGGTTAATACCTTTTCGAAAGTTAGAAGCGAAATCAGCTAATTCATGAACAAAGATTGCACTTACTCAAATCTTAGCAGATTCGACATCTTCACGCATCACACCATAGTTACCAATTAAAGGGTAAGTAAAGACAATCCCTTGTCCAGTGTATGATGGATCGGTCAATACTTCTATGTATCCAGACATAGAAGTATTGAATACAACTTCAAAAATTTTGTCGCACTGGTATCCGATTCTTTCGCCAGAAAAAATCATGCCGTTTTCCAATACCAGGTATCCGATCATCTTTCCCCCTATCAATTCATTGTATTAATGATAATATATTATTAAAAAAATCTTGCAACTAATTTATTGAATAAATGCATAAGATTTTTATAGATATCGTTCACCATCAATAATTAATAATTTTAATTTGGAAAATTCAATCGCAAAATGACTACCAATAATAGTGAAAATAGTGCATTGATTATTTTCCAAATGCCGATAGTAACAATTTTAGCACTGTCTCAAATGTACTTTCTGATTGAAGCATCAACAATAAGAGTTGTACTTGTCGTCCTCAAAGCTTGTTAAATTTCATTGTCGCTTTAAGCGCGTCTGCCCCTTTACGTTCACTAGACTTCACACTTTCGGAAATCCGAACGCATCAGCTTACATAATCTGCGGTATCGTCATCAAGCTCCATGATAACTCTTTTCCCGTCAACTGTAACTACTCGGAATACGCCCCTATTTTTCTCATATAAGTCTTCCGCATATGATATTCCTATACCCCAATATGAATGAGCAAGTGTAGTCAATGTGGTAACCAGTGATCCCCCACATAAAGTATTGTAGGCGATGGATTTAGCCGACTTGACGTCTCCTTCATATTTTAATGTTTGTTTGATGCGGTTGATATCTGCTGTGCTTCAACTATTGTCTTTGCCCATAACATCAACAATTGGATCAAAAATGTTCGATTGAAACATTTGTTCTTTCTCTTTTATCACCTTTTTACAACTTTCATCCTTGCCAACGATGTTATATAGAGGGTCTGTAATATAACCTTTATATACTTCAATGGATGTAAATGAATCATCAATGGTTGATTTAACATTTGGCGAAGTCGCAGCCGTGTTTAAATGCTCATATCGTTTATTAATTCCCCTTTCGCCATCTAATAAAATGCCTGTTAAAACTAGACAAGCTATATTGAGTACAACTGCAGTCGCACAGATAGCCTCATTTTTCACTGCATCTGCATCTAAACCAAAGGAAATACCAATAATAACCCCATAGGTAATTAGCGCCCCCGTTAATAAAATACTATTAGCAATCTCAAGTGCATTAAAACCAACATTATTGTTATAAAAATTCTTAATTTGTTTCATATCATCTTCTGAAGTCTCTGAAAAGCTATCAATGCCGTATTTATAACTTTCAATTAGATCAATATCGCTCGTTGCCTTAGCGATATCATCTTTAATCTCCTGTGACATTTCGTATCTAACATCTAAAGTATTGTAAGTTTTACCACTGATACATCAAGGGATATCTTTCACAGGACGGCCATCGTCCTCATAACAATAGTTTAATGTTAAATATGATAAATTATCCTCGCCAGCGGCGTTGGTATTTGCATAACTTACTTTTAATTTGATGGTTTGATTAGTGTGAAATGTAGCGTGTAAATCTAAATTATCGGCACTTGGAATGCCAGCAATATCAGCTGGATCATTTAGGATTAATGGGTGGTTAGCAAAATCATATTCCCCATTATCAGGATTAACAAACGCCTTCGACAAAACAACTTCGATTTTATTTCTTTGACTAGCTGTATCACCAAATCAACGCCCCAAGTTATCAGGCGCATAATTATCAACAATGTTAGCCGGTTGCTGATCAAGATAATATTTATGCTGAGCAATGTATGAACGATTATCATTGTTGTTAACTTTCAATGTGATATTATTTGCGCTACTTTCACTTGCTATTTCTTTACCACTATCCTCTTGTCATATGATATTTCCTGGATTATTATCGGATGACACCCCGAACAATAGTGACATTGAGCATTCGTGTGAATCGGTTATATCATCCATCGAAATAATCTTTGCTCTTAATTGATACCCAGGAATAATATCTCCCAATTCGTAAGAAGCAAATTCATTTTTGTATGTACCCAATGGTAAATTAACGGAAATATTATTAACAATATCGGCACTGTATTCGCCAGTAACTGTCGCCGGCAAATCATCAATTGTATACTGACTTAAATCAGCTCCATAAGTTGAACTGTAAGTAAAATTGAACAAATTCTTTAAATCAACCTCATCAATTACATCGCCAATTTCGTATTTACCATTGGATGAATAATCTTTTAATGTAGGAATGAATTTATCGTTGTCTTGAACTACTAATCGTGTATTTAAAATCGAGCTAGCGTAATTAAGCACGGCATGCAATTCTGCGTTAGTCAAACGATCTTGATTTTCATGTGATGATATTGACATCTTGCCTTTTGATTTAATTGCATTAATATCAAAAGATGACATGGCTTGTGTGTTCGCCATTATCAATGCAAAATCCAAATCAGAACAAAGTTGAGTTTGTGCTTGACCCAATAAGGTTAATTGTAAATCAGACATTTGATCAGCTGTCTGCTGTGCTGTCTTCATATCAACGCCTGCATCTATTAAATCATTAATATAGAGGGTATGCGTTTGAGGAATAATTGATTTTTGATATGCATTAAAATCTGCTACTTCAATACCTAATTGTTTAGCTTGTTCATTTAAGTAAGCATATTTTTGATTCAATATGGCTTGTTGGATATTATTCGAATCATTGTTAACGTTTGGCTGAAAATTAATCAAATTGGCTTTTAATGTTCCAACTAATTGCGCAATAGCATTGTCATCCACTCACGCAGCTTTTAATTCAAGTTGCAATTTATCACATACCGCTTTCGTGTGATCGTCTAATTGTGCTTGTGTAATGTTTGTTCCATTAGTTTCATCGTGGCAATACTTACCGACAGATTTATTTATCTGTAACTTGTTACCAGTGACTAAATTACCGTGTTTTGCATAAATAACACCCGTTAATGCTCCAAGACCAGTTAGTCCTACGAAGGACAACGTTAATATTTTTTTAAATTTCATATATTGTTTATACATTTACGTTTTATTTTGAATATAAAAATGCTCATTTATTATTGCAACTCGATATAAACGCATAAAAATAGATGATTATCTACGATAGTAATCTAATTATTTCTTAGCAATTTTCTTTAACTGATTTAATTCTTGTTCTAATTTTGTTTCAATTAAAGCGTAACTTTTACTATCTTTAATATTCTTATTGTTTAAAGCACGATCGATTTGTTTTTTTCGTTTTTCAAAAACCGAATCGTCAACATTATCAGTGAAATCAAAATAATCCGTGATGATATTTAATACTTTGCCGTCCATTTTAAAAATCGCATTATTAATTAACGCCGAAAGACGATTGCCTTTGGCATCACGAATAAAACAAATAGAAGGAATGACTGATCCAATCATTGGTGCATGATCATTTAAAATACCAATATAACCATTAACAGTTTTTAATTCCACTTGAAAAACATTATCTTCAAAGAAGATACCACTAGGCGTATTAATTTTTAATTTAAATTCCTTAGCCATTATTTTTTCACACGTTTACGTACATCGGCAATCGTCGATGCATAAAGAAAGAGTTGTTCTGGAATATCATCGCATTTACCTTCGATGATTTCTTTGAAACCACTAATTGTGTCTTTTACTTTCACATATGCGCCAGCATAACCAGAGAACTTTTCAGCTACGAAGAATGGCTGTGATAAGAAATTACGGATTCGACGTGCACGCGAAACGGTCAATTTATCTTCTTCACTAAGTTCATCCATTCCTAAAATGGCAATAATGTCTTGTAACTCTTCAAATTTTTGTAAAATTTCTTGGACACGACGCGCCACTTTGTAATGTTCAATCCCTACAACATTTGGATCTAATAATCGCGATGATGAATCAAGCGGATTAATCGCGGGGTAAATACCTAACGCTGTAATTTTACGATCAAGGACAGTCTTCGCATCCAAGTGTGTGAATGTCGTAGCGGGGGCAGGATCAGTTAAATCATCTGCTGGTACATAAATGGCTTGTACAGATGTAATTGAACCGTCCTTAGTCGAAGTAATTCGTTCTTGTAACTGCCCCATTTCATAATCTAAAGTTGGTTGATATCCAGCAGCTGAAGGCATACGGCCAAGTAAAGCTGAAACTTCTGAACCAGCTTGAGTGAAACGGAAAATATTATCAATAAACAATAAAACGTCCTGATGATTTTCATCACGGAAATATTCAGCCATTGTTAAAGCAGTTAAGGCCACACGCATACGTGCTCCTGGTGGTTCATTCATTTGACCAAACACTAACGCTGTTTTATCAATAACACCGCCATCAATCATTTCATAATATAAATCGTTACCTTCACGTGTTCGCTCGCCAACACCAGCAAAAACTGAAAGACCACCATGTCCTGTGGCAATATTATGAATTAACTCTTGCACAAGAACGGTTTTACCAACTCCTGCACCACCGAATAAACCAATCTTACCACCTTTTGCATAAGGGATTAATAGGTCAATTACTTTGATACCCGTTTCTAAAATTTCCGTTGCCGTAGATTGATCAGCAAATGGTGGAGGATCACGATGAATTGGCATATACTTCACATTTTCAGATGGCATTGGCTTGTTATCGATGGGCTGTCCGATGACGTTAAACATACGTCCCAATACACCTTGCCCTACGGGGACACGAATTGGAGTCCCGGTTTGAACAACAATGTCACCTCGTTTTAAACCATCAGTCGAGCCCATGGAAATACAACGAACCACATCATCTCCAACGATTTGAGCGACTTCCAAAATTAACTTAACATCATCACGTTGTACGCTTAATGCATCATTAATGTTAGGTAATTCGTTAGTAGGAAATTTAACGTTCACTACTGGACCAAGCACTTCTTGAATATAACCATTATTCTTTTTCGGTTGTTTAATTTCTGACATATTTACCCCTAACTACCAGCTCCAGCTACGATCTCATTAATTTCTTGTGTAATGTTTTCTTGTCGTGCACGGTTAAATTGTAATGTTAAATCTTCAATTAACTGTTTAGCATTATCGGTTGCTGTTTCCATCGCATTACGACGTGCGCCATTCTCACAAACTTTTGATTCAGCAATAGTTGCAAACATTAATGTAGTCAAGTAAATTGGCAAACAAGTCGCCAAAATATTATTTACACTGGGATCATAAGCAATTTCTTTATGATCGTCTGTTAACGCCACATAGCTACAAGTGCTTTTTGATTCATCAGCTTTGAAAAGAGAATAATTTAAAGGTAAAACTTGTACATCGGCCGGCGTAAATGTAATCGAATTAATAAATTTTGTATAAACAATATGTACAGAAGCAAAATTGCCTTGATTATATAAATCCATAATTAATTCGCTAGTTGGTAATAATTCTAAATAATTAAAATTCGCCTCTGACATTTCCATGAAATCAGTAATTTGATCACCCAAACCATGCGCTCTCAAATAAGAATAACCTTTACGTCCAATAACGATTATTTGATCACTAGGTTGAATCAACCCCATTAAATGTTTGCATGCATTAATGTTAAAAGCACCACATAGCCCCAAAGATGAAGTCACAATTATTCATAATTTCTTTGTCGAACTTCCTTTTTTCGCTTGATAAAAGGTTTTCTGTGAGATTAATTTCGCAAGGTCTTCAATAATGTGATAAAAGTCTTGACAGAAGTCACTCACTGTTTTAAATTCAGTCATTTGCTTTTTAATTTTAGCAGTAGCAACAAGTTTCATCGCCCCCGTAATCTTGGAGGTTGTTTGAACTGTCTTTATTCGTCTTTTAATTTTATCTAATGATTGCATAACTATTTCTTCACTTTATGATCGTGTTCAACTTCTAGTTCAATACTTGAACCATAACTTTTAAGATCATAATCTTTTAATTTCAATACATAATTTTTAGTGAATTTTTTAAATTCCTCTTTGAACTTAGCAGTCATGCTATCATCAAAAGCTTTTTTCTCAACCAATTCCTTACGTAAAGGTAAATCAGCAAAGTGACTCAAAATTGATGTCTTGTAATCATCAAAACTATTAAGTGGAATTCACTTGATAAATCTTTCTTTAATAGCAAACAATAAAATAGTTTCATCAATTTGATCAATTGGATTGTTTTGAATCTGTTTGATCATAAGCATCACACGTTTACCATGTTCCAATACACGCTTCGTATCAGCATCCAAATCACTACCAAATTGGCTAAAAGCATCTAATTCATGATATTGCGCTAATTCTAATTTCAAGGAACTGGACATTTGCTTAACACATTTAATTTGCGCTGCTGAACCAACACGAGATACCGATAATCCCGCATCAATTGCAGGACGTTGCCCAGCATTAAATAATGATGTCATCATAAATAATTGACCATCAGTAATTGAAATAACATTAGTAGGGATATAGGCAGAGATATCGCCGGCTTGTGTCTCAACAATCGGTAAAGCGGTAATTGAACCACCACCGTTTTCCTTGTTAAGTCGTCCCGCTCTTTCTAATAGACGTGAGTGTAAATAGAAAATATCTCCAGGGTAAGCTTCACGTCCTGGTGGTCGACGTAATAATAAAGATAATGTTCGATAAGATACCGCATGCTTAGAAAGGTCATCATAGATGATTAATACATCTTTACCTTGACTCATTCATTCTTCAGCAATCGTAACACCAGCATATGGCGCAATATATTTTAAAGCTGGGATATCAGAAGCTGTCGCTGAAACTATAACGGTATAGTCCATTGCCCCTTTTGCTTGTAGAACACGCGCTAATTGGGCAATTGATGAGTTCTTTTGACCAATACCAACATAAACGCAATAAACACCTTTACCTTTTTGATTCAAAATAGTGTCAATCGCCACGGTAGTTTTACCAGTTTGTCGATCACCAATAATTAATTCACGTTGACCCTTACCAATTGGAAACATGGAATCAATTGATAAAATACCGGTTTCTAGTGGTTGACTAACTGATTGTCGCGTCATAACACCGGGAGCAATTTTCTCAATGTTGGCAAACTTGGTAGCTTGAATTGGTTCGTGACCATCAATGGCTTGCCCTAGTGGGTTAACAATACGGCCCAGCATAACATCGCCAACCGGAACAGAAACAACACGCTTCGTTCTTTTAACAATGGAATTTTCACTAATGTTGTCAAAATCACCCAACATAACGATACCGACATAATCCGCTAATAAGTTAAGCACCATGCCGAATGAACCGTTCTCAAATTCCACTAACTCATACAACATTGCGTTGTCTAAACCACTAACACTGGCAATACCATCACCAATGGAAATAACAGCCCCTTCTTCACTCACGGAGGTTGTTTTGGCATATTTAGCAATACGTGCTTTAATAACCGTTGAAAATTGATCTGTATCTTTTAAAGACATATTACTCCTCCATTAACTTATTATTACCTAATAAGTCCTTCTTAATTAATTGAATCCGATTTTTAATCGTATCATCAATGGCAATAGAATCGGATTCAATTTTAATTCCCCCAATAATCGAAGGGTCAATTTCGCTGGATAACACCACTTTATCTTTATTGAAACGTATTTTAATAGCGGCTTCTAAGGCTTGTTTTTCTTTGTCACTTAAAGCAAAAGCCGATGTTACTTTGACATAACCAATATCATAATACTGATTACATAATTTTAAAAATGTCTTAATAATGGTTTCAAATAATCTAGCACGATCAAAATCAATAATGGTCCAAATGAAACGAATGAAATTAATATCAAGGAATTCAGCGAAGATATCTTGTACAAAAACTTTACGTTCTTCTTTACTAATGCTTGTATTAATTAATATTTTAGACAATTCAGGATCGCTATTTAAAATATCTAGTAAGTTACTACTGTTTTTAGCGTAAATTTCAAGGTTTTGATTTTTTATTCCTAAATCGAATAAGACACGAGCATATCCAAGGGTAATACCATTAACCATAATTAACCTCGTTTCTCCTTTTTCGGTAGATTCTTAATAAATTCTTCAATGAACTTACGATTGGTAGTTTCATCAATTTTTTCTTGTAATAAAGACTCAGTGGCGTCAAAGGCAATATCAACAATTTGCTTATGCATATTTGCCTTAATGTTTTCTTGTAATTTAACTGATTCATTTTTAGCATCATCATACATGCGCTTAACGTTTTGCTGCGCTTCACCTTCGATTTGCTCTTTTTGATGATAAGCTTGTTTCGAAGCGTTTTCCACAATTAATGCCGCTTGTGAATGTGCCTGAATCTTTTCTTGCTCAGCTTGTGCTAAACGATCAAAGGCCTCTTTTTTAGCCTGCTCTGCATCCTTGATTTCCTTTGCAATATAATTGCGTCTTTTTTCTAAAGAAGTCTTTGTTGGTTTTCAGACTAATCAAATACAGATCGTAATTAAAACCACCGAAGCAAAGACATGTGATAAAAAAACCCATAAGTTAGGAAATAGCGCATTCATAATATCGCTTTGATCAACCGGTGCACAACCAGTCATAAAAAAACAAAGACTAAAAGCGATTAATATGAGTGCACTAAGTAATAATGCACGAAAACGTTTTTGAAGCACTATCCAAACCTCAATTACTTCGGTGACACTACGAAGATTAAAAGGATAGAAACAATTAAAGAATAAATAGCTGAAGTTTCAGCAATCGCGCAACCTACGATCATCATAGTACGGATTTTTGATTCAGCTTCGGGGTTACGAGCAACTGCTTCAGAGGCTTTACCGGCAGCAAATCCCTGTCCTACTCCCGCGCCCATGGCACCAACCATGGAAACGCCAGCGCCAATTCAAGCACCAAACATATCATTAATGTCATTAGCTGAAAGAACTGATAAGGCATTGTGTATTGTATCTAACATATATTCTCCTATTTATTAATATATTAATAATAATACTATTATTGAATTTTTGTTAAACTATATATAACTAATCAATATATGAAAATTAACAACTTTGATTATAAAAAATTATCATTTTATCCTATAAATCCATTTTGGTTTAATGAAGGTTATTGCGTTCCAACACACCCTTAATATTTACAACATCTGCCTTCAATTGAGCGATATCTGACTTGACTTCAATCATGTCAGACTTAATGGTCTTAATCTCACTCATAACGTCTTCCAATGTAACTTTTGCCCTAGTCTTTGTAACAATATTGACATTAAAACGTTTGCCTTCTTTGTACTTATCTCATTCGGTTTTGTTCATTTGAGCAACCTTAGTCTGTATCTTTTCTTGTTCCATATATTATATAGGCCTCCATTTACATATTGCCGAAAAAAATAAATTTTTCTTATTATTTTTTAGTTATCTATAGATGGTGTTACAAATACCGCTATAAAAACACAGAAATAAATTATTATTTACCGTAAATAATTAATATTATCCTATGGTTAATTTATAGATTTCTAGGCTAAAGTATTAACGCTTTTCTTGGCGTGGTGTAATGGTTGACCATTTTCATCATAATTACCATGCGATTTTGCTAAGGTCCAGTAAACCATTGTCAGCAATGTGAAAACTAAAGCTTGAATGCAACCACAAAGTAAATCAAAATAGCCATGAATAGGCGGAGCAGTCAAACCGCCCAATAAATTAATTACTCCAATAACAGGAATGGCATGGAAAATATCGGCCGTTAAATAAAACCATAATGTAGCAATTAAACTACCAGCAAAAATATTTCCTCATAAACGGAAAGAGATCGAAATTAATGGCGCAATTACTTCAATAATACCTAGAGGATTGATCATTACTGGCACATGTTTGCCATTAACTTGAATGTTAAAAGTAAACCTAGTTAGGTATGATAACTTTTGGAAACGCAGTCCAATAACGAATGTTCCAATAAACATCACTAAACCTAACGTTAAAGTCACTGTTAATGAAGCTGTTGGATTTTCTAGTCCCACAATACCTATTACATTCGAAAGAATTAAATAAGAAAATAGGAATACAAAGTATGGTGTTAATTTTTCTAATCTCTTACCTAATATATCTACCACTAAATTACGAATATACTCTACATAGATTTGAACAATTAACACAATACCGCCTGGTGCTTGATTAACTGGTATTTTTTTCAATTTGACATAATAGGTAATAAAAAGTGTCGCAAGGATAATTAAAACTACCGCAATTGAAACAATTTGCGGTCTTAATTGAAATAATCCTGAGCTAGCACTAATCATTATTTATGTTCCTTCTTACTAATTCTAACAAAATAACCTTGAACTACCAATGTTGTTAGTGGATAAATTAAGGTTGCCACCACCAGGAAAATAGAATCAAAATAATGACGGTGCGTCCCGTTGTTCACGGCTAGACCAACAATCAGAGGAACAACAACAACAATATATTTCAAGGTAAACAAAATGATGGATACAAATATTAATTTACCTTTACCCATACCCTCTTTGCCCATTCGAAAAACTGAATCATTGCAAATTTTTGATAACCAGATACAAGCAAATGGCATTCAAATAGTCAATAATACCGAAAATAAAATACTCATGTTCTTGGTGACTAAACTCATAATAAAGGCCACTAAAAACAAAATAGCCATTAAGATACCTGAGGCAATCAACGAAAGAAAATAAAAGCGATTTTTATCCATTACTTTGTCCCAAAAATACGATCACCAGCATCGCCCAAACCAGGAATGATATAACCGTTTTTGTTTAATTTAGCGTCGACTGCTGCCGTATAAATATCTACATCTTTGTGTTTAGCCATCACATTTTTAATTCCAATTGGCGCACTTACAATACAAACTAATTTGATGGATGCGGGTTGATATTTTTTTACAATGTTAATTGCTTCAACTGAGGAATTACCGGTAGCAAGCATTGGATCGAGAATAATAACGTTGGCACCCTTAGTACATTTAGGTAATTTACAATAATATTGTACTGGTTGTAAATTTTCTTCATTACGATATAGACCGATAAAACCTGTTGGGGCATTAGGAATTAAAGATAAAAATCCATCAATCATTCCTAAGCCGGCACGTAAAATAGGAACCAATACAATCGGCGCTTCTAATTTAAAACCTTTCGTTTTAGCTAGTGGCGTAGTGATACTAGTTGCAATCGTTTTATAATTCTTCGTCACTTCGTAAGCCATAAACTCCGAAAGTTCGACTAAATTACGGCGAAATTTAACGCTTTCAGTATTCTTGTCACGCATGCGTGACAACTTGACATTAATTAATGGATGAGATATTTTGAACAACATATTAAACTCCTATCGTTTACTCTTATCAAATGGGATACCATCATGAGCTGGTGGTCTTACCCATTTAGAAAAACCTAATAAAACAAAGATCGTAATGATATATGGAATAGCGAAAGCAACCGCTCTTGGTAATCCTAGGTTAGTCAATACTGAAGTATATGATAATGCGCTGAACAAAGCGAAACAAATGGAAACTAAGGCGATTCATTCTACTTTCCATGCTCCCGCAATCATGATACCAAGTGCTAAATAACCTAACCCTTGTGTATTACCGCCAAATTGTTTTACATTAAACACAAACATTGCACCAGCAAATCCTGCCAAAGCCGAAGATAAGATAACACCAACTCATTGATACTTATTAACATTAATACCTTGTGCATCAACTGCATTAGGGTTCTCGCCAACAGCACGAAAGCGTAAACCAACTCTGGTATATTGCATCACAATATAAATGACTACAGCAATGATTACAATTAGGATAAACATAATAATGGATGAACCATAAACGGAATTCCCTATATATAGGAAGTCACTAAAGCCAGAAGCCAAACGACTAGAATTATAAAGCGCCGCACCTAATGGAGCATTCAGAAAAGTTGCTAATGCAACACCAATTAAATTAATCGCTGTTCCAGAAATAATGTGGTTGGCTTTTAATTTAATAGTGACAAAAGCATGCATCACCCCGGTGATCGTCGTAAATATCATTGTTAAGAGCAGTGGAAAAATAAACATACCTGGTCCATAAGTTGACATCTTAAAGACGGGTGATGAGAAAATTGCGAAAAATACTGCGCCAAAGCACATCATCCCATCAATACCAATATTAACAATTCCAGCTCGTTCTGATAAATAACCAGCCAACGCGCCAGCCATTAAGATGGTGGCAAATAATAATGAATAATTAAAAATAATACCTGAAATACCCATTAGCTTTTACCTCCTTGCCGAACTTTACTTTGCAATTGTGTCAGAATTGCTTTAAGCTTCATAAGTTTATTATCCATTTTTTTTATGTAATTATTTTTCTTGCTTTGCAATTTCAAAACTAGTCCTGATGATTTTTCTTCAATGCTCAAGTTAATAGCCAAATCAATTTTATTAACGCGTTCTTCCTTATTAGTAAGTGACGCTTCATAGTAATAAGTGTATTTAGCAATGTCTCGATGTGTAAAGAAGACTTGATAAATTGTTTGCTGATAAGTTGCCATTTTAGCTTTGTTAATATCACTAGCTCGAATTTTAAACTGTTTCAATACATTAGGATCAATATCGCTAACTGCTTGTTTGTGTCGTTCCCTATTAACTTGATATTTTAAATAATGAATGGCGTTTCAGCTTTCCTCTAATGAAACTTGCACATTATTAAAATAATCATTGTAATATTTTACATACCCTTTACCTTTAAAGATTCGTAAATACCACGTATATGGCACAATGTAATAGAAAATCATGACAATTGCTGAACCATAGACAACGATCCCAAAAATTAAATCAGAAACTGCCGGATCAACGTGACATGCTGACTGAATCGCTCCCTTTGAACCATCAATCATGCCAAAGAAGAAAGAAACTGGCATGACTGCTCACGGATTAGACATGGCAATTAAGCCAACAGAGATGCCACTAAACCCTTCTCCAGGAATTGACTTACTCAAAATGTTCATTGGAATGGAATTGGTACGCCCCAAATATACCATCATCCCTAATACACCAGCTAATCCACCGGAAACTAACATCGCAACAATCTGGTTTCTTTTTACTGAATAACCAGCGTATTGTGACGCAGTAATCGACATACCTGTGTTAATAATCTTTTTACCAAAGGTAGTATAAGATAAAGTCAGAATGACTAGTGCCGATAAAATAATAAAAATGATAATCAAAGGTAATCAAGTATTAGTGCCAGTAGATAAAATAAGATTATTACTTAAGGGATCTGAATTTGTTCCATCGGTACTATGTGCACATTTAACTAATAACCATGTTCCCACAAAATAAATGATTCAATTAAAAGTAATCGACGAAACTACTTCATTCAAATTGAAGAAGGCTTTAAATACTCCAATGATCCCTGCAATTAACATTGCTGAAATAATACAAATCAGCAGCATAATGATTTGTCCTATTCCAGTCGGAAGTGCAGTACCAATACGTTGCCCAATAATAACCGCGATAATGCCAGCAAATAACATCTGGCCAGAAATGCCGATGTTAAATAGTCCTGCTCTGAATGCATAGAGAAACGACAAGGCCGCCACACCAAAGATGGCAATGGTTGATACGGTGTAATCTGCATGTGCAGCATCTTGGAACGGAGCGATGAAAATCTGTTTTAAAATGCCACCAAATTTACTACCGTCACGATAAATAATCACTGTAATTAATAAGGAAATAATGATGGCAGATATGATGGCTAATACCGAAACAAATAAGTTTTTAAACCCTTTACGCCGATTACTACTGTACTGAAAAGTATGAAATTGAAATCTTAATTTGTTTTTTATATTCATTAAATACCTCCCGCTTGATTGTTTCCGTGAGAGTGCGACATATATTTACCAATCATTTTTCGCGTAGTATTTTTGGTTGAACCGTGATAAACGATTTTTCCATTATCCATAACCATAATACGCGTAGCCAAATCAAAAATCTCATCTAACTCATATGAAATAAGAATGATGGCTGTCCCTTTTTTGGCATCCTCAACAATTTTTTCATGAATAAATTGAATAGCGCCTAAATCTAATCCTCTTGTCGGCTGCGCAATAATAATTAGCTTATGGGCACGTGATAACTCACGTCCTAGAACTAATTTTTGTTGATTACCACCCGACAAACTGCGAGCAATCGATTTACCGCCAGCTGCACCGCGAACATCATATTTAGCACAAAGCATCTTAGAGTAGTATTTAATACTTTGAAAATTTAGGAATCCTGCATGACTAAAAGCGGGTTTATCTATCTCCGGTGCAACAATATTCATTGCGACTGTTTCATCAAGGATTAACCCATACTTGTGGCGGTCTTCAGGCACATGAGCGATGCCGTTATCATATATCTTCTTTACTGAACTGTGCTCGATGGCAATTGGTGCTTTATCTTTTTCACTATAGAAGTTTATTGCGCCATTGTGTGGTTTTAAAAGTCCTCCTAAGGCTAGCGATAGTTCTGATTGTCCGTTGCCTTCAATCCCAGCAATCCCTAAAATTTCACCAGCACGAATGTCGAATGATATATTTTTTACCGCTCAAATGGAAGGTTCTGATAATTTTCTTAATGAAAGATTTTGAACATTCAAAACAACCGGTGTTAGTTTTATATCTTTCTTTGAAAGTGGATTAATAAACCGTGATAACTTTTTACCAACCATGCAATCTGCTAATTTTTGTATTGAAGTTTTTCTAACATCAAAAGTATCAACCACTTTACCTTGGCGAATTACTGTCGCACGATCAGCAATTGCTTTAACTTCATTTAACTTGTGGGTAATGATGATGATCGTTTTGCCTAATTTTTTAAAAAATAATAGCATTTTTAAGAAACCATCAATTTCCTTATCAGATAAAACGGCCGTTGGCTCATCAAATATTAAAATATTCGCTTCACGATATAAAAGTTTTAAAATTTCTGCCCGTTGCTGTTCACCAACACTAGATTCACTAACTTTTTGTTTTAAATTAACTGGTAAATTATATTGGTGCGCAATTGTCTGAATTTTTTCTGCAGCCGTTTTCTTATCCAAAAATCCGTGCTTTGTAATTTCAGCACCCAAAATAATATTCTCTAGCAATGTATAGTTCTGAACCAACTTAAAATGTTGATGTACCATTCCAATTCCCGCTTTACTAGCGTCTTGAGCGGATTTAAAATGAACAACTTCTTGATTAATTTTAACTTCACCTTTATCAGGAGAATAAATACCGAATAAAATAGACATTAACGTTGATTTGCCTGCGCCATTCTCACCTACAATCGCGTGAATCTCGTTTTGGTAAACACTAAAACTCACGTCATCGTTAGCAATAATCGAACCATTACCAAATGTCTTGGTAATGTTTTTCATTTCTACAGCACATTTATTTGCCGGTTTCTTCATAATTACCATTTTCAAACCATGTGCTCGCTATGTTCTTCGCTACCTAAGTCATCCAAAATGGAAATAGGATCACCAGTGTGATCTGGTGATGGAAGAAGGGTTCCGTCTTTTAAGAGTTCAATTATTTCAGAGTATTTAGTTTTGCTTTCATTAGTAATAAAATTAATTAAATTGATTAAATGACTGTCGGAATTGCCAGAGGATTTTACGCCATCATTATCAACATTACCAATAGTTAAAAACCCATATGACCCCACCATTACTTTTGATTCATCGTATGGTGCTGAATCTTTTGCGTGTTTTACCCAATTACCGTTATTAACTTCATAATAAGGTGATTCGCTATAAGCTAAGTCTAAAATCTGCTCCGTAATCCCTGTAATGTTCTTTTGAGCTGAGAATTTGATAATTTTATTAGCATACTTATTGCCAGACTTATCGGTATAAACGCTATTATCATTCATATCACTATCTTCTTGTGGTGTATCGACACCAACTACGATACAATTGGATTTTTGATTCTTAATTTCTTGTACTGTATCAATAGTTTGTGGTCCCGCAACTGGCATAATTACATCCGCTCCATATGCCAATAATGTTTGCACACAAGCTTTACCATCACCCATGGCAAACGTCCCGCTGAACCACGAATCTTGTGCACCTAAATTAATAAATTTAATTTGGTGTCGATCACGATTGCTTAGTTCCTCATCTTTCCAGTATCCATTTTCTTTCATTTTATTGGCATACTCTCTTCAATTTTTCTCAACTAACAAATTGTAAATATAAATACCGTATTCAAATCCGCCCATAAACATAGTAACGGTGGGAATGGCGATCCCTCCAAATGTACCTACTGCTAATGGCTTGTTGGGTTTTCAGTATTCATAAAAATTTTCATTCAAATATTGTCCAGCTGCTAATCCAGCTAGGAAAGCTGATTGATCAGAGCGAAACATAACTGATGCTACATTTTGTGCAAAACCACTAATTAAATTAGGTGGCGTCCCAAAGTTAGAATCTAACAAAATGTAACCAGCATTAGTCTTGGCAATTGGCATTTTACCAAAAGCTTCTAGTGGCGTTTGATGTAAAAAACCTGGAAGGATTAATGATTTAGCCTTGCCAGTAGTAATGGAAGACAAATAAGTGCTAGTAAAACCAGCAATCGAATCATTGATGGGTTTATCTGCTTTACCAGAGTACTTTCCATTATGCAAATCTCAACCATTTGGCATGTTTGGTTCATCAATTGGCACTGAATCCTTTTCCTTACAACCTGCTCACCCATTATCATAGTGCGTCCAGTCCACTTCCGCTTGATAAGCGCTTTGATTAAAAGATTTATCAAGCGCTGTATGATCGTGTCCATCGACAATCATGTTCGAAAAAGAATATTTATTCTCCCTGCTCGTAAGGCCAGTATCACCGGTATTACCGTTGAAGTAACAGTGGTCTTTATTTAAAGTGCCACTAGGACCACTTCACTGTGACTTAATCGGTGTAATCCAATTATGTTTATCATCGCGACCATATGATAATGAATGAGTAGCGTGGGCATAATCTAAATATTGCACTTTACCGCTAGTAATCGTTAGTCCATAAACGACACCGACGCTTAAAACGAGGGCACTACTTGCACCGCCAAGTTTTAAAAATATCTTATGGTTAATTTTTTTACCCATGTTCCCTTTCGTATTTCGTGACTTTATCCAAACGTTGTTGGTGTCGTGTCTCAAATTGAGCGTCCATAAATGCTTCAATAATCGCTTGATTATTTTCGAAACTACTAAAGCGAGCCGACAAACAAATGACATTAGCGTTATTATGTTGTTTAGCTAAAGGCGCAGTATTCACATCCACCAAGTTCACAGCACGTATGCCCTTCACTTTATTAACCGCTAAACACATACCAAAACCCGTCCCACAGATAAGGATACCAATGCTGTCTTTATCTTTAGCAACTATTTCCCCTAATTTAAAAGCATAGTCAGGATAGTCTACTGAGTCTTTTGTGTTTGTGCCCAAATTAACAATTTCATATTTAGTTTTCAAATATGTCGAAATTGCATTTTTCATTTCTAATCCAGCGTGATCGTTGGCGATATAAATTTTCATATTATTTACCTAACTGCTCCAATATTGCTTTCGCATTCAATGGTCCTTCTCTTAAAATCTTTTTACGATCAATGTTAATAACCGTTGATGCGGTGCCACCCAACTGCTTACCTTCAACTAAGACCATCTTATTGCTTCATTTATTGAAAATTACCTCCGCCTCTCGGTGGTTATAAATTGGAGTCTTGCCTGAAATATTGGCACTAGAAGAAAAAACAGGCCCTGTTTTCCCAATTAACTCTAATAATTCTTCGTGATTGGGCATACGATAACCAACGTTATTTTTAATCACTGTTAATGGTCCGGGTCAATACTTTTCAATTACTTGTGTTTGTTTGTCAGTTAAATTAGGCACATCTCTGATGGAAGCAACAAGAATAATTAATTTCTTACGTGAGCTACGTTTTTTAATGTTATAGATTAATTGTGAGTCCTTAGAAATGATGCCCATTACTGTGTCGGTTTCAACAACAGCTACTTTACCGTTATTGATCTCAAAGCAGATTGAATCCATCTCATTAAAGTCATATACTCTCATAACAAGATTTTAGCAAAATATATGACATAAATGTTATTATTATGAATACATAATAACAATAAAATAATCTCATCCGTTTAACACGCATATAATAATGTTTATTAAGGCAAATAACTATGAACATTAAACAATTAAAACCTACACTAGTTTGAAAGTACTTCTATGAAATATGTCAAATACCGCACGTTACTTATAATGAGAAGGGTATAACTGACTACATTACACAAATATTAAAGAAAGCGGGATTAAAACCACAAGTTGACGCCACTAATAATATTTTTGTTACTAAAGGCGCAAAAAAAGGTTTGGAAAAATTACCAACAGTCCTTTTGCAAGCACACACCGATATGGTCGGAGCAAAAGCCGATAATTCTCTTCATAATTTTGATACTGATCCCATTAAAACCATTATCCAAGACGGATGAGTATATGCCGATCACACTACGTTAGGCGCTGATGATGGCATTGGTGTTGCTTGTATCTTAGCCGCCCTTACTGATCCTTCTATCCAACACGGAAATATCGAAGCATTATTCACAACGCAAGAAGAAACGGGTATGGGTGGCATTAAATCTTTTGATATTAAAAGAATTAAAAGTAAATATCTAATTAATTTAGATGGTGAAGAAGATTTACATGTGGATATCGGTTGTCCAGGTAGTATTGATGTTCATAGCACTATTCCATTCAAAAGAGAAAATAAAAATAAACCTAATACCACTGCTTTAAACATCACAATTAAGAGCTTGCTTGGCGGACACTCTGGTCAAATGATCGATCAAAAACGTGTAAATGCCATTAAAGAGATATTCGATATCTTAATGTTAATTAATTTAAAATACGAAATACGCATTATCAATATCGAACGTTCTGGTGTGGCCAAGAACGTTATTCCTTTTGCCTGCAGTGTTGATATCTCTATCAATACCGAAGATTTAATTGCCATACAAGAAATTGTTGCTACCGAAAAGAGTAACTTACAATTAGAATATTGAGAAGAAACAAATATTGAATTGGTTACCAAAAAGATTTCCACTAAAACATTACCAATGACAATAGAGGACACTAAAAGAATTATTGGTATATACAACAGTGTCTTTAACGGTTTATATACACGTAATCAGAAATTCAATGTGCCAGAAACTTCAAGCAGTCTAGGATTGATTGAAACCACCGGTAATACTGTTAAATCGGTATTTATGGTGCGTAGTCCTTATGATAATGCTCAAAGAAAATTGGCTAATCGTATTGTCCAAACTTTTTTAATTGCTGGTGCTAAAGCACAAGCCGATAATTTTACCCCAGGATGGTTACCGTTACAAGACGATATCCTAACAAAAATTTATTGTGATACTTGCAAACGCTTATTTAAAAAAGATCCAGTTATTGGAATCTGTTCAGGCGGCGTAGAACCAAGTTTCATTCTTCCTAATGTTAAAGGGATGTCGGGTATTTCGGTTGGTCCTTCAATGGAAAACGTTCACAGTAAAGATGAACGACTCAATGTTGAATCAGTTAATAGATTTTACAAAACTTTAGGTGCTCTATTAAAAAATATTCACTAATTTTTATAAATTATTAAGATGCGATCGTGATTATTCAAATCTTTATAAAATTGCGCAAATTTCAATAATTTTTGCTTACTTAAAAGCTTTTGTATTCTTTTCTTCTGGTTGTATCCTATTTCAAAAGCCAATAAAAAATGTTTTTCATCATTAACAATCTTTTTGTGATTATTAATCAATGTCTCATAAAAAAATAAATCGCCTTTGCTATTTACGAAGCATTTCTTATCTTCGTATTTCAACATCGATTTATCTAGTTCATCATTAGATACATAAGGAGGATTAGAAATAAGTAAATCAAACCGCAGATGTTTTTTAATTAGTGTTTGATAAAAATCACCTTTAATGACATTGATTACAACTTTATTCTTTTTAGCATTGTGCTTAGTATTCATTACTGCCGTTTCATTAATATCAATGGCGGTCATATCGATAAAAGCACAATTCTTCTTGACAGCAACTGCAATGTTGCCACTACCACAGCATAAATCAGCACCATAAATCAGTTTGCGGTCTTTCTTAAGAATATCAATTACATACTTACAAAGTAATTCTGTTTCATCGCGTGGTGCCAATACCCCTTTATATAAGTCCAACGGTAGTTTAGCAAAGATAGTACTCTTCGTAATATGTCCTAGTGGTTTATTGTGTAAGTAATAATCATCTAATAATTTAGTGAACATCGCCAAATTAAAATCTATTTTTGTATTACGATTTTTAGTAAATTGGATTTTATTTTTAACTTTGCTAGATAAATAAAAAATAACTTCAAAAATAATTAAATCGTCTTTAACTTGATATTTTTCCCTCGCTCAATTTATTAATTGTAAGAAATTCATGAAATTAAATTGTTAATTGACTCATGAGGCGAACTTGTTCGTCGGTTGTAAGTGCGTCAATTACCTCATCCAGGTTACCTTGCATTACTTGATCCAATTTATTTAGTGAGAAACCAATACGGTGGTCAGTAATTCTGTTTTGCGGATAATTGTAAGTGCGAATTTTCTCAGAGCGATCTCCCGTTCCCACTTGCGATTTACGTAAACCAGATATTTCATTAGCACGATCGCTCTCTAATTTCTCTCAAATCTTTGAAAGCAATAGTTTCATCGCTGTTTCACGGTTCTCAATTTGACTTCGTCCCTCGCTGCATGCAACTACAACTCCGGTAGGAATGTGTGTAAAACGCACAGCTGATTCTGTACGATTAACATGTTGACCACCAGCACCACCAGCACGATAAACATCTGTGCGAATATCAGCTGGATTGATTTTGAAATCAATTTCATCAAATTCAGGCATGACAGCTACCGTAATAGTAGATGTGTGTACTCGCCCTTTTGATTCAGTAGCTGGCACTCGTTGTACGCGATGTACTCCAGATTCAAATTTCATTTTAGAAAAGACGTTATCGCCACGAACATTGAAAAAGATATAGTCATAACCATGAGAATTAGTAGAAATATCAAAAATTTTTATTTTTCAATTCTGCTTATCAGCATATCGCTTATAAGTATCAAATAGGTCCGCTACAAAGATGCTTGCCTCGTCACCACCTGCAGCTGGGCGCATTTCGATGATAACGTTCTTATCGTCGTTAGGATCTACAGGCAATAACAAAACCTTTAAATCACTTTCAAATCGCGGCAATGCCATTTTCGCATTTTCTAATTCCATTTTGGCCATTTCCACTAATTCACGATCGTTGGTTTCGTTGAGTAAACTCTCAGCCTGCTTAGCGTTATCAATTAACTTTTGATATTCTTTAAATTTATCAACAATGGGCTTGTTGTGTTTGAGTTGACGATTAATATCCTTTAATTGATTGGCCGGTACATTTGTTGTTTCTAATTGTCCGTTCAATTCATCGTATTTCTTCTTAATCGATAATAATGAATCGTATAAACGTTTATTGTATTCCATGACATTTCCTTTCTTTATAAAATAATTAAAAAGCAAATATCCCCTCAAGGAAATATTTGCTTCATTACAGCTATTTAAGTTCGTCTAGCGATTTAATAATTTTCTTGTTTTGTTTTTTCGCTTTAGTAACTTTTTGTACTGGTTTAGATGCTAATGTTTCTTTACCGGTATTGAATTTACCAGAAAGTTTTTCAGCACGTCCCTTAACTTTTTGTTCACCCACGCCACCCTTATAGAAGGGATGACAGTTAGCGCAAACATCCAAATTAACAGTGTCTTGTTTTAAAGTCGATTCAATTTCATATGTCGCACCACAAGAAGCACACTTGAACATTACCTTATGTATAGTTGGTTGAATTTTTTTATTCATAGATTCCTAAAAGTAAGAGAGATTATAACTTAAAAGCCAAATAAATAGTTACAAAAAGAATTGTGAGATCATACATAAACATGTATATAATCTTAGAATTATGAAAAAAAAATAGAATTATTACAACCTTATGCTTAGGAGCGCTAGGTATATCAACCGGGATAGCAGTTTCTACAACACTTTCTTCTTGCAAAACCGTTTCACATAATCCTTTAAGTGATTTTGCTTACCAAGTGTCTAGTATAAATGATTACATTAAAGATGATCTTCAGATTGATGCTAACGCTATTAAGACTCACCTTAGTGACAATGATGGTACTAAAGAAGGAATTATTATTCTTGGTTGAGAAAACAAGCCACGATTAACTAACAATGGTAAAACTGTTTATATAAACATTGCTGACAGCTATAAAGTTAATGGTAAAAAATATGATGTAATTGCGCTTGGACAAGAATGCTTTGGGAAAGAGATATTCGACGACTGAAGTCTTCAAAACGGTTCTAAATATGATTACGATTTTACTTTACCATCAACATTACGAACAATGTTTAATTCGGCTTGCTCGTGATTCGGATTGATACCAACTCAAATGTTGCCCGAATGTGTTAATTCAATTGAGGACTATACTGGAAGACAGGCTAAATATCCACACATTAAAGTTGATATGTCGAAATGTAACCTTTATTGTGATGGCGAAGATGAATTTTTAAAAGGTAACCCGTTACGTGGGGCGTATAACTATAATTTTGCATTCCAAAATGTTGATAAATTCATATGACCAGAAAACAATACACGTTGAGATAGAATAGCGGATGACATCATGGAAGACGCTTATATTTCGTGTGATATGGATTTAAGGGGATTAAAAGCATTAACCACAATCGGCCATTGAGGAATTGGTAGATGACAGATGCCTAATAACGATGTATGACTGCCAAGCACTATTACTTCATTGACATGAGAAGCATTTAATGGATCAAGAATTAAAAATTTATATTGAAATTGTAAACCAAGCGATATAACATATTGAAACAGTTTCGAGGGTGCGGATGAACAAATTAAAGAATATGTTGATAATCTATTTACTTTTATTGACGAATACATCCCCGCTGAATTAATTAATGAGTTTATTGACGCTATCTTAGGAGAGATCTTCTCATACGATGATGGACTAGATGTTTTTATATTTGGTAATTTAGAAATTGAACAATTTCATGCTGGAAGTGCTCAGAATGCAACTGACTGGGCAAAACGTACTGCAGCTTATGACTCTGGAGATAATGTTGAAGGCCGTGGTAATTGCTTACCTGACTTATTTTGAATGGTAGGTATGGCTGATTGTCCTAGGGAAACACACGTTACCGTAGTTGCCTAATTAAGCGCCGGCAAATATTTGATTAACACAAAACATCAAATTATTACTAGTGTAAGAAGTTATTGCTTCTCTTTATATCTTTGCCTAAGCCAACATTACCATGACCAGGAAAAATCATTCATTCATCTTGTCAATTAGCAATCATTAATTTCAATGAACGTTCCATGGCATTTGCATCGCCATATGGTAAATCTGTTCTTCCGATGGAATCAGGAAAGATCGTATCACCAGTAAATAAGTAATTGTGGTACTTTAAACAGATAGACCCAGGTGTATGACCAGGAGTTAATATTACGTCAAAGTGAAAACGACCAACTTCCAATGTAGTGTCATTGAAATAACGAATAATCCCTTCATCAATATTCGGTTTCATGTTAAGCATTTCAGCTAAATGTCCTTTTTGAATGACATCTTTTTCTTTCTTATGAACATAAACGGGGACATCCCATTGTTTTGCCAATATAAAAGTATTACCAATATGGTCGTAGTGACCATGAGTAAGAATAATACCAATTAATTTAATGTTAGTGCCTCTTAGTGCTTCATTTACTTTATGCTCATTAAGAGCTGGGTCAATAACAATAGCTTCTTTATCGTCAACAAGTAAATAAGTGTTAGTGTAGTTAACACGATCAATAAACATTTTTAGATTATCACTAAAGAAAGGCACGTCTTTGGAGTATATATCAATTTTGTCTTAAAAATAATTTTTAAACGATATATTAGCGTTTTTACTGCCATATCGTACTCAAATCGAAATGAGTAAATGCACTTTGCTTGACTGTTTTGCAATGCGAAATATAATTTAACCTTAAAATAAAATTTATAAGGAAAATATGGCCAAAACAATTAACTCTATTCCTAATAGGAATCATTCAAAAATCAATTTATGAAAGGCTCTCGCATCATGCGGATTAATTCTAGGTGCTGCTGGTATAACTATTGGTGCAGTTGCTTTAGCGCTTTCATTGAAAAAAGATAATACTAATCGAGATTTTGAAATTAGCAAGACTAGCGAGGTAATCCCTTACGAAGAATCTTATGCTAGTACAAAAATAACTGCGGATTTTAATAAACCCGGACAAGAATGAGCAAAATGATCTATTGTTGATGATGGTAATCCGTTCTATGATCCAGCTGATCACATTTTATCTTCTAATCATTTGCGTCTTTATCCGGATGATTCACTTTCATCTTCAACTAGAGAAGTTTATCGAGCGAGATACTTAAATTCACATGGTATTACAGCTCCGAAAGAAGTCCATATTACCGTTGCAGCTGATGGTAAAATCAAGAAAACCAGTATTTGATTGCTACCAACTTACAGCGATGCTAATGTAACATCTAACAGAGTGTCTAATCTATCATTTTCTTTCAAAGCAACAAGATTACCAAATACTTATAAAAAAGTTCCTATATTACAAGGTGGGACTGATGCTATTAATAAATCCTTAGAACTGATTCACTATAAACCAGACTATGACTTCTCTTTCGAAAAGCCTTGGTCATATAATGTCCAAAACTATTTCAAAAATAATTTTGATGCAAGAGATATGGCTTTATTCTTCGTATTGAATTTAGCTGGTCGTTTAGAAACGGCCGCTGATAATACCGTAGAAACTATCATAATCCACAATATAGCTTTGGACCCTAATGGTAGTCAAAAAAAAGGAACCAATTTCGCCTTAGATATTTCCTCGTCGTTTGCTCTAGCCAATAAAGATGGGACATATACACAAGAACCAACTGGTTTTTATGAAATTCAAACATCCATAGATAATACATATCATGATAACCACAATAGTTTCCCAAGTGGTTTTAACTATAATGCGTGCATTAACGCTGCTTATTCAAATAATCCAACATCCCAAGGTTACGGTTATCAATTCAATGTGTCGGGATCGACTGAATCAAATTTAGGCAATATCTATGGTTGAAATAATCAAAACGCCTCAGCCGGACAAGCCGCCTCATTCGTATGAAACGACAGCCATGTTCTAAGTTTGTACTTCAACCGTGTGATTTGATTAACAACAGATGACAACGAAGGTCTAGAAGATGCTTTATTAATGGGGACGCTATTCCCTTCAGATAATTAATAACGTAATTACTCGGTAAATAATTAGTTCTTCTAATTATTTACATAATCGTCTTTAAATTTGAATTAAATATTTTCTTAATTTTTAATACGTAATGATTAATGCCGGTTCTCGTCATATTTATTTGGTATTTCTTTTGAAAAATATGTACCATTTCAGTTAATGATGCCTCGGGATTCTGTAGTTTTAACGAACAATAAAACTTAAATTTATCAGGCTGTTCTTTAAATAATTTGCTTTTTCTAATTCTATTAATCATCATTACTTGCGTTTGACCTGCAACAGATGATTTTCGCAAATTAGCGATGTCCAAGTTATTAAGTTTCTGAACATTATTGTAATAATCACGTGAAATAATTACTTCTTCCAATTGCATCATCGCACTGTTCGCTCCAATAATCTTTAAGAAATCGGATACATTAGCTGCCTTCTTAATATAAAGCACATAGTTGTTCTTGCGTTTTAATAAAGTAATAGAGATATTGAATGGCTGTAGAAGTTTTTGTATCAATCTTAAGTACTGTAACTTACTCGAACGAATCTCTAAGTGGTAATTACTTTTTTCAACAGAGTTAATGCTACCACCGCTTAGGAATGCCCCTGCTAAATAAGCTCTGACATTAATAGAGTTACCTAAAATTTGTTTTGGATATATTTCATTTAATTGTAAATCACTATTAATTTGTTCAAAGTTACCTTCTAACGTAAGTTTATAGATGCGACGATTGTTAATCTTTTGCACATCGGTATACGATATCTTTCTCTTAATATCATATAACTGACAAAAGAATTGATCAATTAATCTAATCGTCGAATTTAATTGGGTACGAACTTCTCATACCTCTTTATCTTTAGTGATGGACATCGATAAATTATTAGTAAGAAAGGATGATAAAACAGCTTTCATCGCTGTTCCATCATATTCATAACGGCTTAATTCATCTTTAACTTGTTCGCTAAATGTTTGTGCTATTTTCATTCTTGTTTAATATATTTAATGACTGAGACTGCTGCTAAAGCACCGTCTCTAGTAGCTGTCACAATTTGACGCAAATTATCGTGCACGATGTCACCTGCAGCAAAAATACCTGGAATTTTAGTAGCTTGAAGTTGATTAGTGTTGACACTACCATCATTGTCAATGATACCTGTGCCCGATAAGAATTGGGTAGAAGGTACAGAACCCATTAAAATAAATACAAAGGAAACATCTAAATTAAGTTCTTTATTGTTTTTATCTACGATTAAAGCATGCGTTACTTGTTTGCCATCCCCCTTAATTACCTTGCATGCGGCATTTGGTAATATTTCAACATTCTTAAAATGATGCAAAGCTTTTAATGTTTCCTCGTTAGTTTTATGAATCACAACATAAATTTTTCTAGCAATATTGGCTAAGTATGATATATCGGTAACAATGTCTTTTTCATCAGCTAAAACGACAACATCTTGATTTTTAGTTAATGAAGCGTCACATATGCAACAATATGATACGCCCTTATTTTTATATTCTTCCTCACCTGATATACCCATCTTTTTTTCAATAGTGCCCGAAGCAATAATAATAGCTTTAGCAAATCTTGTTACACCATCGTCGGTATATACGGCCTGATAATTTAATTTCTGATCAATGGTGTTCACTTTACCATAAATATATTCGGCCCCACTATCAACTGCTTGTTCGTACATGCTAAGAGCTAAATCGGCTCCCTTTACATCTTTAAAACCAGGGTAGTTATTAATGTGTGGAATATTAACAATCTTTCCCCCGGGGACATCTTTTTCAATAAATCCCACTTTTAAATTAGCACGACGCAAATATAAAGCGGCCGTCAACCCAGCTGGGCCACCGCCAATAATTAATACATCATATGTATTAACATCTCCTACTACAAAGGTTTGTAAAGCCATAACTATTGTCCTCGATAATATAACATTTCATTTGGTCGACGCTGAAAGTTTAATTTAATTCGGTCATACTTCTCTTTTTGATTATTGCATTTTGTGGTTAATGCTTTAACTAAATCTCCTGTGGCGTTAATTTTTTCTTTTGTATGAACATCAATCACTCCACGATTCAATTGTGATAATTTTTTATGTTTTCGTTGTAATTGAGATTGTGTTGAACGTAATTGAATAAAATTATATCAACCAATAAACGCAATGTATTTCACGCGATAAGCACGCATCTTTGGGAAAACAGCGTGATTTAACACAATCAATATTATGGCAAAACCAACTCATAAACCCGACATTACATAAGTACTAGCAAAAGTAAATTCATGATATCTTAATGGTTCTAAACACAGTCGAACAATGCCATACCACAAGAAATATAACATTGCCAAATCACCAGCTTTTCTAATCTTCACAAACTCCACTCCCATAAAAATGGTAAGCAATCCAATAAAGTTTAATAACCCCTCATAAAGAAACAAAGGTTGTACTCATCCATAACCATCCACATATAAATACGGTAATCAACGACTGTAAAATTGTGCTAGGCTTTCGCTAGTAATGATTGGCCCATACAATTCTTGATTAAAATAATTACCTCATCGTCCAATAATCTGTCCGATTAAAATGGCAGGAATTACAGCATCAGCATAAAGTCACATGGAAACGATACGAACTTG
>JAITXG010000035.1 GCA_031284865.1 Mycoplasmataceae bacterium | reverse complement strand
AATTTTAGTAATCTCTTCTGCCACATCTTGATTAATTTGTACATCAAGACGGTGAGGCGGAACTTTTATCTTGTTTTCTTCTCATTGGAATCCCAAGAAAGTAAGTGTCTTTTTAATAGTTTCGTTATCAAGACTGACGCCAATTAATTGTGCGCACTCTTGTAAATTCACATCGATTATCAGCGGGTTAATGGGATTGATTTTAATCACGGGATAACTAATAGGGAGATTACTAAATTGCTCATAAATATAAAACAAAGTAACTAACAATAAGTAATTTGACATCTCTTTACTAAATCTTCGTGCCGCATCAGTCTTAACATCCAAACGTATAGAAGTATCACGAATATGTACATAATTAAAGTTGGCAATTTCAATAATGACATCCTTCGTTAAATCAGACATACCAAATTTTTCTGAACCTAATATACCACCTAGCCCGATAATTTGGTTTCCCGATTCAACCACAATATCACTAGTGTTTAGAACATATTGTTTTTGTCCAAAACCATTAAATTCTTGTTTGTCATGTGACAAAGTCACATTTAATTCATTATTTACCTTACTGGCATCATATACCGCTGTCGGTACATTAGTTAAAAGCGTCACATACGCTAAACGATCAAGTGTATTGTTCAACGGTTTAACGCCGTTGTTCATCAATAAGCCTTTTAATAATCAATTAGATTTATGGTGATTAATATCTTTAATTTTAATTGCACAGATACCTTCACAAATTTCTGGTTGGTAATTTAAATTAATTTCCTCTTTAAACATACCTTTGAAATCTGTGGTGTTAGGTCAATGAAAATCTCACTTAAAATAACCAGATAATTCTTGGCAGAAGCTCAAAGCGCCATTCAAATCATTACGATTAGAAGGTAACGACAAATCATACATGATATCATCCAAACCAATATACTTTTCGACACTATTGTCACCAATAATAGCATTGTCTAATAGCATTATGCCGTTGCGGTCATCGTCATCAACGAAATGGGAATGTGGCGTTAATTCACCATAGGCACAAATCATCCCTTGTGATAAAATTCCCCGAATTTCTTTATATTCAATTACACGTCCATCATGTAGTTTTGCTCCGTTTAAGGCTACAACAACTTTTTTATTAATTGCTAAATTATTAGCACCACAAACAATGTTGTTGATTTGATCGCCATTACCAACACGAACTTGTACAAAATGTAATTTATCAGCATTAGGGTGATTCTCAATTTTAATAATTTCACCAATCACGAGATTATTTAATGCAGGATGCTTGATGATACGTTCTACTTCAATACCTAAACAATTACAAGCTTCAGTGAACTGTTGGTCGTCAACGTCATAAATCTTGGGAAGGAATTTTGCAATCAATTGTTTCGAAATTATCATAATTATCCTTTCCTCTTAAATTGTTCAATGATCCGTAGATCATTAGAATATAAATCACGAATATCATTGAAACCATATTTAAGCATTACTAGACGGTCAACACCAATACCTGCAGCAAGTGCTGTTTTAATGGTGATGTTAGCCGCTTTTAAAACATTAGCGTGCAACATGCCCGCTCCCAATATTTCAATTCAGCCTGTATGTTTACACATCGGGCAACCTTTACCGTGACAATTTGTACATGTCATGTCAACTTCAAACGATGGCTCCGTAAACGGAAAATATGAAAGACGATAACGAGTCTGAATTTCTGCACCAAATAGATGTTTAAGCAAACCATCAATTAATCATTTCAAATTTTTAATTGATAATCCTTCTTTCACTCACAATAAATCAATTTGGTTAAACTGGTGTGAGTGTGTGGCGTCATCGTCATCATTGCGGTAAACACTACCAAAAGTTACTACACGAATATCATTGCTCTTATTATTCTCTAAAGCCATTGCGGTTTGTGCTGTACAATGTGTTCGCAACATTAATGATTTATTAATAAAGAAAGAATCTTGGTAACTGCGCGCTGGATGATTAAGACCAATATTTAAATGATCAAAATTATATTTAGTCTCTATTATTTCACTGCCCATTACGATTTGAAAGTTAAGGCGTTTAAAATATTCCATTACTTCGTTCAGTAATAAAGACAAAGGTGTTAATCCGCCTTTGGTCAAATGGGTTGAATTAATATTGACATCGTAACTAATGGCGTGCTGCTTATTTTCCTCTTCGATCTTTGTCTGTTCTAAGATATTGTCAAATAACTCATTGACTTGATTCTTAAAAATATTAACGAAGTTACCAAGTTCCTTCTTCTCGTTAATCGGTGCCAACTTTAATTGATCGTAAATCGGAGTGATGTGTTTCTTAACGAATACATTTTTAACTTCAATGATTTGTGTGGCGTTAAGATGATCGTGCAACAACTTCTCTTTTAATTCGTCTAGTAATTGCTTTGTGTCAATGTTTTTCATAACTAATGAATCTAATTATAAATACTATTCTCAAATTAATTGTTGTTTTCTCTCTTGGTGCTTAGTTGTTAATGCAATTAGTCCATCATTGACAAAAGCTGAAAGAATAAACCAAATAAAGAATATATAGAAAATAATAGAAGCAACATAGTGTTTTAAAGTCCCTGATGATTTAAACATTCCCCAAGATACCGTTGCTGAAGGCCCATGATCTTTAGTCAACATACTGAAACCATATTCATAAATCAAATTGTAACCAAGTGCAAAAATGCAACCGATTATGGCAATAGTTGCGATCACCGAATAACCACGCATTTGCTTCGTTGGTATTTTCTTGGTAAAGTGATTAATCAATCCATAAAAAATCACAATAGCATACACACCAAAGAAAAACAAAGCTGGGAAATTAGAAATACCATCAACTAGTTGATCAGTATTCATAATGGAAGAAGGGATGCCAATAACCAAGAAATAAAATAGGACCATGATGCTTAAATAAAATAAACCCCCAAATGGTGCGCGATTACCCGTAACCTTCTTCATAAACTTAGCGCCAAAGATGGTCTCGCTATCAATTACCGATTGAAAAGCCCGAATCGATGTCAAACAAAGAGAATTAACTACACCAAGGACTGATAAGGCGATAAATATTGCCACAATGCAATTAACGGCTTGTAACGATCCAGCACTTTTTACAAGGAACCAATCTTTAAAAATGGAATGAAACGCTTGGTAAGCATCTGGTTTACCAGTGCATAGCTCACCGACAGTCACCAATAAATATATAAAAGCAACAAATGGAATACCAATTAAAATGGCTTTAGGTGTATCCTTGTTTGGATTAGTCATATTACTTGAAACATTACCAATAATTAAAAAGGAATCGAAGGCATATAGTAAAGCCGGTAAGCAAGTAAATATCCCAAGAATATTAATATTCGAAGTTCATACAAT
>JAITXG010000042.1 GCA_031284865.1 Mycoplasmataceae bacterium | reverse complement strand
GATTTTCACTTCGTACATTTTCTTGTCCATATATTATATCTTCTCCCCACTTATATATTGTAGATTTCTCGGAAATTTTCTTATTTTTTCTTAATAATATGATGACATTAATTGATATTTATGGATAATAAACCCTTTATTTTATTATGTAATTACATAAAATACATTTAGTATTTGTTGGCAAAGTCGAGCAAGGCTTTTTTATCAGTTTGTTTCATTAAATATGATCCAACGACAAAGTGATCAACATATTGGGCAGTTTTACTAATAACTTTAGGATCAACGCCACCATCTAATTGGATAATTAGTTTCGGGTTAGATTTTTGCTTGATATTATAAACCTTAATTAAATTATTGATAGCTTCAGGCATAAAAGATTGTCCGCCCATTCCGGGTTCAACGCCCATCACACAAACATACTGACAACGTTCAATAATAGATTTATAAGTATTGGCATCGGTGTGGGGTTTAATAGCAATACCACCAGCGATACCTATACTATGCAATTTGTCTAGGCATTCGTTAATCTTAGTCGTGTTGACAGCTTCACAATGAAAAATAAGGGAATTAATTGGAAATGGTTTAAACATGTCAATTCATTCATCAGGATCTTGTACCATAAGATGTACATTAGTTTTTAAGTCTTTTTGATGAATAGTGTCTAATCATTCAGTGCGATATGCCGTATTCGCCACAAAATGACCGTCCATTACATCATAATGAATAAATGAAAAACCACATTTTTTCATTTCCGTTAACTGTTCTGGTATTTTGTTATGCTCAAAGGCTAATAGCGAAGGTTCAATGATTTTCATGCAAACTATTTTTTCTTTTTAGCTTTAGTTTGTTTAACAAACATTTTAATCGCAGCTTCAATTTTATTGCTCTGACACATGAAGGTGATAACATCACCGGTCTCAAATGAAGTCTCTGGGGTAGGCGGTGAAATGATTTGACCATGACGTTGAATCATCATGATCGTTGCATCATATTTTCGACGAATATCTAAATCTCGTAAAGGTTTTTTAATAATATCGGGGTTATTAACGCTAGTCTTAACTCACGAGAACCCTTGGCCAATGTTAGTTACATCAACGCCAATATTGAATAAGGCTTGAAAAGCAACGCGGTCAGCAATTTCTACTTCAGGAATTACCACTCTCGATATTCCCATCGTTTTTAAAACACGACGATGTGTATGGTTAATTGCCTTGGCAATGATATCACGTAAACCAAGTTCTCGCAAGTTAGCACAAATCATGATTGATGATTCGATATTACTAATTGCAACAATCACAGTAGAGACATTAGAGATACCAGTTTCTGACAAGGAATTTAAATCACTTGCATCACAAGTAATTGCTAGTTCATGGATCTTACTAGCGCGTTGAATTAATTCTTTGTTTTCATCAATGACCATGACGTTACGTCCGTTTTTACTCAGCTGTAAAGCCACTTCTGTACCAAAACGACCTAAACCAATCACTGCAAAATCATTTTTTGCCATATTTATATACCTCAGTTAATTGGTAAATTATACCACTTTTGCTATGTTAATGTTTGTTATCCTTCAACAACTTTGAATTAGACTTCGCATATGCTTAGTAGTATAATAACTTATTAAATTATGCCGAATGATAACAAGTTTGATAAGAAAGTCAAACCGTATAAAAAGAGTTACTTAAAGAAAGCTCGTAATTTAATTTTTGGTAAAACTATTCCCCAAAAATTATTTCGGACTTATATCATCGTAGTCTTTGTGGGGGCAGCGTTATTGTATACGCCCATTGCACTTAAACATGGCTATTCAATGGTTGTCGATAACCACGGCACAATGTCACACTATAGTTTTTGAGAGGCAATATTTATTTCTTGTTCGTCAATTACTGATACCGGATTAACGCCGGCAATCATTAGTGAGACTTATACATTATTTGGCCAAATTGTCATGTTGATTCTAATTGAAGCTGGTGGAATTGGTTTAATGACCATTATTTATTTTCTATGAAAATTATTAACACCAAAACGTAACATGGACTTAAATCAAATCATTATGTTACAAGCTGAACGAGGTAACGAAAAGATTGGCGGGACATATCAAACATTAAAAAAATCTGTTCTATTTATTGTCGTTACCCAGATCATTATTGCTTTCTTAATGTCGTTCTGACTATGTTGATTTAAATCTTATGATCAAATTGGTTATGAAAAAACTTCGCCTTTGGCCTTAACATATGATGATCCTACTACACCAATCGACGCTTATCATAATTATGGATTAGCCATTTGACAAGGAATATTCACTTCAGTATCAGCCATCAACAATGCGGGCTTTGATATTTTCACTAAAGGTGTTTCCTTGTCTTCCTTCCGTAGTGATTGAAATGTCATATTCCAATTAATGATTATGTTTGAAATCATCATAGGTGGAATTGGATTCCCATTAATATTTGATTTCATGGAAAAAATTCGTTATCGTAAATTAAAACAGAAATATCGTTTGTCTCTGTTTACTAAAGTAGCCTTAGTTGGTTTTGCTGTAGTCACGATTTCTGGCTTAGCCTTCTCTTATAGCTTAGAGTATACCTATGTTGATCCGGTTGCCATTCAAGGTGGTGGTTCCCGTGAGATCTACGATGTTGCCCACTACGTATGCGCTCACAAAGAGTTCGGTAATAACGAAGCTTTTAATAAGGCTTGAACGGTGCTCTTTAATACTGTTTCCACGCGTTCAGCTGGTATGTCAACGGTTAATCAAGGTATATTCTCTCCGGGTTCGCAATGGACTTACATTATTTTAATGTTTGTCGGTACTTCGCCGTCATCAACGGGTGGTGGTATTAGAACAACCACATTGATAATTGTAATTTGAACAATGATTTCTAAAATTCGTGGTCGTGATCATGTGAACTTATTCCATAAGCAAATCCCTAAGTATAAAGTACGTGATGCAATGCTAATTACAATTGTAGCGACATTCTTGGTTACTTTTGTATCGCTCATTGCCTATTACTCTATTCCTAATAACATTCGTACCAATAACTTTAGTATGCTTCAAGTTTTCTATGAAGCCGCAAGTGCCTTTGGTACGGTGGGGTTATCCATGGGCATTACTGGTGATATTGGTCATGCTGGCCAAATAGGGCTAATTGTGCTAATGTTCGTGGGGCAATTAGGAATATCTGCTACACTATTATCATGGACAAGGAAAAATCCTAAAGGTAATTTGGTGGAGTACCCTGTGGAAGATGTGAGGATCGGTTAATTATGGCTAACGGATTATTAATTGTATTAAGTGGCCCAAGTGGCGTAGGTAAGAAAACTATTTGGGGCCCATTAATTAATGACAAGAAATTAAAATTAGCTTTTAGTATCTCGATGACAACTAGAGCAAAACGTTTTGATGAAGTCGATAAACGTGACTATTTCTTTGTAACGAAACAACAATTTAAAAAAGCTATTGCTAACGGTGACATGCTAGAATACGCCACTTATGTTAATAATTATTATGGAACACCCAAGCGCTTTGTTAATCAATTACGTGCTAAAGGAATGAATGTACTTCTAGAAATCGAATCTAATGGCGCATTGCAAATTATGGACTATGCTAAAAAGAACAAAGACAAAGGTGTCGTTACTATTTTCATTGCACCACCATCGTTACAACATTTACATGAACGTTTAAAAAAACGTGGAACTGAATCTGACAAGAAAATTAAGGAACGTATTAAACAAGCCGAATGAGAAATGTCTTTAATTGATAAATATAAACATTGTATTATTAATGATGATCCAAAGCAAGCGCGTAGTGAATTACTTGGCATATTGAAAAACGAGATTAATAATAACGATGAGTAATAAACTTTCCATCTTTGGTTTTACACTGAAAGCATTACAAACTAAATTAATTGCTTTGGGTTTAAAGAAACATAATGCTCAGCAAATTTTTCAATGAATTTACCAGCAAGGTATAAGAGAATTTGGCGCAATGACTAACATTGCCAAGCAATCATTACAAGTTTTAAACGACACATTTTATTTCAGTCCATTAAAAGTAATTACAAAAATGGTAGATGAGCACGATGAGACAACTAAATTCCTATTCGAATTGGAAGATGGTGAGAAAATTGAAACAGTCCTAATGAAATTTGAATATGGCTATAGTATTTGCATTTCCACGCAAGTGGGGTGTAACATGCACTGTAAATTTTGTGCATCTGGCTTATTGAAAAAAGTACGTAATTTAAGTGTAAGTGAAATGATTCTTCAATTTTTGCAGGTTAGTCATTATTTACAAGCTAATAAAAAAGAGCATATTAGTAATATGGTTCTGATGGGAATTGGTGAACCATTTGACAATTATGAAAATGTCATACAAGCACTCGATATTTTTAATGATCATTTTGGTATAGGCTTAGGCAGCCGCCATATTACTGTTTCCACCTGTGGTTTACCAGAAAAGATTTTACAGTTCGCCAAAGATTGCCCTCAAATTAATTTGGCCATCTCACTACACGCCCCTAACGACGAATTACGTAGTAAACTAATGCCTATTAATACTACTTTCCCCATTTCAGATTTAATGGAAGTCGTTAAGAAATACATTGCAATGACTAACCGACGTGTTAGTTTTGAATATGTGTTGTTAGACAACATTAATGACACTGATGCCTGTGCCAAAGAGTTGGCACATTTACTCAAAGGCTTGTTATGCTATGTCAATATAATTTCATATAATAGTGTAAGTGAACATAGTTTCAAGTCTAGTAAACGACTTAACGAATTCTCAGACTTGCTCACTAGGTTGAAAATTATGAATACGAAACGTTTAGAAAGAGGAACCAAAATAGCGGCGGCTTGTGGTCAATTGAGAGCGAAACATGAAAAGTAAATTGAAATTAAATTATTCGATTCATACCAACAAGGGTCTGCGTGCAATTAACGAGGACGCTAGTTGAATCGGCATGAATAAAAGCGGCCAATATCTCGCTATTGTTTGTGATGGTATTGGTTCACAAGATGACAGTCAAATCGCTTCACTAGTTGCCGTTGAAGTATTTGCTAAAAGTTTTGAAAAGAAACGCCGTATTCGTAACTGTGATCTATGATTTAAAAAAACATTGCGCACTGCCTATAACAGAATTACTGAACTTTCCAAAAAGAATCTTAATTCCAAGAAAATTGGGACAACTCTGTTACTTTCCATCATTGAAGAAGACAAGGCTCGTACTTTCAATTTGGGTGATACACGTCTTTATTGGTACTCATTAAATGATAATATGTGATCACAAGTAACGCGAGATCATAATTTATATAACTACTTTTTAGACTTACACAAAGAAGACAAGACAATTCAAATTAACGAATTATGCGCAAAACACAAAGATCAATTATTGGCTTTAACACGTTGTTTAGAAAGTGGAACCAATAGTCATTTACATTATGATGTTTACGACACTGTTCTACAATCTGGTGATGTTCTATTTTTAGCAACAGATGGCGTTTATCATTACATTAAAAATGATGATATAAGTGCTGTGATTAAGAATAATAGCGATAACTTTGCAAGTATTTCAAAAACCATTATTCAAAAAGCCTTGGACAATAAGAGTAATGATAATTTAACTTCGATTGTCATAGAATTCCGTAATAGCGATGGCGAACAATAGTTTTATTAAAATCGACTACAAACCCAATGATCTTGTTGCCAATAAATATCGTATCGTTAAAAAACTTGGTGAAGGTGGAATGAATTCCGTTGTTTATCTGGGTGAAGATATATCAATTAATGATAATGAATATTTTTCACTTAAAAATAAACATGTCGCCATTAAAGTTATTAATCGTTATGCTTCACTAAGCGATGATGATTGAATTAAATATCATGATGAGTGCGTCACAGCTTCGCGCTTAACAGGTAAGAAAAACATTGTTAGTACATATGATGTCATTAGTTATAACAACGACAATACGATCGTAATTGTAATGGAATATGTTGATGGCACATCATTACGTAAATACATCGACTTATCTGGTAGCTTAAATGTGAATGAAGCCATTTACTATTTCCGCTTATTACTAGAGGCCATTAGAGAATTGCATAGTTTCCGTGGGAAAATTATTCACCGTGATCTTAAACCAGAAAATATCTTATTAACAAAAGACTTGCGTAATATTAAGTTAATTGATTTTGGTATCTCTTCAGTTATTGAAACCATTAATGATAAGGCTAAAGAAGTTTATACTAACGAAAACGTACTATATGGAACGTACCCATATATTTGTCCAGATTTATTAAAGTTAAAATCTGTGCCTCCACAGCAACGTCAAGAGATGGCGCGTCAAATCATTACCGTACAATTTGATTTCTTTTCATTAGGGGTAATCTTTTACGAGATGTTGACTGGCGAAAAACCATTCTATGCTGAAAACTATGATGATGTAAATGTAATTGGCTTACCTTTAAAATATGACATTATTTCTATGCACGACATTAACCCTAACATTCATGTTGCTTTGGAAAATATCATCTTTCGTTGTTTAGCTTCCAAACCAGAGGATGTTAAATATCGTTATAGTTCTATTGATCAAATTATTAGTGATCTTGAACGTTACGAGAAAAAGCCATTATCTTTCGTCAATGCTAAATTATTAAAGCCCAAAAATCGTCGGGTATTACCGATTAAACGAACGTTTAACGTGGAGATGCAGAAGACTAAAGAGAAGTTCTATGTGAAGAAGTGATTTTATTGAATGATCCTCTGCGTTGCCACTTCCATCGTAATATTGACTATAATACTAATATCGTTACATTTAATTGTGTAGTGGGAGTTCGAGCGTGTTAAAATTTAATACTAAAAATGTTTGTTCAAGAAATTTAAGCGATGCCCTAATCATTCGCAAATATCGTGCTAGTGTTAAACGCATTAGCGATGATATTAGCATTGGTAAATTACCCGGCACTGAAATGATGGGTTGACAAGATTTAATTCGTAATTATGAGACATCAGAATTATTAAGTATGCGTAAGAAAGCTGAACAATGAATCAGCAGCAAAATTAAATATGTTTTAGTTATCGGGATTGGTGGCTCATATGTAGGCGTAAGAGCGGCCATTGATATGTGTTTGACTCCTTTTAATCAAACTGGACCTGAAGTTATTTGAGTCCACAATATGTCTTCAACATATTTGTGTAGCTTAATGGAAAAAGTGCAAAACGAGAAATTTGCCATTATTGTTATCTCTAAGTCTGGAACAACACTTGAACCAGCCCTAGCCTTTCGTCTCTTACGTAAAACATTAGAAAAAAAGATGGGCGTAGCGGCTTCGCGTAAAAACATTGTAGCTATTACCGATTATGAAAAAGGTACTTTGCATGATCTTGCTAAGAAAAATCATTATGTAACTTTTGGCATTCGTAATGATATTGGCGGTCGTTTTTCAACATTAACACCCGTTGGTATGTTTATTATGATGGTTAAGGGTATTGACACTCTAATGGTATTAAAGGGTGCTAAACAAGCCTTAAACGATACTTCTAGCAGCACGTTAGATAATAACAGTGCATTTCTATATGCTTGCTATCGTCATTACTTACACACCGTTAAACAAATGAATATTGAAAGCTTCATTGTTTATGAGCCTTCGTTAACCTTCGTTGGTGAAATGTGAAAACAAATCTTTGGTGAATCCGAAGGCAAACAACACAAGGGTCTTTATCCTACCCTTTGTTTATTCACCACTGATTTACATTCAATGGGTCAATACTTACAAGAAGGTACACGAAATTTCTTTGAAACTACATTAATGGTGAAAGAACCAATGTTAGATAAAATAGTGAGTGTTAAAGATGATGATGATTCATTAAAATATTTAAATAATCGTAGTATTGATTTCATCAACAAGAAAGCCTTTGAAGGGACAATCGCCGCACACACTAAGTTAGGCAAAGTCGATAATTTTGTTATTGAAATCACTAAAGCAGACGCTTATCACTTTGGTTATTTATTCACATGATTTGCGATGACGGTTACTATGAGTGGTTACTTATTAAAAATCAATCCTTTCAACCAACCAGGCGTCGATGCTTATAAGAAAAACATGTTTAAATTACTGGGTAAAAAGATTTAAAACTTTATATTACGCCCTAATTACTGTATAATCGCTTAATGAACTTTTCCGTATTAAAAATTAATAACCTCATCCTAAAAGGAATTGAAGATGCTGGTTATACTGAGATGACTGATATTCAGCAATCTACTATTCCTGTGGCTTTAGAACACCACGACATTGTGGCACAAGCCCCCACTGGAACAGGTAAGACGTGTGCTTTTATCGTCCCAACATTAGAACAAGTGGATCTTACTAAACACGAAGTACAAATCCTTGTGATTTGTCCTACCAGAGAATTAGCATTACAGATTACTGATGAATATAAAAAAATTGGTAAACATATTGCGCAACTCAAAATTTTAACAATCTTTGGTGGTCAAAAAATTGATCGTCAATTGAAAGAGCTAAAGAAATTGCCGCAAATCATTGTTGGAACGCCTGGTCGAATTTTAGATCACTTAGAACGCCGTTCTTTAAACTTAACAAAAGTTAAGATGGCAGTACTAGATGAAGCAGATGAAATGCTAGACATGGGTTTTATTCGTGATATTGATAAGATTTTAAAAACAACTAATCACGAACGTCAAACTATCTTATTGTCTGCCACTATGCCTAAACCTATTTTAGACATTACTAAACGTTACCAAAAGAATCCACAATGATTTAAAGCTACATTTGATGAAAAAGAAATTCCAATCATTAAACAATTTTATATTCATGTTAATGAATCTAACAAAGTTAAGGTTATTGAAAAGGTAATTGCCGATAATAAATTTTATTTAGTCTTAATTTTTACTAATACTCGACATAAAGCGAAGAAATTAGTCTTCCAATTCCGTAATGACCATTTACAAGCTGATGCGCTACACAGTGATCTAAAGCAAAATGCTCGTGAAAGAGTAATGCGTGCCTTCCGTGATGGCAAAATTCAAATCTTAATTGCAACCGACATTGCTGCACGTGGAATTGATGTTAAGGGTGTTGACGCTGTCTTTAACTATGATGTACCTAAGAACATGGAATACTATGTACACCGTATTGGTAGAACTGCTCGTGCTAAAGCTCCTGGTAGTGCCTATACTTTAATTAGCAGCGACCTACAAGGAAACATCCGCACAATTGAACGTAAAATTAATGATAAATTAATTGAATGCAAAGTTGAAGGTGTAGATTTTGACGCGCAAAGTAATGAACGCGGTTTTTCAAGAGAACGTGAGAGTTATCCTCGTAAACGTTTTGAAGGTGGCGAAGGTCACTCGCATAAGCGCTTTGAAAGACCTGACAACCGTGAAGGTGGCTATCAAAATAAACGCTTTGGGGCTGATAAACCATTCCGTCGTCACGATGATAATGCTAGAACATTTCAACAAGATCCACGTTCTAAGGCTGATGCTAAACGTTTTTTTGTTAATATCGGTAGTGATCAAGGTGTTGATAATCAATCACTTAAAGGCGTGCTTCTAAAAGAGTGCCAAATTAGTCCAGAGAATATTAAAGACGTTTGAGTAAAAGAAGGATTTAGTTTTGTTGAGATTGGTAATAGCGAACTACAAAAGTTAGAAAACTTAAAAGAAATTAATGGTCATCGTATTCGTGTTGCCGAAGCTAAACCACGTAGCACTGAACGTTCAAGCGGTGGTCCACGTCCTTTTAATCGAGAACGTTCTAATAGTCGTCGTCCATTTAAAAGTGGTAGCGGTTTCAAGAAACCACGTTACTAGTTATCATTTTCATTCATTAATACTATTTCATTTATTAGTTCGCTGAAACAATAAGGGTTATATTTTTATTAACTGTTACTAATCCTTCTGCTTCTGCTGAAATAGAAAAGATAAATGTACCAGTTTCTAATACACCTTCTCCATTTAGAGATAAACGCATGGTGTTTCCGTTACCAGTAAGTATCTGTGAATAATGTATTAATGAGTATGGTGGCGCGGGATCTTGTCATAAGCATTTTCATTTCACCATTTTTGTTACATCAGCGTTTGGCATCTCTTGTCCACTTCCGTCTTGGCATTCATAGTTATAGTCAAAAGAACATGGTTGCGCGTTTAAAGCGTAGTTGATGGTATTTTCACCCACAATGACAATTGCTGCTGGTGTTGGTACATTACCGCAATGAACAACATCAAAATTAGTCAGTGAATGTTGAAGCGCAACCATTCATTGATATTTCTCACTCCTAGTTTGAATGTTTAAATTTACTTGTTGAATTAATGAACAATCAGCAAATATGTAATTGTCAATTTTGGGCGGTAAATTACTTTCGAATGATACGTTATTTAATAGAACACACCCTGAAAATGCATATTCCCCTATTTCGTTAATGCCATTGGTAATAGTAATTTCTCTAATCGACCAGCAATTCTTAAAAGTAAAGGCACCAATAATCTTGCTATTGTTGGCTAGCAATTTAGAATCGATGTCAATGATTCCTCACCCCAAGCCACAAACTGTACTAGTAATTAAATTTTCGTCCGTAGTTAAACCACTGATAGGGATAACTAATTGACCGATTATGATGTTGTTTTTTTCAAAATTAACCAGACGATAGTTGCTACCACCGCTAACTTTATTCATTATAAAATTTTGAAAGTTCTGGCAACCGCCGAAAGCGTTTGGCTCAATGCGTTTTAAGTTGGGTGGTAAAATTAAACTCATAATTGATTCACAATTACTGAAAGCGTTTTTTCCTATATCTGTACAATAAGAATTATCAGGAAACTCTACTATGCTTATGGGGTAATTATTGTTAAACGCATTAGCAAAGGCATAATCTTTAATTTGTACTACAACTGCAGGAATTAGTAATGTGTCATAACCAGATAAATTAACATTAGGTTTCAGTCCATTGAGTACATAAAATTCACTGTCTGAATATTGATTAACTACTTGTAAATCCAATGCCTCCATGGGAATGGGATTCTTGACATTAGCGGTTAATAATTGAACCCAATATGTTCCACTGTATTTATTGCAGTCAAAATTAAATATCACATCTTTAGGGCTAATAGACACTTCACTTAAATCATAATCAACTTCAACAATAGAATGATTACATATGCTATCTCCCGTGTGCATTAGATTACCATCAATGCTAATTTGTGCGAATGGTGATATCTCATTTTCGTTGTAATGAACAATAAATTTTGTACGACTTCCGTATGGAAAATTTACTGAAAAACGGCATTTATTATTTGTATGATTTGGATCATTCGAATAATGCAGTTGATTGTTTGTCCCAGATATTAATTGAAAAACGAACTTATCTTGATGTGAGCAGTTAGATAACGTCGCAGTACTAATAACAGCGGTGATACCTAACGTTGCCAACATCAGCGGTATATATTTAAATTTTCTTCTATTTGATCTTTTCATGTTAGTCCTTAGTCTTCCAAATAAGTTTCGATTGGAATATTATTCGTATATGTATCATCTATATTAGAATTGACCATGGAGATAGAGTCATTAATGTAATAATAAGACGGAATAAACCACTTAAAGTTTGAGGTAAATCCAAGATTCGCTAATTGCAAAGATACATCTTTTTGTCCTGCGTCCTTCGAATAATGACCAATTGAAATCATGGGAGTTGCAGCCCCAATGTACATGCTCGTACCATTGTTAGTATTAATGTCAAAGCCACATCTCGCACCAGACAAAATTTCATCTGCTGTGAATGCTTTACCGACAGTAAAGCCTAGTTCAAATACTTGTTTTTCAAACAATTTAAGCGGGGCACCTGTGTTTTTGTATATCTCTCCAGGTAAGTTTGAATCTTGTAGACCGCGTTGAATATCCTCATAACAATATTCATTGAGGTGTTTTGTTCCTCCGTCATCCACTCATGAATTGGTAGCATAGATGTATGGAGTCCCCTTTTCGAGATCATAATTAATTGACCCGTCAATGGCATTACCTCTTCAATTAAGTTCCCCATAACCTACAGAGACTCCTGCAAGAATACGTCAAGCCAATCCATACAATGCTTCATAATACATCATTTCGTTGGTGAAGGAATGATATGCTTTTGCGCCCACAAAAGTCGCCCAACCATCGAAATCGTCTTTATCATAACCATCCGTGCCCAGTGAATAACCCCAGTTTTCACCAATACCTAACAATGTGCCTATCATATCTGTTCAAGTGACATCAGCCAATATAAATTGGTTTCTTACTTTCGATGGTGCCATTGCATGTGCCTTTACATATTGAATAGCCATTTTAGCATCAACCTTATCGCGCAAATAAACATCATCCAAGTTGGCCATTAAATCGCTTTCTTTGAATATTCAAATATTATTGACAATAAATATATTAGAACTTTGGCCACGGTATTCACATCAGACTTCTAATTTCCCACGCCAAGCAATTGAATCAGTTTTCACACTGAAAGTAACACTAGCGGTAAGGTTATCAATGTTGGTCTTGCTATCAGAAATAAAGCTAGGTAACTCATCAACAGCAAATTCACTTGATCCCTCATGAGGGATAAAATGGAACATCCATTTTATTTCACTACTATTAGCAGTGTATTCATGTAAAATGGTTGCTTTTAAAGTGATGCTGTCACCTTGGCGATAAAGATGAGAAGCCTCATTTGCAGTTGAATCTCCCTGATATACCAAGATGGGTGAATCATGATGATAATTATCACCCTTTGTTAATAGTGAAAGCGCGACAATGGGCGGAGATGATATGGCTATACCTGAACATATAATGGCAATTACTTTTTGTTTTTTCATAACGATCCTCTCTTACGTGTTTCAATTTTCTGTTTAATAACAAGCGATATTCCAATGAAAAAAAGTAAAACGAATATTGCCCCAAGACATATCATGATGATGCTAAAAACACTAATGCGATCAGTGGTGTAATCAATTCAAGCATATTGATAGGTATCGCCATAAATGCTGGTCAGTAGACAACATGCTCAAGTAATTGCTCAACTCAAAATACCACATATGGAAATTAGTAATAATAATTTATTTTTATTAATGTTAAATGTTCTACACATGTTTTGTAATACCTTATAATCCGCTTCCATAAAAAGTATTATCGTTCTTATCCAAAAAAACATGATTTTTTTGCTCTTGCATAATTTACAATGCAATAATTTTGCGCTAAATTGTATATAGAGAGGAATATATAATATATTGACACGAGGAAATATAAAGTAAAAGTCCTAGAGCGAGAAGATCTAGATAATTTAGAAAAGATGTAACCAATTTGAAATCTGAAATGGTCAAAGTTGTTCAATTAAATAATTTAAAACATTAGCGATTAATTAGCAGATTAAATTATAATTTCCAAAACAAAAAATTATTCAGGATTAAAACGACTTTTAGATGCGCCACATGCAGGACAAGTATAGTCTTCGGGCACATCTTTCCAAGCAGTACCAGCTTTAATGTGGTTACTATTATCGCCGTGCTCTTCATCATAAATGTATTGACATACGGAACAAATATATCGACTCATTTTTTATCTCCAAAAGATTTTTAATTTCTTGTTTTCATTATAACATCATTTGATGTATAATAGGTTTACTTAAATCGGGATACCAATACTAAATTTTATATGACTCCGAAGCAGTCTTGAATATTAGATGATACTAATCCTTTGTTACGTAAAACGTGCAATGATCTAGTTTTACCCGTTAGTAATGAGGAACAATTGTTAATTGATCAAATGCAAAGTTATGTAGATGCTTGCTATAACCAACAAGATGAACAATACCACATCCGTGGTGGCATTGCTTTAGCTGGACCGCAAGTGGGCTTAATGAAAAAAGTCATTTACATCCATTTTAAAGAAGGGGAAAAGGAACACAAATATCTTATCGCTAATCCTAAAATGATTAGTGAGTCCGTGGTTTATGCCTATTTGCATGATGGCGAGGGCTGCTTGAGTGTTAATAGCGAGCATCCTGGCATTGTTAAGCGTCGTAATCGCATTATCGTTGTGGCTTATGACTTGTTAAACAAACAAAATATCACCATTGATGCCCAGGGGTATCTAGCTATTTGTTTGCAACATGAGATGGATCACTTGAACGGTGTATTATATTATGATCGGATCAACGCACAATCACCGACCTCTGTAGGAGCAGACTGAATTAAGTATTAAAGGAATATATGGAAAATCAAAACAACACAAATCAAATTGCAACTAATATCTTCGCCTTAGGTGGCATTGAAGAAATTGGTAAGAACATGTACATTATTGAACATGATGATGAAATCTACATTGTCGATTGTGGCATCAAGTTCGCTGATGAGAATATTTTATTAGGGGTTAACTCAATCATTTGTCCATTCGACTACTTAGTTGAAAATAAAGATAAAGTAAAAGCCCTTATTGTAACACACGCCCATGAAGACCACATTGGTGGAATCCCTTATTTATTAAAGACGTTGCCTATTCCTAAGGTATATGCGGCAAAACTAACTAAAGGAATTATTGAGAAGAAATTAAAAGAGCACAAGGACTTGTTGCCTTTTAACTTCCAAATCTTTGATGACGACACAAAAGTTAGTTCGAAGCACTTTAAAATAGAATTTTTCCGTGTATGTCACTCGATTCCTGATGCTTTTGGTGTCTATTTTGAAACCATCAATGGTAAAATCGTTTCCACTGGTGACTTCCGTTTCGACTTTTGTACACAAGGTGATGAATCAGATATTTTGAAAATGGCTGAATTTGGCAAGCGCGATATTGATGTATTGCTTTGTGAATCAACTAATGCTGATACGTTGGGTTTTAGTTTAAGCGAGAAATACATTATCGATGAATTACGTCGCATTATCCTGCGTACTAAGTCGCGTATCATCCTTTCGACTTTCGCTAGTAACTTAGGTCGAATTGAAGAAATCATTGAAATTGGTGTTAAAGCTGGGCGTAAAATTGTGCTAGTAGGTCGTTCAATGGAAACTAACATTGAAACATCCATTAAAGTTGGTTTCTTAAATGTGAACCAAAGTTGTTTTGTCGAACCACGCGATGTGGCTAATTACAAAGATGAAGAAATCCTAATTCTTTCCACCGGTTCACAAGGTGAAGAGATGGCTGCCTTGAATCAAATGTCCAATGGTAAACATAATTGAATTACATTAAAAAATACTGATACTTTGATTTTATCTTCCAACCCTATTCCTGGTAACTTCTCCAATGTGGAGGGACTAGTTAATCGCCTATATAAGACTGGCATGACTATTATCCAAAACACGCCTAGTCACCGTATTCATGCTTCAGGACACGCCACGCAAGTGGAACAACAATTAATGTTTAAGTTAATTAATCCTCAATTCATTATTCCTATCCATGGTGAATACAAAATGTTAAAGTCTTTAAAAGCTAACGCTATCATGTCTGGTATTAATAAAGATAATGTTATCCAAGTAGTAAATGGCCAAAAAGTCGCTTTACTCAATCATGTTGCTAAGGCCACTGAAGAGTTCGTAGATCAAGGTGAAGTATATGTGGATGGTAATAAAATTAACGTTGATTCCACTGGTTTATTAAAATACCGTCGTATCTTATCACAAGATGGCGTTTTCAACATCACCATCTTAATTGATCGTTTCAAAAAGAAAATATTAGAACTCCCTGTCATTGCAACACGTGGATCGTTCTATGCAAAGAGTTCCACACCACTTATTACTAAAATTGCATACTCCATCAAAGATAATGTCGAAAGCGCCATGATTAAGCGTGATCACAACATTAATAATAATGAAATTCGTAAGATTGCCGAGAATACAACTGAATTCTTCATCTGAAAAAACAAAAAGAAAAGACCACTAGTGCGTACTACGGTCTTTGATGTTTAGTTCTTAAATTATTTCTTTTCGTTAGTGTCTGGACTTGGTTGTCTAGGCATTTTTAAATCAAATCGGTGTTTAAAACGTTTAATTAGCTCGTTAGCCGTTTTCTCTTCTAATAATACTGAACGAATGGCCTCAAATTTTTCTTTGTCATCTAAATATTGACGAATTGATTCATTACTAAATTGGTAGTATTGTTCCAACGATTTACGTACTTCTTCGTCCGAAGCAGTAATGCCCCAAAGTTTAATTAGCTCACCGAATACTAATGTCTTAATAATAGTACGACGAGCAATCATGTCTAATACCTCTGGTGTACGATCTGGCATTTGTTTTTTAAAGTTCTCAGTTGTTTGCTTGACTTCGTCACCATCAAATGTTACTTCGAAACACGGCACGATACGCATCATGATTTCATTGAATAAGTTATCACGGATAACAATGTTGTGAATCTTCGTGTTAATTAATTCTTGTGAATCATTCTTAAATAATGTTTTAAGACGCTTCTCGTGTTCAGCCAAGAGAGCGTGATCAGCTCGTAGTTCCTTAATAACGATCTCTGTTTCCATATCAAGATCTTTGATTTGCTTAATTGTTGATTTTAATTTCATTGTTTTCTCCCCACTATCATTTAGTGAAACATATTCTATTTTACTTTTTTTCTTTAAAATCTTCCAATATTTTCTTTACAGGGCGATATGAATACCGGTGAAATCCCATAATTGGTCCATAGTTTCTTAATGCTTTCAAATGTTCAACTGTACCATAACCTTTGTGCTTTTTAAAATGATATTGTGGTCACTTCTTATCAATATTAATCATATACCGATCTCTTGAAACCTTTGCTAAGATACTAGCTGCAGCAATCGAAATTGATTTTTGATCACCTTTTATAATAGATTTAGTTGCAATTTTCAGTTCTAGTTTCTCTGCATCAATTAAAGCAATATCAGGTTTTACTTTTAATTGTGTAGTGGCTTTTTTCATTCCTAAAATTGATGCAGCTTTTGGATTAAGTTTATCCACTTCAGTCGGTTCAATGAAGATAATGGCATAATCAATTGCCACTTTTTTAATGATATCGAAAAGTGCATCGCGTTTCTTAATTGAAAGCTTTTTGGAATCATTAATTTCATTGTTGTGATACGACGCTGGCAAAATAACGGCTGCGACAACTAAAGGACCAGCTCATGGCCCACGACCAGCTTCATCAAGGCCTGCAATGTGCTTATAACCTTGCAAACGATATTTAGTTTCAAATACATACATATTATTTTTCATAATTTACTCGCCCTACTTTACCGTTTGTGAATTCGGTATATAAGAAGTTAATAATCTTTTCGTTATCTAATTTGTTATTTTTAGTCACGAAGTGGAAAGATGTCCCCACTTGCGTTAAAAAATCTTCATAACTGATAGCGGTAGAAGATAAATTGAAACGCTTAGATAACGAGGAAGCATAATTTTGCGCGTAAAAAGAAAAAGCATAATGCACTATTTCGTTTAATGGTAGAACCTCTTTCTTAATAGTCCCAATTAATGCTAATACATACCCATCTTGATCGCGATCGATTTTCTTAACTAGGACTCCGGGCGTGTCGTACATAAAAATATTCTCATTAATCTTAATTAATTGCGCTGTACGTGTTACTCCAGGGCGGTTTTCCACATTAGTTCTTTTATTAGAAGTTAAGAAATTAATCAGTGATGATTTGCCAACATTTGGTAAACCTACAATTAAAATATGAAATTGTGGACTCACTAACCCTTTGGATTTTAATTTAGTAATTTTATCACCTAATACATCATTGATTTTCTTAATGATGATAGATTTAAATCCTTTATCCTTAATTGAACCAACTAATAAATTAGGCTCATTTGCTTTTTTAACATCCGCTAGATCAGCTTTAAACGCAATCGTAATCTTAGGTTTGTTTCAATCAATTGTTAATGCCGGATTACTTGAAGTGTGAATGGCTCGCGCATCCACTACTTCTAAAATAAGATCGATATTTTTGATACCACGTAAATCACGTAGGGTTTTAGCCATGTGACCAGGAAATCAATTGATTGATGACATGAGATTACTCCGTTGTTCCCTGTTGATAAACGCGCATTTGTCCATCGAGGTCAATAATTTCACTAACTGTAATCAAACATGATTTATCGACTTTACGGATATGCGTGATTAGTAATGGTAACTCCACATAGAGACAAACCGTTAAGATCATTGTCCGCTTTTGCATACTATAGCCACCAACAGTATCCACTAACGTAATGGAGTGATTGTATTGGGATGCAAATAATTCATTACGAATATGTTCAAAGTTGACACTATGAATTTCCACACGCACTTGTTTACGAATAGGATATAAGCGATTCAAAATGATCCCGAATACTAGTACACTTACAAAGGAAGCAACAAGATTAGCTGAGAAGAAGAATTGTCAACTTGATCCTTGACTATTAATAATAGCAGCCGATCCATAACTACCAATTGATGCCCCAACCAACATGGATATGCTATTAATGATGATTAAGGTTGTCCCTAGTGATTTATGCTTAACAGTTGCATAAAAAATAGAAACAAAGTCTAACCCAGCCGTACATGAACCCACAATATATAACAATGCATAACATAAAGCCGATGCTAGTCCATATACTAATGCATAAATAAATAAGAACAGTGCAGAAATCGGATCATGCTCATTATCAAATATTTGTAATGGAGTGAAACTTTCACCATTTATTGTTCCTCCGCTTGGTTTAAAGTAAAAAGGTAACACATACACACCATTGGCTTCAAAAATATTATGTCCATTATAAGCCCCAGCCACATTAGTAATATCACCATGTGGTAAAGTATTGCCAAAGATAAAAATATGACTAATACCGGGAACTTCTGAAAGACCCAATCCAACAATTGTGTTACATGATAAATACACTAATGTTAATATGGAAAATGTTTTACCAATTTTAAAGTAACCAAATATGAATAAAGGGATATTGCAAACGAAATATAAGCCTCAGAACATTAAGTTAAATATTAATTCAGCAGTCCCCACGTTCATATTATGTTTCATTAACTCTGTATAAGTAAAACGAGAAATACCTTGCATAATGGCTGATAATCCCGAATTATATAAACCGGTATTCTTTAACATAAAAAGAACAACAATAGCCATGACAATGCCTAAACAAATAGCTACTAGATATCGTTTCCATGTGGCATTACCATCATAGAGTGATTTGAATTTAACGCTACCTGATTTTAAATGGATATTCTCGAACTTACCAATTTGAAAAGTATTAGCATAACGTTCATGACGTTCACGCTTTAATTTAAGCTTCTCTTCTTTGGTAAGACGACGCTTGTTACGCTCAGTATTTTTCTCGGGCGAATCGTTGTTAATTTTATTTGTTGCCATATAACAAATTATTTATTTACGTGCTTGGTTTTAATTCTAGCTGATTTACCAGAACGTTGACGCATATATGAAATATATGCTCGGCGTACTTTACCGTGCTTAATAACTTCAATCTTAACAATCAATGGTGAATGATAAGAGAAAGTTTCTTCTACCCCCACACCACTAGATTCTTTACGAATGGTAAAAGATTTAGATAAACCTTTACCAGTCACTTTTAAGGCGATGCCATCAAATCTTTGGACACGAGTTTTATTACCTTCGACTATTTTAACATAGACTGAAAGTGTATCTCCCGCTCGAAAGTCTGGTAGATCATTACGCATTTGAGAATTCTCTAATGTTGTTAGAATCGCTGCTTTATTTAGTTTTGCCATGTTTTTGCTCCTTCAAATATTTTTGATATAAATCTGGTCGATTTAATTTTGTTTTTTTTATACGTTCTTGTTGACGAAATGTTTCAATTTTCTTGTGATCACCGGATAAGAGGATATCGGGTACCTTCTGGCCATGAAAATCAACTGGCTTAGTGTATGTCGGATAATCTAATAGATTATCGCTAAAAGTTTCATTTTTTAAACTTTCTTTATTGATGGCGTTATCCAATAGGCGCATCACACTATCCATAATGACCATTGCTGGTATTTCACCACCCGTGAGAACATAATCGCCAATGGAAACCACTTCATCTATGTAATTAGTAATGCGTTCGTCAAATCCCTCGTAATGTCCTGCGATGATGATCAAGTCAGTTTCTTTGGCGTATCTTTCAGCCGATGCTTGATTAAACATTTTCCCTTGAGGGCTCAATAGAATCACTTTAGTGTTGTGCTTTCTATAATGTTTAATGGCTTCGACAACTGGTTCTAGTTGAATAACCATACCTGGTCCACCACCGAATTGATAATCATCTACTCGCTTCGTCTTATTCTTTGAGAATTCACGAAAGTCGACAATATGGATATCGACAATTTTCTTTTGAATAATTCTTTTAATAATTGATTCACTTAAGAAATTGTCAAACATCCTTGGAAATAACGTCAAGATTGTAATACGCATTATTTTACTTCTTCTTTTTTAATTTGCTTCTTATTAGCTTTTTTATTTGCTACTTTCTTCGCAGAAAGTTTACGTTTAGTATTAGGTTTGTTTTTCTTAGTTGCCTTAGTTTTTAAGTATTCAGCCCAAATACCTTGACTCTTAAACATACTTAAGATTGTCTCGGTTGGTTGTGCACCCTTAATTAAATAATCAACTGCGATGTCATGCTTAATTTTAATAATTCCTTTATTAGGTTCAAATGTACCTAGCAAAGCGATATATTTTCCGTCTCGCTTAACACGTGAGTCAGTTGCCACAATACGATAAAATGGGGCCTTGTGTTTTCCTAACCTTGTTAATCTGATTTTTACCATTTTTTCTCCTCTCCTTAAATATAGTGTTGCTTATTATACTCAAAAAGGTATAAAGTAGTATTACTTTATAGGTGTCGATGATAATATTAAGAATGGAATTAATTACCACTTATTCTATTTCAACTATATCTTTATCTGTTTTCAATTCTTTTTGTTTCTTGAACCATTGAAATGGACGCTCATAAGGGAATTGCGTTTGTACTTTTAGCGCTACATCAGGCATATGTTCTTTTGGTAACTTGCTTCATACCACGCGTCATTTAGCGTCCAGGTATTTATTTAAATGCATTTGTTTCAAGACCATACTTAATTTCTTGCGACTACAAGTGCCATAAAATATTTCGCGTTCACGACTATGTGATTGTCATAAGCCTAATGCTAAGAAAGCTAAGGCAAATAATAGCAAGATACCAATATTCTCAAAGACATAGAGTGTTGTCCCTGGTACATGTCCAGTGACGCCATAGATAATGGCTCCCTGAATTTGCATCATGTAATGAAATGGTGTTAAATAAGATAAATATTCCACTACTGGGAATTGCATAAAGGCTGGGAAAGTACCTAGCCCCATCCCTATGTTAATAACCAGATAGACGACAATCACAAAGAAGGCAATTGCCCGATCACGGAAGCAGAATCAAAGTGATTGAATGATAATGACAAAGATTAAGGACATGAAGAGCATGAACAATCATTCTAAAGCGTAAGCACTACCCAACGAGAACCAGCCAAGAATACCTAGTGCTAAACCCAATAATAATACTTGTAACACACAAGTCGAATACATTAATAGTGTCTTAGAGAAGAATCACTTATGTGTTTTCAATTTTTTAACCTTCTTCTTGCGGTCATAAACCATAATTTGGGTAAAGGCACCCACTCATAATCCTACACAAATGAATAATTGCCCTACCCCAATACCATATTGACGATATTGGCTACCATTAACATTCTTAGTCATAAAGTCAGATAAACTACCAACAACAGTGGAAGAGGCAATAGCGTCTGACAGTACTTTGATATTATTTTTTAAGTTACCTTTAAAAGACTTATAGCCATTATCGTCATCGAAAAGAAACGCCGGAATATTATCGGCATAATAATAAATTACACCACTACCATAGTCTTTTGTAATATACGTATTACCCGTACCCATTAATGGCAATAATTTAATATCTTGAAAAATATTATTGGTGTTACCGTCGGCTTTATAACACATTCATGATAATAAGAAACTATATGGCGCAGGAAGAGAGAACCCACCTATGTCTACATCAACAAAAAAATCTTCACTTCCGCCTTTAATCAATCTTGGGTCTTGGAAAAGAAAGGAAGTTAACAATGAATCACTACTAAATATTTGCTTAATATTGTAATCAGTTAGGTAAACTCTTATTGGCGCACCTGGAATGTTTGATATCTTATTATTGATTGCTTCATTTAGAGCATTAGCAATAATTGTGGATACGCCAGGAATGTCAACAACGGTTTTTGTTAAATTACGTATGGTATGAATAAAACTTTTCGGCGATTCCGAACTATTTCAAGGAAATTCGTCTGTCTTGCCTTCAATAGAAGGTTGATTAGCTAGAACAGGATAACCAATTTGATTATTCAAGATAGCATAATGCGTACCTGTGGTGATGCTAAAAGTATCGTAATCAATCGGTTGATCAGTATCATCAATTTTTACAGTGTATTGTGGATTAGTATAGGTCTTATTTTCTGTGGCCGTATACATGTAATCATCAGAATGATTCGTCATTCAACTTAATATATTATCTATGGCAAACGAAGCAAGCGATGGTAAAGTACTTGTTAAAAAAGCACCGCCAAAATCGCTAAAGCGATCAATAATTTGTGCAGTAACAAAGTTCTTTTCGTATGTGGTGTAAAAATTAAATTTTTCATTCTTAAGTTTATCTAGAAATGTTGCAGCGTCTGTTCGATTGTTCAAATCAGCATCGAAATAATTCATTAAACTGGATGTTGTGATGTCAGGTATATTGATTTGAGCGTAGTAATTCGTGTTAAAGTTATTTCACTTATTATCCTTATAAGAAGCATACTTATCAGGATTACCATTAGCATAGTTAATATAGTCAATGTTAGTTAGTGATAAATCATCACTAAGCTTCATTGCATATTTTTGTTTCTTTGCATCATATGAAAGTCCTGGTAATTTATTATCACGTCACTCCTGCATAAGTACATCGCTGAACGCAAGTCTTTGATAGTATAGATGATCGGAAATTGCCTTGGTAAAACTAGTCCCTACATCTGTGTACATAATAGCACCATATGGAATGCTATCGGGTGTCGTACTAGGAGTGATCGGCGTGTCCTGTCCGTTATGAGTGTAATGCTGTACCACTCCAAATTTAACAGGTGCGTCATCAGAACCTGAATTAAAATCACCAACCACTAAAGATGGTTGTTCAAAGCTAACAATAGCTGCTGGAATCTTATTAATGTTACCTAAAGGGTTTCAAAGTGCAAAGATACAAATGAAAGCATAAACGAAAGGGACAAATATTAAACCGATAGTTTTAATGATTTTACGACGACTAGAAAATCAACGATGTTTAATCTCTTGTTTGTAGGCGTCAATTAATTGGGGATCTTTTTGCTTAGTTTCCATGAATTAATTATAATTGTATTAATTCAATAAAATGACAACCTTTGCTTTCTTACATAACTATCATACCCACACGACTTATTGCCGTCATGCCCGTAACACGGTTGAAGAGATGATTGAGATGGCAATTAAAAATGGTTATCGTACCATTGGTTTTAGTGAACATGCACCCTTAAAGGTCCACCGTAACTTTCGTTTAAACTTACATTCATGGAGCGATTACATCCAAGAAGTTAATGCCTTAAAGAAAAAATATAAAGGAAAAATTAAAGTGCTTTGTGGTTTGGAAACGGAATACCATAAGTCAGCATTTGATTATTACCAAACGTTAAGAAAGACCAAAGGAATCGACTACATGATCCTAGGTAACCACAATGAAGGTGACCCGCATTTAGCGAAAGAATGGAATGCCCAACGCGTAAACTTAAAACAATATGGTATACAATTGGTTGATGGGATTAAAAGCGGTTTATTCTCGGCGGTTGCCCACCCTGATTACATATTCCGTTATTATCCTAAATGAGACCAGTCTTGTATTAACCTAAGTAAATTAATCATTACTACAGCACAGAAATACCATATCCCTTTGGGTTTTAACTTAAATGGAACGCTTAGTAAAAAAACTACCATGGATTACCCTGTTGATCAATTTTGAGCACTAGTTAGTAGATCGAAGTGTTCTATTATCATTGAATGTGATGCTCACCGTAAGGAAACCCTGAGTCGTAGTGTTGTGAACAAGGGTATAAAAATAATCAACAAGTGAAATCTGGCTCACTTGTTGATTACTGAGATGAAATTGGTTTAAAGCTCTATTCCTTTTTTGAATTGTGAATTGTATAAATCAGCGTAGAAACCATTTTTATTAAGTAGTTGTTGGTGCTTACCACTTTCAATAATACGTCCTTCTTTAATAACAAGGATATTATCGGCGTTCTTAATGGTTGATAAACGGTGAGCAATTACAAATGATGTACGATCTTTCATTAATTCACCCATGGCCTTTTGAATTTGAATCTCGGTCTTAGTATCAATTGAAGATGTCGCTTCATCCAAGATAACGATTCGGGAGTTCGACAAGAAAGCACGAGCAATCGCCAATAGTTGACGTTGTCCTTGCGACAAGTTACTACCATTGTCTTCTAAGACGGTGTCATAACCTTTTGGTAATAACTTAATGAAGTGATCAGCGCGAGCCATTTTCGCTGCAGCGATAATTTCACGACGAGTCGCATCTAAGCGACCATAACGGATGTTTTCATAGATAGAGGCACTAAATAAATAAGTATCTTGTAATACCATTGTAATGTTACGGCGTAAACTATCACGGGTAATCTTCGAAATGGAAATACCATCAATTCGTAGTTCGCCACCAGTAATATCATAAAATTTCGTAATGAGGTTAACAATAGTCGTCTTACCAGCACCAGTTGGTCCAACTAAAGCAACGGTTTGCTTAGGCTTAACATAGAAGTTAATATCTTTCAAGATTGGTTTACCTGGTAAGTAACCAAAGTCTAAGTGTTCGGCCTCAACTAAACCATAAACTTCTTTTAAATCCTGTGCATCAGCATCATCGGTTTCTACTTTTTGGTCTAATACTTCAAAGACACGTTCAGCTGAAGCTAAAGCTAGGAAGATTGAACCAAGCGAAGCTACTAACTGGTTAATCGGGTTGTTCAAGTTACGAGCAAATAATGTAAAGACAATTAAGAAGGTCACGATTTTAACAATTTTTAAGCCAGCTTCTAACTTAGGATCTTGTTTTGCAGCATCGATTAATCATTGCGGCAAACTAAAGTGGATAACACCCCAGTCAGGGTTAATCCCACCATGACCATGTTTCATATTGAAATACATTAAGGTAATACCAATAGCTGCAATTAATACAAACGAGATGTTGTTCATGAAAATGTTAATTGGCATCAAGATATTAGTCGTTGATTGGGCAATAATTGAACTCTTCGTTAATTGTTTATTTAAATTTTCAAAGTCTTTCAAAGATTTTTCTTTCATTTTAAATAGGGAAATGATTTTAAGTCCAGAGACGTTTTCCTCAATGAATCCGTTCACTGTACCTAAACTCTTTTGTTGTTTGCCGAAGAAAGGACGAATTTTCTTCATGATGAAGATATTAAGTGCTAAGAAGATAGGAATTAAAACAATAGCGATTAATGACATTAAAGGATTGATCAATAGCATGATGATTATCATGGACACAATCATGAAGATTCAATAAATAGCATTACCTAAGTATTGTGATAAAGCTAAACCAATATTATCAACATCATTAATTGTTCGACTCATGATATCACCAGAAGGCGTCGAGTCAAAATAACTAATCGGTAAGCGATTTAATTTATTAAATACAGCATTACGGATGTTATAACTACCACTTTCCGACATTTTTAATAGGATGTAAGACTCTAATCAGTTAAA
>JAITXG010000040.1 GCA_031284865.1 Mycoplasmataceae bacterium | reverse complement strand
TTCGTTTATTAATTGGTTACAATTCTAATGACATTGAAATTTTCCTAAGAGAAGTTCATGAGCGTCAACAAGAACAAGAACTTAAAGACGAAAATAAAGACACACATGAATAAATAAGGAAAGACAAGGAGTAGGATGGCAAAAAATAAATCTGCTAGCACAAAATCTTTTCACATTATTTGTAATGATTACTCTATTTCCAAGAAAATTGCCCAGGACGTTAAACGATATCTAATATCACAAAAATATTTCTTCAATGCGAAGGAACATAATTTTTTATTTGTTATCGGTGGTGACGGAACTTTTGTTCGTAGTCTAAGAAAATACTACAATACTGATGTAAAGATTGTTTGTATTAATACAGGCACGGTTGGTTTTTATGCGCAACTTAAACAGAATAACTGAAAAGAATTAATTTCAATTATTAATGATGATAATAATTTCTTTCACCCCAAGAATTTAGAAATAAATATTAATAATAAATCAACATACAACGCGATGAATGAAATAGTTATCCAGTCGCTTAACACTATTAAGCTTGATGTGCAAGTCGATAAAATTTTATATGAAAATTATAAAGGAAGCGGTGTGCTAATTGCAACGAAGAGTGGCGCTACTGGTCAAGCTAAAGTTAATGGTGGACCAATTATTATGCCGAATGTTGATGCTTATGAATTTTTAGAATTAGCGCCAACAATTCATGCTAAACATTTAACTATGATGGCGCCTTTGATTATTAAAGGGGATAGTGAGATTGATTTAAATAATTTTTATTCTAATCAACGTTGTGACCTAATAATTGATGGTATGAAAGTTACAGCGATTAAATCTTCTGACCATATTCATATTAGACAAATCGATGCATCATTTAAACTTTGTTTCCCACAAAAGATTAGTGATTACATCGATCGTTTGCAACAAACATTCATTCGAGGCTAATTATGAAACGATGGAAATTAATTCTCTTATCAATATGCACATTTGGCATTTTTTATTTAATTGCTCATTCAAAAGCTAAAAAACTTTCGCTGCAAGCTAATACAGAGATTACATATTCAAAGAAGGTTGATATGAATATTTTAGATCTTGTAGAAACTTTGGGTGGTAAAAATAATATCAAAGGAATTAGCGCTACTATCTCGACTTTAAAAATCGAAGTAGAGAATATAGAATTAATTAACAAGTTACGTTTGAAACAAATAGTTAATAAGGGAGTGATGTTTAATCATAACCAAATTATTTTAGTTCTAGGTGATAACGCAATTACAATTTGCGCCGCAATTAAAGAGTTACCTTAATTAATCTTCGTTTTTACGATGTCGTTCAACAGTAGCTTCAATCGTTACGCCATATGAACCAAAAAGCGTGTGCACTAAAATTGTGGCTGGTAATCAGCGAACAATAATTTTTTCGGCAGGAAAATTAAAAGCTTTGGCAAGAGTATTGATAATGTAATTTTTCTTTTCTTCGGCATAGCCACTATAGTAAATACCAATGTTAAGAACATTTTGTAAAGTTAGATCAGCACCTTTGTAACTATTCTTGATAAGATGAATAATTTTCTTGATGGAACTTCTATAGTTAGTCGAGATACCAGCATATTGATTCTTCACATCACATTCAATGATTGGTTTAAGTTTTAGGAATTTAATGGCATGCATCACAGTTTTACTGCCTCGTCCGCTTCTTAAAATACCACTTGGATCTTCGCACGAAAATAAAGTTGCAATACGGTTATAAATTTTTTCTGCATCAGTAGCAATTGATGCTGGATCTTTGCCATCTTTGATTCATTGAACGATGTAATGTAAGATAAATTCATTAGCGCAAACGGCTGATTGAGATTGAATTACAAATAAGCGGTTAGGATAATCATTTTTAATAATTGCTGCTTGTTGATATTGACTTGAAAGCCCATATGAAATTGGTAGAAAGATAACGGTTTCATATCTTTCTAGCATATCTTCAATCTTTAACGTTAGTTGTCCTAATGGGGTGGCACTGGTTTTAAATATTTCGCCCTTGCTAAGACGTGCTAATAACTCTTGCTGGGAAATAACTTTACTATCATCTTGATAAACATGTTGCTGTTCATCAGAAAGTGAAAGAGGAACGACTTCAATATGATTATTGTCAATAAATTCTTGTGCATAAGTACAAGATGAATCAATCAAAATTCCACATTTAGATTTCATGTCATTAATTATATAGAAAACAAGCAGAAATTAAATAGTTAATAATATTAAAGTAACATTAATCTAGATATTATTGTTTATAATCAAAGTAATATAAAAAACATTATGAGTGAAATAATAGCAGCCAAAGATTTAAGAGCAGGTAATACCTTTATCTATAAAGATAATTTATACCAAGTGCTTGAAAATTCATTTAACAAAACAGCCATGCGTGAAGGAATTGTTAAATGTAAAGTCAAGAACTTACGTACTGGTGCTATTACAATCGAAGTATTAACTGGTGAAAAATTAGAAAAAGCCCAAGTTGAGACCACTAAAATGACTTATTCGTATGAAGATACTAATAGTTTTGTTTTCTCTGATAACGAAACATATGAAACATTAGAAATTGCAAAGAATAAATTAGCATGAGAAAAGAATTTCATATCTGAAGAAACCGAAGTTACCATTCAAAAATACCAAGATGAAATCTTGGGAGTAGCTTTGCCTGATCAAGTAGTAGCTGAAATTACTGATGCTGAAGAGGCGGTTCAGGGAAACACAGTTCAATCGGTTCAAAAGAAAGCCTGAATTGCTTCTGGGTTTGAATTACAAGTTCCACAATTTGTGAAAAAGGGTGATAAGGTTTTAATTAATACAACATCTGGTGCATATGTAGGAAGGACACATTAATGGATCACATTTACGAAAATAAAATTGGTTTAATTACAATTGAAGAAGATTTATTGAAGTTGACTATTCAAAAAATAGGTGAACGTTTTACTTATTTTAAACTAGTCAACGTTGAAATATCTCAAGATAGTACAAAACATTTTTATTTTGCATTAGATTATTCTGGTGTGATTCATCCAACCTTTGTGGAAGATGTATCTGAATTGCTAGCGCAGTTAAAAAAAATGATTGAACGTAATCTTAAAATATACGATTCAGTTATTTCAGTGCACATTGGAGCATAACATGACTGTTGCTAAGCCTCAGTGAAAGAAAAGAGTTTCGATCTTTCGTTACATTTTCAGCGATTTAATGATTGATGATAAAACTCGTAATGTCCCACAAGATGCTTTTGAAAATTATTTATTTGATGCTGATCAAATGAAAGTCATAGAATATTATGCTTCGCATCGTGAAGAACTTTGCGAATTAATTAAAAAACATCTAGCTGCTGGTTGAACATGAGAACGTATTCCGCTAGTTGATCGAGCTGCGATGTTGGCAGCAATCAGTGAATTTCGTGCGAGCGGATTGGATAAAAAAATTGTGATTGATCAAACATTAATTACAATTAAGCACTATGGTGATAATGATTTCCCTAAGTATATTAATGCTATTTTGGATAGAATATTAAATTAGTATGAATCGTCAAGATGTAGAAAAAACATTAAATTTACGCTGAACGTGGTATCTTTTTTTAGGCGCAAATTTGCTTTTGATTTTAGGGATTGCCATTAGTTGAGCTTTAGCAGTGAATTCTTACAAAGCTGGCAACGTTCCAAACATCAACAACGTTCCACTCATTGTTTGTAATGTCATAGCGGCTTTAATGTTAATAGTATTTTATTACTTGGATTCGAAAGAATTAATTTTAATTAAACAGCACATTCCGCGAAAGTATTTTTCCATTTATTTTACTGCGGGATTTATTTTTGTTGTCTGTTTGCTCTTCTGTTTCATCTTTGGGAACAAAACCATTATTAGTAAAGTGGCTAATAGCATTGCGCCCGGCAAAGAGATAACTATCGCTGATTGAAATATCTCATAC
>JAITXG010000049.1 GCA_031284865.1 Mycoplasmataceae bacterium | reverse complement strand
TTTAATAAAGCTGATTTATTAGTAAATAACAGCAACTACACGACAATAAGCGAAAATATGCACCAACTTTTATTATCGCTTGGGGTTAGTTCGGCACACGTTATTTTAACTTCTACCATTAATCATTTAGGACTTCGTAAAATGAGCGAGGCTATTGAAAAACTTGACTGAAAAGAAAAAATATATTTTGTTGGTCAAACTAATTCTGGTAAGTCATCATTAATTAATGCTTTAATTAAATATAACAAGTCATACACAAAAACTTTAACTACTAGTACCTTTGTCAACACAACTATTGGATTAAAACAAATTAAAATCCATCACCACAATATCATTGACACACCTGGTTATAATAGTGATCAAAGCATTATTAATTATTTAACTAAGCTCAGTGATATTAAGCAAGTATTAATAAGCAAAAAAATTAAACCTATCACTTTTCAAATTAGAGGAAAGCAGTCTTTTTTAATTGACAATTTATTATCAATATCTTGCGAATGTGAAAAAGGTTCAGTAGTTTTTTATTTAGCTAACGCCTTAAACATTAACCGTGTTAAAACTGAAAATCTAGAACGTAACTTAAAAAACATGCAGCCACGATTCAGTGTTGATGCTTCAGCCGTTAGAAAAGAACATACTTTTAAAACTGATGCGCAAAAAAAATATAACCTTTGTGTCAATGGTCTAGGGTTCATCAGCTTAAAAGGAATGGAACAATTAACTATTTCAGTATTGGCTAACACCAAAATCACACTTTTGACGGAGGTGATTATCTAATGCGAAAAATTGTATTATTCGGTGGAGCATTTGATCCTGTCCATAATGGACATATTGCTATTTATCATGCAGTTAAGAAAGACATTAAGCCTAACCAATTCATTGTAATTCCTTCTAAAACACCACCATTAAAAGATCATAAAGCTTACGCCTCTTCCAATGATCGATTAAATATGTTAAAGCTAGCGTTTGGTTCATATAAAGATGTGCAAATTAGTACAAGCGAGTTAGATAAAAAAGGGGTGCAACCTTCTTATAGTGTTGATACCGTTAAATATTTTTCTAGAAAATTTCCTGATGCCTCATTATTTTTTGTAATTGGTCATGATCGCTATCTTGATTTTCAAGATTGAAAATCATGGAAGGAAATTTTAAAATTGGTAAAGTTAATAGTAATTAATCGTGGTACCAAGAAGATCAACGGAATCAATAATGATAGTATCATTCAAGTGTCTATGGCGCCCGTTAACATTTCCAGCACACAACTTCGCCAAAATCCCGTGCAGAAATATATACCATCATCTGTTTTAAAGTACATTGTAAAAAATAATTTGTATATTGAGCAGCAGGTACAATCATTAATGTCATTAAAACGCTATCAGCACAGTGTTCGTGTTGCTCAATTAGCAGTAGCACTAGCAAAAAGTAATGACATCAAATTGGCACAAAGAGCCTATGTAGCTGCTTTATACCACGATGTGGCAAAAGAGTTTGATAATCAAGCGATTTTAAAATTAGTTGGTAAATATGATCATTTGCGTTTTCCAACAATTCATACATTACACGGGGTAGCGAGTGCTAAATACATTGAAGCAAATTTTCATATAAAAGATTCGTTAATTCTTAATGCTATTGCCAATCATGTTATTCCGCCAAAGAATCCTTCGATCCTTGACAAAATTCTTTATTGTGCTGATAAGTTAGAACCATCACGCACTAAAAGTGATGTAACCAATCGCGAACGATACGTTCGTTTAGCCAAGCATGACATCAATAAGGCGTTTAGTAAACTTCACCAAGAAATGATTAACAGGTATATATAATTAATAATTATGCTTGGCTTTATTGTTGCTTTAGAAAGCGAAACACCGAATTTATTAGAATCATTAACTAATGTGCAGAAACATAAGATTAATGGTTTTAACGTTTACACTTTTAATGTTTTAAAAGCATATGTGACAATTGTTTATAGCGGTGTTGGCAAAGCAAATGCAGCAGCAGCTACGCAGTTATTAATTGACCATTTCAAAATTAAAACTGTTATTAACATTGGAACATGCGGCGGAATCAGCAAAAAGATTAATGCTGGTGATATCGTTGTGCCACAGACGCTCTCATACTATGACGTTGATGTAACTGCTTTTGGTTACACATTGCAGCAAATCCCCCATATGCCTACCGAATACATGGTTGATCAAGCACTATTTAATAAGATTGAAAGCATTATTCGTAGTTTACAAAAGAAATGTGTTATTGGTAAAATTGCGACAGGCGAAACTTTCATTACGCAAAAGAGCAGCAGTAAATTTATGACTGTAATTAAAAGCTTTGATGTAGTCGATATGGAGGCGTGTGCAATTGCGCAAGTTTGTAACCGTAATGGTTGTTCATATGCCTTCATTAAGATTGTCAGTGATACGATTCATCATAAAGATGTAAACGAGAAGCAATGAAATACCAATGTTGCTAATTATGGAAAGAATATTAATGAGTTAATTATTAATGTATCTCATTTCTTAGTTTACGAGCAGCAAAAATAGTCATCATTATTTGGTTTTGGATGTCACATAAAGTTATCATTAAACTAATAAATTTAGTTAGTTGGGATATTTTGTTAAAATATATAGCATGCCACGTAAACATTTGGTTGCTAGTCAAACCAACAAAAAACAACAACTACAAGCCAAACTTTGGCAAAAGCTAGCGAGAGAAATTAAAGCTGCTGTCAAAGTTGGTGGGCCTAATATTGAAGCCAACCCCCGTTTGAAAGCGGCTGTTGATAAAGGTCTTCAAAATAATTTATCACGCGAATCTATTCAACGCAATATTAGTGGTTCATCTAAAGATCCGGCCGAGTTGTCAACCTTAGAATTTGAATGTTATGGTCCTAATGGATTGCAATTAGTCATTAGTGCTTTAACTGATAATATTAATCGCACTACAAGTAGTTTACGTGGTTACCTTTCTAAATTTCATGGTGAAATTGCTAAGCCTAATAGTGTTAAAATATTCTTTGATAATCGTGGCGACATTATTGTTTACAAAGATAATCACAGCATTGATGGACTAATGGAATTAACAATGTCGTATGAAATTGTCGATATCTTAGAACATGAAGACGCTTTTGAAATTTTGACTTCCCCTGCCGATTTCTATAAAGTAAAAGACTTATTGACTAATAGTGGCTATCGTTTATTTGAAGGTGAAGTAAAGTTAATTTCCCAAAATAAAATTACTTCATTAGATGAAGACACAAAGGTTCGTTTAGAAAAATTATTAACATTATGTGACGAAGATGAAGACATTCAATGGGTTGTTACTAATTACGAAGAAGCGTAGATTATATAGAAAAACTCGGCTTGATACCGAGTTTTTCTTATGCTAAAATTTATTTCCTTTTGCATCCGCATCCACAACTACAAGTTTTTGATTTCTTGGTTTTGGCCGCAGGTTTTTTAGTTTTCTTTGCTGGCATAGCTCTCCTTATTTTGAATACTCTTCTACCTAATGATATATGATTTATACAATTAAAAAGCAATTTTTTTCATTTTAGCGCTCATTTTTACGCGATTTAACAAGCTAATTAGGATATCAATGCTTTCAATGTAATGCATTTCTTTATAAAATGTTTCAGCACTAATAATTTTCTGACTAATTTCTTCTGCCTCATTACGAAACTTATTAGCAAAGAAAATTAAACGTTGATTATACATTTTCAGTGTTTCATCACAAGACGATGATTGAATCAATAGAGCGGTTTGTTCACGGATATTTACCAATTCATTATTAACTATAGCGTAGTTAGCAAAATAGTCAGATGATAATTTCTCTTGTACTTCAGCTACATGTAAAATGATATTTTTAATTGTCTCTAAAGCTTGTTGATCATTAGAGCTTAAATCTAGTTTAATGCCTAGTAATTGGTTTAATGATAGTTTGATATCAGAGAGTTCATCGTTAATATTGATTGCCGTTTTATATTTTTGTTTGATGGTGTTAACTAGTTGATTTAGATTTTCTTTTCAAGATAAGATTGCAATACTAGTATCATTAATATTTCTCAAGAATTCTTTACGCTCAATGACGTCAAAGTCTTTGAAACGTTCTTTCAGTCCTTGGTAACGATAAGTAATATCTTTCAAATCCACGAATAGTTGCGAAATTTTATCATTGATAAACGGATCTTTCTTAGCAAAGTGACGATGGATATTACTAAAAGCCACTTGGACTTGTTTGATTTCTTTAACAAGGATATTAATTTGACCATTAAGAAAAGCCATATCCTTTTGGATTAGCACATTAGTTGAATCACCCATTTTGATAACAATCAATGATTTTTCTAAATTCTTAATGGCAATAACGGCATTAGCACGTGCTTGCTTTAATTGAATGCTTTTAAGATTATCTTGCATGGAAATAATGTTGTTAGCAGCTACAGCGTAGGTTTTCTCGATATTTCCCAAATCGCTGCTGGAAAGGATCTTTGCATTAGTATCTAATAATATTTTTAATTCCTTTTGCAAAGACAATAGGTACATTAAAACTCGATCCAGGATATATAAATCACTGACTAGGCGGTAGAAGTTAGCGATATGTGTATTTAGTTGTGCTAACAGCGAAAGTAAAGTATCATTATTAATCCTAATAACAAATTTTGATATTTCAGTCAGGATTTGATTAATCGTTAAAATCATATTTTTAAAAATTTCATTATTGTAACGGATGCTTAAATGAAACTCATAAAAAATATTAACTTCGTCAATGATTTTGCGATACTCAACAATCAAATCAGAAATATTCTTATTGTATTCAGTGACTGATGCTGCTTTGAAACGGAATTCATCCATTTGTTTTTCACATTTGGCTAAATCGTTTAATATTTCAGTAGTTAATTCTTTAGCCTTTTTTTGCAGATAGCGCGAATTTAACATTGTAAGAACAGTTATCTTCTTGTAGATAATTGCAATGTTGTCATCAAACATTTGTTTCTTCTGTTTAACATTCTCCAGCATCTTTTCTAATTTACTGTTATTTTTAGCCAAAGATTCAAGGGTACGAAATTTATTGGCTACAGCAAATTGAATAATTTCATTATATTTTTCTTTGATGGCATATTCTTTGGTAATTAATTTACGATGATTAAAGAAGATGATACTAAAATAAAAAAAAGTTACTAAAAACAATGCTTCGAAAACAATTAACGTTCATGCCAGTGCAGACATAAGAGTATTATATTACTTTATAAATGTGCTTACGTCTCGAGCGATCATTAGTTCTTCATCAGTGCGAACGCAGTAAATTGGATACAAGGAAGTTTTGGCACTGATTTTTTTATAGTCTTGGTATGAGTCGTTCAGATGTTTTTGATCAATCTGTAATTTAATCACATTAATTTTTTTGATAATCGCTTCAACAGTAAACATGCTATTTTCTCCAACGCCAGCGGTGAAGACAATAGCGTCGATTTTAATGTTCATTTGGTTGATATATCGTACGATATAGTCACTAACACGGTCGGTATACAAATTAAAAGCAATGGTAGCTTCTTGGTTGTGTTCTTGCATTTTCTTAAAAACGTCACGCATGTCAGCTGAGCCCACAAAAGCTTTTAGGCCACTATTTTTATTGAGCATGTTATCAATTTCGGGGATGGACATACCTTGACGTGATAAGTAAATAACTAATGATGGGTCCACATCACCACTACGGGTTCCCATCATCAAACCTTCTAGTGGTGTTAAGCCCATAGAAGTATTAAAAGATAAACCATTTTTAATGGCACAAATACTTGCACCATTTCCTAGATGACATACCACTAAGTTGGGTTTCTTTGTTTTTAGTAATTCACCCATACGTTGCGTAATGTAACGGTATGAATTCCCATGAAACCCGTAACGGCGAATGAAATGCTGCTTTGCAATTTTCTGATCAATCGGATAAACATAATGTTGAGGATCAATAGTAGTATGAAAGGTTGTATCGAATGAAGCGACTTCCTTAGCATACGGTAGGAGTTTTTCAAAAATCTCCACGACTTTCAATTCAGGTTCGTTGTGTAGAGGAGCTAATTTGATATTATCTTTAATATTGGCTTTGGCTTTAGCATCAATGAGAACAGAACTAGTATATTTATCTCCACCCATAACGATACGGTGACCAATACCAATAATGTCTTTTTCATTCTTAATGACTTTGAGTTCTTTTAATTTTTGTAAAGTGTAAGTAATGGCTGATGTGTGGTCAGGCATTTTAGGATTATCGCTATATTTTTGGTTTTTACCATACGTTAATTCAAAATGACCATCGATGAAGATTCTTTCACATAGACCAGAAGCAATGACATGATAACTACCGAATTCAAACATCTTAAATTTGATTGAACTACTACCGGCGTTAATAATTAATATATTTTTACTCATAAATTTATTTTGTTAATTTAAGATTATAGCGTTTTAACGATAAAGGCTTTCATAAACTATGTGAAAATAATAAAATCTCAAGCGATAATGTCTACTGCTTGAGATCTATTTAACGGTTTATGGTGCTGAATCCGAGAATCGAACTCGGGGCGAGTGATTACCATTCACTTATTTTCCCACTGAACTAATTCAGCACTAATTTATTGCTTTTAATTTTTACAAAGCATATTATAACTGAGAATGCCTGTGGTTTTGCCCTAATAGGCCTTAATTTCGCTGAATTAATTACCTTTCTTATATAATTTATATTACACCTATAGCTTAATTGGATAGAGTACAAGTTTCCTAAACTTGCAATGGGGGTTCAAATCCCTCTAGGTGTACCATTTAAAACTAATTATGGGTATGTTTATTACCCGCTTAAGCAAAGTTGCATTACTATTATTGACTATTTAACGATATAATATATAAGTCTATGCAACAAAACAAGATATCAAACAAGGAAAAGAACACCAAAAAAACTAAGCAAACCAAAATAATGCTTATGCTTTGTTTTGCTTTAGGTATTGGTTGTGGTGGATTTGTTCTAACTGGAGTACTTGCTGCAACTAATTCTACTGTCTCTGTTGGTTATAAAACCCAACTTTCTAAATCTGTTTTACGAAGTGAAGGTGAAATGGCGGTTATTACCACTTCCAAAAACGGCCGACCAGTACGTGGTAGTAATGTAACTTATGCTTTACAGTTTGGGCATCCAGACGTTGAAGTTGTAGACAACGTTATAAAATTAACATCTGATGTCGTAGCCGATGGTGGTATTCAATTACAGTTAATCACTAGTGTGTCTGGTAAAGAAGTAAATGTTATCCCATTTGAATTATTACCAGTACCCCCAGTCGATATTGACCATGCTCGTATTATTTCTTCTGATCCGGATTTAAGTGGAGCAGATATTCCGCTTGAATCAATAGCTGGATGATCTAAAACTTTTACTTATAACGGCAAAATTTATGATAAGTCTACAATTACTAGTGTTAAACTTTCACCTCAACAAATAAATTTGAAAAGCATGGCATTTGCTAATTGTAGTAATTTAAAATCAGTTGATTTGAATAATGTTACATCAATGGGTCAATTTGCATTTTCAGGATGTGATGCTATTACTTCTATTTCAATTAGTCCAGCAAATAGTGCTTATAAATTGATTGATACTACAATAGGTTCACAGACAAACTGGACCCCTGTTGCTCACACTAACAATGGGTATTTGATAAACGCAAGCGACATGAGCAATGGCGTCATTAGTTCTACGACTGGTGGCATTGGTGGTTTGGCAGTTGGAGATGTTCATTTTCCTAGCAATATTCAAAAAATTGAACCGTATGCTTTTTATGGGGCTTCAATGACAGCACTTGATTTAAACGATATTACTGATTTAGAAGCGGCAGCTTTTGCTCATTGTAATTCAATTAGAACATTAACTATTGACACCATAAATACTACATATGGGTTAATAGATTCTGATATTATTAACGAATATGTCACATCGACAGAAAATGGATATTTAGTGAAAAAAGCGTCTTCTACTAGTATTATTCCTACTACTGGAGAGTATGGAGGAGTCGCTTGTGGGAATGTTAAGTTTAGAGGTGATAACCTTACAATTGCAAAATATGCTTTTGTTGGCACTTCATCTATTACAAAATTAGACTTGAGCAATGTTATTAACATCGGTACTTATGCTTTTTTTGATGGTTTCTCGCTCACTTCGATTGACCTTGGAGTACGCGAAAGCGAACCAACCACTTGAGAATCCGGATGTTTCTTTAACTTGAACAGTTTTGGTAATGTTGAAGTTCAAGGCGCTTGGGCAAAAGACATACCAGCCGTTAAACAATTTTTATATAGCCAACAAGGTGTAGGTTTACCTTCAACTTGAACTGTTAATAACAAATAACATTTAATTATTAATATTTAACTTTATAAAGATATAGACCAGCTGCTTTAGCTTTAGAAATAGCGCTACCTTTATGTGGGTGATTTAACAAATCTGTTAAATCACTTAATTTTTTTTTGCTTTCGTTTAGATCCAATAAACTACCAACAATCATTCGTACCATATTTCTTAAAAAGCCATTACCAGTAATAATAATGGTTAGGTAATTACCTCTTTTATTAAAACTAATGGAATAAACCGTTCGCGTTGTGTTCTCTAAGGCTGAAGTACTAAACGATTTGAAGTCATGTGTACCAACAAGAATTCTGGCGGCTTTTTTTCATAATTTTAAATCAATCTTTTTATTATAAAAATTGACA
>JAITXG010000025.1 GCA_031284865.1 Mycoplasmataceae bacterium | reverse complement strand
TTTTGAAAAAATTAAAGGTAAAATCATGAAATGCTTGTTTTAGAACATCAAAATCATATTGTACTAACAAACTAGAATCAAATGCTGTCGATAATTCATTAGCAAAATGTGATAACACAATGTTAATGTCTTTATCTTTACTTACAGTATATGGGTGGTGTTGTGCGACAACTAAATTAATTATCTCTTTTTGAGCTAATGGTGAAAATAATAATCGGAATTGGGCATCATTCGATCGAATGCAAGGAAAATTAATATCGAAATCAACATTAACATTAGGATACATGCCTTCCTTTTTATGCTCTTTATAAAATTTATCAACAGCATGACTATTTTTTAAAGGCGGCAAATTATTAAATACCACTTCAGGGACTTCGTCGCCTGTTAAAAGAATTGCCATTGATTCGTAATTGTAACGGTATGCATCACGATATTGATAAGCAGTCAATACTTCATATTGTGTCGTAGTAACCACATGACCCTGGTTATCACGACGCGTTACTGTATAGGGGAAAGCTTGCGAAGCACTATACGTAGCTGTATATTTTTCGCAACATTTATTTCGCAGTAAAAGAAATGGGTGTGTAAAAGCACAACCAGAAACACATTGATATGCGCTCTTGTTATCTGTAATGTAATTAGATAAAAGTTTAGATCAAGGTGAGTCATATAACGAAGTGTAAACAGCATTATCAAATTCAATCATTGGATAAAATGACTCGCACATACGATATACCAATAGTTGGTTGAAACGTGGACTAATAGCCGCTAGTTGTTTGTAACCTGCGTCTTTAGCCTCGTTTAATATTTTAGTAAATTCTTCAATATTACTTTGTAACCCTGAAGAAGTTTTATTATGATGCGATTTAAATAGAACTAAACCAGTAATTGACCCACCAAGTACAACAATTCCAGGAAACATAAAAGCGTATCAGTAATCACTGGCAATTTTTCCGAATAAAAAACTATTGCCAAGCGCCAATCCCAAAATTGAACTCACAATGCATAGACTAGATAACACGATTAGAATGATCAAACATATTTTCGTGAACAGATAAAGTGAGTTTGAATTTTTCATCTTCTTCTGCGCGGCATTAAGTTTAGTTTGATTTTCATTAACGGTTTGTACATTTGATTTATTTTGTTCTAAATCAATATTCAAATCTTTTAATAAAACTTCCTTAAAAGTTTTCTCAATTTGTTGATTAATCTCGTTGGTTAGTACCTTATCAAAATGCTCTTGCACATTAAGGCAATCATTGCCATATTTATAATTGTTAATATTTTTCAACATATTTACTCTTTCGTCAATGACTTAGCGCGTCGATCGCGTTTTTCTCCATATGAACGGTGTGTAGCTGGGGTTTTCTTGCGTCATTTACGTAAATCACGTTGCATATCTATTCGATGTTATTAAAGAAACTTAATAGTTTATTAACATCGATTGTTTCTTGTTGCATGCTATCACGGTGACGAATTGTTACGGTTTGTTTTTCTAACGTATCAAAATCAATCGTAACACAATATGGTGTACCAATTGCATCTTGACGACGGTAGCGTTTACCAATTGATCCACTCGCATCATATACAACCGTCAAACCATTAGCCACTAATGATTGATAAACTTCTTGCGCTTTGTCCGCAAGTTTATTTACTAAAGGCAAAATCGCAACCTTGTAAGGAGCCAATGCATATGGTAATGCTAAGACTTCACGAGTTTCATTATCTTTTAGTGTTTCAATTCTATATTTATCCACAATTAGTGCATAGAATAAACGTTCGACACCTACTGATGGTTCAATTACATATGGAATAACTTTTTTATTATTTAATACATCAAGATATTCTAAATTTGCTTTTGAAGCGTTGATATGTTGTTTTAAATCAAAATCAGTTCGGTTAGCAATACCTCAAAGTTCAGATCAACCATGCGGGAAATTAAATTCAACATCAATTGTTTTACTTGAGTAATGCGATAATTCTTCTTTTTTATGTTCGACAAATTTTACATTTTCTTTATCGATGGTTAGAATGTCAAATAAGAAATGTTCAATCTTGTTTAGTTCTTGCTGAAAGATTTGTTCGGCTTGCTCAGGGAAACAAAAATATTCTAATTCCATTTGTTCAAATTCACGTGTACGGAAGACGAAATTACCTGGAGTAATTTCATTACGGAATGATTTACCAATTTGGCCAACAGCAAATGGTAACTTTAATCTTAAGGTACGTTGGATGTTGGCAAAGTTAATAAATATGCCTTGAGCAGTTTCGGGGCGCAAGTAAAGACGGTTTTTGTCGTCTTCAATAACACCTTGATGTGTAGCAAACATTAAATTAAATTGGCGAATTGATGTTCAATCAAATTTGCCACAAACCGGACAAACGATATGATTGGTGCTGATAATTTTTTCTAATTCTGCAAAGCTAGTTTGCTCAGTCACTTTTTCTTTAACATTAGATTGTTCAATTAATTTATCAGCACGAAAACGATTGTGACAATTCTTACAATCAATTAAGGGATCACTAAAATTGCTTAAGTGTCCGCTGGCTTTTCATACGGATGAATTCATTAAGATGGAAGAATCTAAGCCAACACCCTGTGGGTTCTTGGTGATAAATTCTTTTCATCATAGTTGTTTAATATTATTCTTTAGGGCCACACCTAATGGGCCGTAATCCCAAGCATTAGCTAGACCGCCATAAATTTCTGAGTTGGCGAATGTGAATCCGTAATTCTTAAGATAATTGACAATTGTTTCTTGGTTTAATTTGTTAGACATGCATAAATTATAATTGATAGAGTTAATTACTAATAAAATTAAAATATAATCATATTTCATGAAAATCATTGCCACTAATAAGAAACTACATTTTAACTATATTGTGAACGCCGCGTGAGAAGCGGGTTTATCGTTAAAAGGTACAGAAGTAAAGTCCATCGTTAATAACAATTTAAGTATTGATGAGGCTTTTATTATTTTTCGAAATCACGAGGCTTTCGTGATTAATATGTATGTTGCCCCGTTTGAGAAAGGCAACATTAACAATGTTGACTCATATCGTAATCGTAAACTTTTATTGCATAAGAGCGAAATATTGAAAATTGATTTCCAAGCTAAAAAAGATCGATTGG
>JAITXG010000037.1 GCA_031284865.1 Mycoplasmataceae bacterium | reverse complement strand
CATATTACTCACCCGTTTGCCACTACCATTGCTGGCCGTTTGACTTGCATGTATTAGGCATACCGCTAGCGTTAATCCTGAGCCAGGATCAAACTCTCATAAAATTGACGGATTCTATTTAGTTTTCAAAGAACTTTCACTGCCTGCGCTCTTTTTAGCAGACAGTCTATCCATTATATATAAACCGTTGAAATTGTCAAGTGTTATTTGCTAATAGTTTATTTACGAATATTTATTCAGGAAATAAACGTGAATATTCAATGGGGGTTTCGCTGCAAATAACCACATTAATATGGCGCAATAAGACTTCCACGATAATTTTTAATTTTGTTTTACACTTTTTTCAGTTATTTAGTTAACTAAATATTGTAATGCATGACATTATAATGCAATGCAATATGTAGTGTGTTAAAGTGCTCGGTCACTTTCATGAAAGAAGTCGAAAGAAACAAAATATAATGGATGCATTCACATGTCATCATATTCATTTTCTATTATTATTCCCATCTACAATACTGATCCCAAGTGGCTTTCGACTTGTTTTGCTTCTATCGCTGAACAAAATTATGAGAACTGAGAATGTATCATTGTAGATGATGGATCTACGGATGAAAAAGTTATTAAATTTATTGATAACTTTATTGCCCATCATCCCAAATTCTTTTTAGTGCGTAGTGCTAAAAATGTGGGTCCTGGTGCAGCACGTAATTTAGGCATGGACAATAGCAAAAATGATTTAATTTTGTATTGCGATAGCGATGATTACTTAGATGATGGTGCATTAGTAAAGATTAATGACATCTTTCAAAAACACCGCGAATTAGAGATTCTTTCTTTTAATTCTTACATCTTAACTAATATCGGTATTTACAAGATGGCGTTAACTTATGACGGTTATCCCATTAATCAAATTTTAAATATGGACATTAATTACAACATCATTAAAAATAAGAATGTCGTTTGATTACATTGTTACAAGCGTAATTTCTTAAACGAAAAGAAAATTGCCTTTCATCCCACGATCCGTTATGCGGAAGACGCTTATTACCAATTCGTTTGTTACTCGCGTGCATCAACGATTATGATTATTGATGATGCCTTCGTGATGCACCGGATTGCTTTTGAAACAATGAGTAAAACTTGAAGCATTCCTGCCAAGATGCAATCATCTCTAGATGCATTAATTTTTGCTTATTATGCCATTAAACCTGATCATTCTTTCTTGGCACGTAATTATCCGGCCTTCTTTGATTTCTTCTTCAAGAAATATACCAAAATTGCTGATGAAGCACATGCTAATGAAAAATGATATTTGGATATGCAAGAACAAGCCAAACAATTTCGGCTAAGCATTACTGGAGGAAATAACTAATGACATCGTATAAGAAAAATAGCAATGGTCGTCTTTCATTTTGGAAAATTATTTTTTACATCATTTTAGTTTGTATTCCAGTAATTGGATGAATAATTTTGTTCTTTTGAATAAAAGGTGATGTCAAAGCACATAATCACATGATCGATGAAATGGAACGCGATACTGCTTTGACCAAAGAGAAATAATTTTATTGTTTATATTTTAAAGAATGAGTATAATATATGCCACATCATAAAATTGAGAGGAAATAATATTTATGGCAAAAGCAAAATTTGATCGATCTAAACCCCACGTTAACGTTGGTACGATAGGCCACATTGACCACGGTAAAACTACGTTAACTGCGGCAATTTGTACTTATTTAGCAAAGAAGGGTTTAGCTCAACCAAGAGACTACGCATCAATTGATAGCGCTCCTGAAGAAAAAGCAAGAGGTATTACAATTAATACAGCTCACGTTGAATACGAAACAGCAAAACGTCACTATGCTCACGTTGACTGTCCCGGACACGCTGACTATGTTAAGAACATGATTACTGGTGCTGCCCAAATGGATGGAGCAATCTTAGTTGTTGCTGCATCTGATGGTGCAATGCCCCAAACAAGAGAACACATTCTTTTAGCACGACAAGTGGGAGTTCCACGTATCGTTGTTTTTATTAACAAGTGTGATGTTGTAACTGACCCCGAAATTCAAGAATTAGTAGAAATGGAAATTCGTGATCTATTAACTTCTTATGGTTTTGATGGTGATAACACTCCCGTTATTCGTGGTTCAGCACTTCAAGGCTTACAAGGTAAACCAGAAGGCGACAAAGCTTTACAAGAATTACTTGATGCAGTTGATGCTTACATCCCTACTCCAGTACGTGAAGTTGATAAGCCATTCTTATTACCAATTGAAGATATCTTCACCATTACAGGTCGTGGTACAGTTGTTACCGGCCGTGTGGAACGTGGTAAAGCAATATTAAACGAGGAAATTGAAATCGTTGGTATTCGTCCAACTTGTAAATCAGTTATTACTGGAATTGAAATGTTCCGTAAACAACTAGATGAAGCAATCGCTGGTGATAACGCTGGTGTCCTTTTACGTGGTATTGAAAAAACTGACGTAGAACGTGGACAAGTATTAGCTAAACCTGGTTCAATTAAACCTTTCAAAAAATTTAAAGCACAAGTTTATGCTCTTAAAAAAGAAGAAGGCGGACGTCACACTCCATTCTTTAATGGTTACCGTCCTCAGTTCTATTTCAGAACTACCGATGTAACTGGTTCTATCAACTTAAAAGAAGGTGTAGAAATGGTTATGCCTGGCGATAACGCTGAATTAGTAGTAGAACTAATTGCTCCAGTTGCCATTGAAAAGGGATCTAAGTTCTCTGTCCGTGAAGGTGGCCGAACAGTCGGTGCTGGTAACGTGATCGAAATCGTTGCTTAATCCTTTTCAAGCATTCATTAAATATAGTTAGTCCCATTATGGATCTAACTATATTTTTTTATAAATCCATCTCCCATTACAAAAATCATTTAATTTGTTATTATTAATACATGAATACTGCAAGTATTAAAATGTCAAACAAGACCGCTGGCAAAATCGGACTTTTTGGTGCGATGTCCGTCATCATCGGTGGCATCATCGGTATTGGGATATTTTTTAAGAATAATAATATCTTTCATAACAATAATAATAATGCTACGGGTATCTTACTCTCGTGGATTATCACAGTCTTAATTGCTTTAGCTACTGCTTACTCTTACGGGGAAATTGTTTCAGCTAAAGATAAAAACGCTAATAGTGGACTTGGTGGATGAACTAATAAGTTTGCTGGTAACATGTTAGGACGTTTTGTTAAAATTAACCAACCTTATTTTTATTATGCCGTTTATGTTTTCTGTGCTTCGATCTTTGCAGCAGAAGCTGTTGCTAATATCTTTGTCGCTAAACCCGGTAATCTAGGATCCATTCAGATGTGGCACATTGTTTTAATCGGCTTAGCGATTGCTGCTTTGTTCTTAGTCACTAACACTTTCTGTAGCGGACTTAACCGGAATTTCTCTAAGGTTACTTCACCAATAAAATTCATACCTTTATTTGTTGTCATTCTATTAGGAATCATCTTCGGTCTAATTTATGGTAAACATAATCTGTTCATCCAACAAAGTTCATACAATGGTGATCCAAGTGGTAGTCTTACCATCAATGGTATATTTATGTCAATGCCCGCTATTTTATTTGCCCTTGATTCTTTCTTAGTAGTTGGTAATATCGCTGGTGACGTCAAGAATCCTAAACGTAATGTTCCACTTTCAATTATTCTTTCAATGGTATTAAGTGGCACAGTTTATATTCTTATTACCATTGGACAGATTTGCACAGGTTGTGGTAATGCTTATGATGTTATTCGCTATGTCTTTGGTCAAGGTAATAATCCTGGCACCATCTCCGCTGGTGGTCACGCTTGTTTAATTATCATCTCCATTTTTATTCTAATCGCCATCTTTGGTGTCATTAACTCTTTAGCCATGGGTTGCGTGTCTGGTTCTAATGCAGCTGTCGAGGAGAATGTAGTCATTGGTAGTAAAACATTAAAACGCTGAGGTAATGGGCATAAGAATCTTTCTGGCGCTATCGCTGGATCAATCGTAGTTGGTAGTCTTTATATTATTATTGGTATCCCTTCCATGGTATTAGATAACGATCAATTGGTAGATGGTTTATCCAATATTGTGGTTCTCTTCTTCTTTGTCATTTATGGTACTGTGGCCATTGCCTCAGCCATTAACCGACGTACCAAGCGAGTGACGGGGTTAGTCCAATCTAAAGGTCAAGTATGGGTTGCCTGATTTGCAGGTATTGGTTGTATCTTCATTGCACTCTATGCCATGATTTATACCAATCTATATGATCCTATCGTTCATCCGCTTAAGCCTAACAAAAGTTGGGGTTTATTCCTAAACGATAAATATACTTTAAACAAAATGGCTTCGGCTTTCTTCTTTTGAATTTTAGGTATTATCTTCATTGCTACTCCTTTTATCAACGACCTTTTAATTAAGAAATTTAATCCTAAATATAATCAACCTTACATCTGAGAACGTGTAAAGTAAAATCAATAAAAATAGCGTTTAAACGATCTAAATATTGTAATACAAAATATTAGTTGGGCACTTTGCCCCACTATTTTGTGACGCAAAATATAATGGAAAGCGTTACAAAGTAACAAGGAGAAAATTATGAAAAAAATTAAATTAATTACAGCAATCGTGGGTATTAATGCTTTAGGCGTAGGAGGAATTATAACTATCACCTCATGTAAAACTAATACTAATCCAGATACTAGAACTCTAAAACTATCTTACATCCCAGCAGTCAACCAACTCGTTGGTACTGGTCATGCATATTTCACATTAACCGATAATCTTAATGCACCTATTACAGAAGCAACCGGTATAGCTACTGTTGATCCGATTCCTACTTCGGGTCTATTTAACATCATTCATGCTTCTGAAAATACATATCGATTAGATTGAAACGCCAGCGTTCCAGCTAACACATATAATGTTCATATTGCCATGGAATATGGTAAGTTGAAAGGCTCATCTAATGTTCAAATCACGTTAAGTGATGTTCCTGCATCGAAAATTTTTAATATTAGCAGTAACCAAAGTGATTTTAATAAATATTTCCAAGGAACATATCCTAATATCACTGGACTTAAGAAAATGTCAGGTACAGGTGAAACATATTTAGGTAGTGATGTAATCACTGCTCAGGCAAATAAAATAGTCTTCGCTAGCACTTATAAATCAATTGGTGAAGAAGCATTTGCATACTGCGATTTCTTAAATGATAATGCTAATCAAATAGATATTGAATTTGATGGTAATGATATTTCCTTCGAAGTAGGTGCTTTTCGTAATTGTTCTGGTATCAGTTCAATTAGTTTCGGTGGTAGTAGTAATAGAAATATCCAAAAAATCGATAGCTCAGCATTTGTTAATTGTGAATCTTTAAAAGGATTTTCAACCAGTGGTGTCACAGTGCACGAAATTTTCAATGATGCTTTTATGTCTTGTGAAAGTCTCACATATGATGGAATTAATAACATTGATCATATAGAAGGCGAAGACAAAGTGACAAATAATACAATCGGCATTTATTTCGAAATCAGTAATAAACAAGACACAATAAAAAGAGCCGGAAATTTAGCGTGTGGCGATATCATTTGCCCACAAAATGCCAATTATGGATTTGGTGAATGTGCATCTATTAAAAGCATTTCATCAATACCTGGTGGCGAAATTCCTGAAAGCGCTTTTAGAAGTTGTTGATCTTTACAAACGACTAGCTGAGAAAGTACTGCTACTGTTACAGCTATAAATATACAAGCTTATAGAGATTGTCGTAGCATACAAAGAATCAATCTAGTAAACAGTACTATCACTGGTATAAATTCCGGCGGTAATTTCTACGATTGCCCATTATCTGGCATTGTTACCGGTAATGGCGCACAGGCGTTTGCAGATTTAATTAACAAAGACATCGATCAAACAGCAGGCCTAAAAGTGGCTTCTTGACATGTTGCTTAATTAAAAGCTGCTTATTGTATTAAAAAGCGAACCAACTGGCTCGCTTTTTAATTTTTCATATTATTTCTTAGGTTCTTTTGGACCTTGGTCTTGTTGCTTAGCAAATTGACTAGCGGCTTGTTCAAAGGTATCAAGACGTTGTTTTAATTCATCTCATTTTTCATCTTTTAATAAAGTCTTCAATTCTTCGATTTGCTTTTGTGCCATTTCTTTTTGTGCAGCTGGTAAATCTTTTGCTTTTTCATCTTTTAATGAATTCTCAAAGTTACTAATTAATGATTCAGCACGATAACGAATTTCTGATTGTTCTTTAATCTTAGCGTCTTTCTCTTTGTTTTCTTCGGCTTCTTTAACCATTTTATTAATTTCATCTTCTGAAAGATTAGATGAACCTTTGATAGTAATGGTATTTTCCTTGTTAGTCTTTAAATCTTTTGCAGTAACGTTCATAATACCGTTAGCATCAATGTTGAAAGTAATTTCAATTTGAGGTACCCCGCGTGGCGCTGGTTCAATACCACTTAATGTAAAGTTACCTAATGATTTATTATCACGTGCCATTGGTCGTTCACCTTGTACCACATGTACATCAACGGCTGGTTGGTTATCAGCAGCAGTCGAGAAAATTTGGGATTTAGACACTGGAATAGTGGTATTACGTTTAATTAATGGTGTTGCTACTCCACCCAATGTCTCGATTGACAATGATAGTGGTGTTACATCTAATAATAGGATGTTGTCTACATCTCCTGACAATACTCCCCCTTGAATAGCAGCACCCATGGCTACAACTTCATCGGGATTAATAGTGCGGTTAGGTTCTTTACCAGTTAATTTACGTACTAATTCTTGAACGGCTGGCATTCTGGTTGATCCACCTACAAGTAATACTTGGTGAATTTGATCTTTTGGTAATTTAGATTCTTTAATCGCGTCTTCCACTGGACGAATAGTACGATCCAATAAATCCTTAGTCAATGTTTCAAATTTAGCACGTGTTAAAAGTTTTTCCACATTTAAAGGTCCATCAGATGTCATTGAGATATAAGGCAATAAAATTTGTGTCTCTTTTTGACCTGATAAATCAATCTTAGCTTTTTCACTAGCTTCTTTTAAACGTTGCATTGCCATTTTATCTTTTGATAAATCAACGCCATGCTCATGTTTAATTTCACTAACGATTCAATCCATAATTTTTTGGTCTCAGTCATCTCCACCTAAACGGTTATCACCGCTGGTTGCTAGTACTTCAAATGAACCTTCAGCCATATCTAGTAAAGAAACATCAAACGTTCCTCCACCTAAGTCATAAACTAAAATTTTCTGTTCTTGTTTTAATTTATCAAGACCGTATGCTAACGCAGCAGCGGTAGGCTCATTAATAATACGTTCTACTTGTAACCCAGCAATCTTACCAGCATTCTTAGTAGCGGTACGTTGAGCATCATTGAAATAAGCTGGTACAGTAATAACGGCTTTATCAACTTTATGACCAATTTTTTCTTCAGCATAAGATTTAATATAAGCTAAAATTTTTGCTGAAATTTCTTCAGGAGTATATTCCTTACCACCTAGTTCTACTTTCTTGTCTGTTCCCATGGAACGTTTAATAGATGCCACTGAATTCTTATTAGTAATCATTTGACGTTTAGCCGCCTCACCAATAATAAATTCACCACCCTTTCATGCTACAACAGAAGGTACAGTACGTTTACCTTCTGGTGTTTCTAATACCTTGGGTTTTTCACCATCCATAATGGAAACACAAGAGTTTGTGGTTCCTAAATCAATTCCTAATATTACATTTTTTGCCATAGATTTCTCCTTAAAATATCTACTATTTATTTTCTATGTTGATGATTATAGCACAAAATTAGCACTTGTCAAGCACGAGTGCTAAAATGAGACAAAATATTTTATTTGTCAAAAAAACTAATTACACTAACTTGCTATTACGCAATACCCCAATTAGGTGTAGACGATGGTCAATTAACATTCATTCTTGGAGCAATGACTACTGTAAGATAATGCTGACACTTAAAAGTGTTCTCATTAAAATCATCATCCAAAAATATACTTGGTTTCTTACCATCGGTCGGTAATACTGAATGGAAGAATGATTGTTCATTACTACCGTCCCAGATATATGGCAAAGCCGATAATATAATTGAACTTCGTTCAATGACCACAGGATTATCAAATGCGCAATTATATTTGCTTGAAAAGAAATATGCTCCACCTCCGCCTTCTGATATTTCGATTGAACTAATATTACAATTCGCATCACGAATGGTAACATTACCTTTAAATATTAAATGTACATTCATTGTTACTTGACCTGCATAGACTGAAAAGAAATAAGCCGGTTTTACACCATCGCTCGGTCGCACATCGGTTGTCACCGTACAAGTGCTCTTTATATTAACATCACCTAAAAAAGTGGCATCTGCTGCTCCATAACCATAAGAGGAGAAGAACAAGGCAGCACTAGAAGAACCTCCAAATGTCGAACATGGACCCAAAATATTAATGCTTTTTTGAAAGGTTAATGTTGACTTAGTGCTTTCATTGAATATGGAAAAAAGTAATCCATTACCAATGCCATCTCCCTCCTTTGACACACCGTAAGTAATGCCGCCAATAATATTAATTTCTCCATTAAATTCGAGTTTTGAATCAGTAACGGTTTGCACCGAAAAAAACATTAATTCTGTAAAACCATTAACTTTTATTACATGGCTACCAGTCCCAATATAAATATCACCGAAAACTAAACTTGAATCCCCAGAAAAGTTTGTTGATTCTATATCTAATGGCGTTGTTCGATCATCAAAGATGATATTGTTGCATTTCCCTTTATCACTTTTTCCGTCAAATACATTATAAAAAGGAGTGCCAATGATCGCACGAATGTCATTATTGTCAACTTTTTGAGGAATAAAAATTGTGTCATAAGTATTTGCGGGGACACTATTAAATGAAGTAATGCACCCACTGTCGTTTATACCAATTATTTCACCCTTACCAACTTTAGGTGCGTTATGAAAGTGAATTAAAATAGGATCGCTTTCAGCACGATCAAAAGTGTCTACGGTATGTATTGCTCTTAATCAAATATTGAAGGTCTTTAATTGTGAAGATAGTTTATTTTCGGCGCTTAATATAAATTTATTATCAGGGTGACTCATACTTAAACCAAATGCGTCTCAGTCAGTTGATATGCTAATTCATGTATTGCTAGGAGTGTATGGAGAAACAGAATCATATGTTTGATATTCTCAATTGGTTAATAGTTTTGAATCTTCACCGGCTTGTACCGTCAAAGCTTTTGAACCGTAATTATTAAATGTTACTTCTTTATATTGGGAAGCTTTAATATCTAGTAATGAGCCATGATTACCATATTTATTGGGATCAGTTGCGTTAGCTTGCATGGATAATTTTGGTATTAATGGCAAAATATTTATATTCAAGGGAAATGTAGTAAATTCCTGACCACTTGTACTACTAATATTTAAAACATAAGGCCCAACTTGTGCGCTGGTAGTCGCTGAAACTTTACAAGTGGCAGTTTTGCCATCTCCTTGTACATTTCAACCTTGAACTAATTTTAAATTGGGAACACTAATTGGTGAAAGTAATGCTAAGTTAGCGTTATTATAAGAATGAACTGTGATTGTACCTTGTCTGGCATCAGAATTTATTCTTAAATCATTGGAGATTTCGGCTATTATATATTTCGCAGTATTTATCTCAGTTTCAATATTACATGTAACTGATGAGAAGGAATCATCCGATGATCCAATTTGAACATTTTTACTTGCTGTTGAAGATCACGATGCGTAACATGAAATCTTTCGTTGTGTACCAGTGCCTTGTCAAGCTGCATCGAAAATTAATCCTTCACAGTTAGGTATTTTAAGTTTGGAAAGATTAGCTCTCTCATAACTTGTCACGGTAATTGTAGCTTTTTGTGTAACAACTCCCGTCTTTGTTCTACCTGAAACACTCGCTCTAACATATGGCGTTTTCGTTTGGTTATTATCGCACGAAGCAACAGTAATTACCGAACTCAACCCCAACGTTGAAATTCCCGCTAATGCTGTAATTAATTTAATTTTTTTCATAATTCTCCCTTGTTATTTTGTAACGTTTCCATTATATTTTGCGTCACAAAATGGTGGGGCAAATTGCCCAACTATCGCTAATATCAATAAAACAAAGTACTAGTTAAGTGCTTGTGATTAGTTTTATTTATGTTACTAAATACTTTCGCGTAAGCGAATTACCACATGTCCATCTTGAAAATCCAGGTACTCAATTGATGTATAAGCGTGTTTGCGCAATTGCTGTTGTGCGTAAGATAATCGCGTAATATTAGTCGGTACAGCAATACGAGTTTTTTTATTATTAATTTGAACATTAAAATGTGTATGTCCTAAGTAACGGCTCAAATAAATACCAGAAATCGTTGTAATCGCTATAGCTGCTAAGCCAGTATTAAGCCCACTAGTAATAATGAATAACATAGGATCATGGAAAGTTAAAGCCAAGGAAGCTGATAAAGCAGCCGCAATTGGTCAAGTAATTAATCCTTGCAATACAGCCACAAAACAACCCATCAACATTTGGTTAGTTGCTTGAAAAATCATTAACCCACCAACACTAAATGAAATCATTGGAATGAAAAGTGCGTTAAGAATTAAATATTCATAGGCCATGGACATCATTTGCGGTTGTACATCAAACATTTGTAAAAATGATTTACCAATTGCCAATAACAATACATAAATGACGACTCCATATATAACAGAGATGACAATTGTCCATCGATAAGCGCGACGAATGCGGTTGAAGTCTTTGCGTTGATAATTGTAGGCTACTAATTGACGCACACCATCACTAATACCAAAAATCGCATAAAAGAATAATGATGTAATTGGTCATGTCGCTCCACCTAATGACTGGTACATCTGTCCACTACCACCAGAACGATTAGCAATATAAACCATAGAAGGTAGGAAGATACAATTAGCAATGGAATTAACGAAGTTACGTAAGAATACTGATAATCCCACCACAAATACTGGCCCTAAAATCGAAAGACTGAATTGTTCCCCTCGTCATGGCAACAAATTTTTAAACTTCATTCATGTCTTATTCCGATAGGATAAACAAATAATAAAGACAGTATAGGCAATAAAATTGCAACTTCAGCCAGTTAAAGTTGCCAATCCTCCTCCTTGCATCCCCTTATGAGCAATACTAATGTACAAGTAATCAAATAAGACATTAAGTAGATCACATCCAATACCAGCAATTGCCACAAAGAAAATTCGTCCTTCAGCCCGAATCATAAAAGAGTAATACAAAATGAAAACATTAAGAATCGAACTTCATGAAAGTACATTTAGGAATTGGTGCGCTCATAATATTTGCATATCATGACATGTTTGGAAATATGTTTTCATCATCTCCACACTCACATCTCCAACAGCGTGCGCATTATTTAAAGATACTACTGGACCAGATAATAAATTCAACAATGTGTCATTTAGCATAAAGAAAATAATCGATGAGATCATCCCAATGAAAATCGCAAAATAGAAAGATGACTTTCATATCTCATTAGCTTTTACACGATTATTTAAGGAAATGGCCTGCGTATACATTACACCAGCCCCAATGGCCGCAATAATAGGTACGGCATTAATAATTGTAATGATCGGTGAAGATATATTAATCGCACTCTTCACGATATCGCTCGTATTCATAGCAACAAAATCAATATGATTGTCTTTACAGAAATTATTAATGCCAACACTAGCTGTTGTTCAATCATGAAATGGCGAATCTGGCGGAAATTTAGAGCCAAAAACGTTTGCTCATCCGTGTGCCCCATCAATGGGAACAAAGTGTGCCAACATTAATTGATCACTAAATAAATATATTCCTGTCATTAATGACATTAATAAACCGGGAATGGCAACAATTAAAATAGCTTTGAATAAAGGTTTATCACCATAAAGAATATGAGATTTTAAATCCTTATTAATAAAACGCTGATTTTTAGTGTTGGCAGTGGTTTTCATCTTTTTATAAATAATTATTATTTATAATACCATATATGCTTAATTACACACTAAATCTCCATTGTGCTCAAAAGAATGAATTAAAAGAAATCAATCATTATTTTAAAACAGCTATGAAAATAATCAATCAAAGTTTAAAAATAACAAAAAAACGTTTATTTGAAGTCAGTCTGATTGACGATAAAGCAATGAAAACTATCAATTATAAATACCGCCATATCAATAAACCCACAGACGTATTAAGTTTTGCCTTTGATGATAGTCACACAATTGAAACCACACTTATCGGTGAGATTTTTATCGATGTTCAGCAGGCTCAGCGTCAAAGTATTAAAAATAACTTAATTGCCGAACTAACTTTACTATTTATCCATGGTACACTACACCTTTTAGGGTATGATCATGCCAATAATAAAGATGAAAAGTGCATGTTCAGTATCCAAAATAAAATAATGAAACAACTTAATTTGTTAAGATAATAAAGTATTTAAAAAAAGAAAACTAAATGAGCTTGACTTAAAAAATTCGGATATGCCTTCCGTGGTTTTGCTACTTCTTTGAAAGAAGAAACATCGCTCATCGTGCACTTCATCATTGCTTTAGTCGTTTTGGGTATTGCTGCTGTCTTAAATAAACAAATGCACCCAGAGGATTGAGCTATCATTGTTCTAGTAATTGGTGTGGTTATTGGTATGGAGTTAATTAATACTTCGGTTGAAAACCTTGTGGATGTAATTTCTTTCCGTTACAACTATAATGCCAAGAAAATTAAAGACATTTCAGCAGCAGCTACACTAACTTTAACATTGACAGCTATTGCAGTAGGTCTAATCATTTTTATTCCAAAGATTATCGCGTTCTTTTAATGAAAAAGAGTGGTTACGTAACAATTACTGGTAAACCAAATGTAGGTAAATCTACATTTTTAAACATGATTATGCAACGTAAGGTTGCCATTGTTTCACCTAAACCCCAAACAACTCGTAATCAGATTAAAGCCTTATATCACACCAAAAACAGTGAGATCATCTTTATTGATACTCCCGGATACCACGAGTCACACAATAAATTAGATGTATTTTTAAATTCACAAATCAAAGGTGGTTATAAGATCGCAGACGTAGTACTTCTCTTCGTTGATCTAACTCGCCCCATTGACAACGAAGATAAAACAATTATTAAAAATTTGAAAGAGTACAAAATTGATAACATCATTCTAGTATTAACTAAATTCGGTATTTCTAACCAAACTACTGTGGAAAAGTATTCCAAAGAAATTAAAGCAATGGTTGAAGTAAAAGAAGTTATTACTATTGATTCACCAAAGGCAATCAACATCGACACACTCATCAAGAGCATTGAAGCATTAATACCAGCTAACAACCATCAAACTGAAACAATCATCGAAGATGAGAATTTTCTCATCAGCGAAATTATTCGTGAGCAAATCATTTTTAATACAAAACAAGAAGTCCCATATGCTACTTCCATCATTGTTGAATCAAAAAACTATGAAGAAAAGAGTAAACTATTAACCATTAATGCTGTTATCGTGGTAGAAAAACAATCACAAAAGCCCATCATTATTGGCCACCAAGGTGAAATGATTAAAAAAATTGGTACTATGGCGCGTAAAGAACTATTAAAAATTTATGATTGCAAAATTAACCTAAAATTATTCGTTAAGGTTCAAGAACAATGGCGTGATGATGAGTATTTCTTGAGTACTATAGGTTATTTTCATAAGAAATAAAACCTACACATTATTCTCTCCCATAACAAGAATAATTACTTTTCACTGATTTAATACCAGTATTCATTTAGTTATCTATAAAAATATGAAAAATAAGTAAGGAAAAAATATTTTTTTCGGCAAATTATATATGGGGGAGAATATAATATATGGCAACAACTTATAAAATTATGGACATTACCAAAGACAAGCAACTAATAGGGCAAGACATCACACTAACCAAAGCGAATAGTAAGACGACAAGAATAACACTATTGGATATTCGTAAAGATATCAGCAAAATAAATGAAAGACTAAATGTTATAGTCAAATTAAACAACTTGAAAGAGAGCAAATAACTATGACAAAAGAACAAAAGTCTTATTTTTGTTCGTAAATGGACTGAATTGCACCTTTGATAGCTTGAATGGCGATTTTGTTCATGTTGTATCATGGCACGATAATATCTGCTTCCGCTTTTAACGGTTGAACAAAAACATGGTGCATCTTTCTAATCGTGCTACGTCACTGACCTACGATATCATCGTCAGAACGATTGCGTTCTTTTTTATCGCGAATTAAGCGACGAATGAAACGTTCATCATCTGGCGTATCAACAAAAATCTTAATATCGGCTAATGCTCTAATATCGGCATCATATAAAGCTAGAATACCTTCTAGAATGATGACATCAGTTGGTTTCACTAATTCCTTCTCATTTTCACGTTTAGATTTCTGATAACTATAAATGGGTAACTTGGTAGCTTTATTAGCTAGTAAACTTTTCAAGCTATTAAACATTAACTTCCAATCAAAGGCATTAGGGTGATCAAAATTATGCTTTAAATAAAGATTACCATCTTTACAATTGTGTTCCTTATAAAAACGATCCATACAAATAATTTGGGAAGAGATTCGTTTCGGTAAAATCGTTTTAATTTCGTTAGCAACGGTGGTTTTACCACTACCAGTCCCACCACACACAATAATCAAAACTATTTTATGTTTCATAAATTAATTATATTGTAAATGACTTATTTTTTAGATAATTCAAAATGCCGGCATCAGTTTTAAAGTCAAAAACTACTTTGTAGGAAGTCAAATCTTGGTATTGTTTATCATTTAAATGTGAATACTTTTTAGTAGTGTACTTACGTTCTCCTACTAAAGGATGCCCAATCGCAGCAAAGTGCGCACGAATTTGGTGTGTTTTACCGGTAATCAATTGAACTTCTAACTCACTAGTCTTGTCATCGTGTCTTATCGTTTGATATGCGGTAATAATCTGACTAGACTCCTGGTTTAATGGTTTACCAGTAATCTTCACAATGTTGTTATCACATTTAGTTAAAAATCCTTTTAAAGTCCCCTGCTTAGGATCGATGATCCCATAAACGGAGCATTTATAATATTTACTAATCTCGCGATTCTTTAACTTATCATTTAAAATTTTCAACGCTGCAGCATTTTTAGCAGCAATCACTATTCCATTGGTATTACGGTCAATGCGATTTACTAAAGCTGGTACAAAACTGTTCTCTTCCGCATGATCTCACGCTTTTTTAACATAAAGATAGTGCTTAATCCGGTTAATTAAATTATCAACCGTGTGTACATTGTCTTCGTGGGCAAGTAAACCTTTAGGTTTGTTCACTAATAAAATATTATCATCCTCATAAACCACGCTAATCTTTGGTGGTGCTAATAAAAAATCTAACTTATCATCTGTTTTTGATATTAACGCATCATTCAAATAGACTTCAATCACATCGCCAAGATTCAAATGATAATCAATTTTAGCCTTTTTCTGATTGACTTTAATTTGCTTAGTGCGAATGGCTTTATAAAGCGCACTTAATGAAAGTTTGGGATATTTTTTTTTTAAAAAGCTATCCAATCTTTGTGCAACATCGTTCTTGCCAACAATAATCTTTTTCATATTAATTCATCATCTTAAACATGATGATGGCTGAAGCCGTTGCAACGTTCAGTGAATTAACTTTATCGTTAATTGGTATGTAAATTAATTCATCACAGATTTTAATATCATCTTTATTAAGACCATTACCTTCGTTACCAAATACCACCACACTAGATGTAAAAAATTTAACTGCATCTAGTTGTTTAGCGTTTTTACTAATGCCGGTGGCATAACATGCAAACCCTTTCTTTTTGAAAGTTTGAATTGTATCCGTTAAGCTCGTGGAGAACTTAACTGGAATAGAAAACAATGATCCCATTGTGCTACGGATAATTGTGGGGTGGAATAAATCAACGCTCTCATTAGTAATAACAATGCCAGCAATGTTTAACGCCACAGCCGTACGAATAATACTCCCCAAGTTTCCGGGATTTTGAATACGATCGAGCACAATGTATTTACGATCTTTCATAATTTCAAAACTAGTAGATGGCTTGCGAAATACAGCGATGATACCATCTGCATTCGCTAACGATGAAATCATTTCATATACATGATTGGCAACCACTTCAACACTAATATTCAGCTGACGAAAATAACTTATTTTTCCAATATATTTGGAATTGTTGGCAATGACTAAATTTTGACATTTCACTTCATTTGCAATTAATGTGTCAATCGCTCGACCTGTTTCCGCCACAAAACAATTGGTTTCATCACGATATTTCTTGTCAGTCGATAATTTCTTAATGTATTTAATCAGTTTATTCTGCGTCGAAGTTATTTTTTCCATGCCGTTATTATAAATTAAATTAACAAGCTTATTTGAAATTGATCATAGTAGTGGTATGGGTGATCGCTTGGCATGTACCAAACTACATCCATTGCCACATTTTTGCTGTTTAAAAATTGGTAATTGATTTCAATTGTATATTTACTAACATTATTTTCAAATTTAGTAATTTTACTAAGAGCATTACGAAGAATATATTCAATATCTTTACGGAAATTATTCTCGTCAATGATGATATTATCATTGTCGGCAGTCACTTGATATTCTACTAATTCCTTTTTGAGTAATTCCTTGTCCAGACTACTGCTAATAATGTAATGCTCGTAATCATTACCGCGATTTAGTGGTTTTAAATTCTCCGGTTCATGATTATCTTTGTTTCGACTAAGGGCAATGGCCGTTAAAGCCGTGGCTCCGATAATTGTTATAGCTAGTGTCGCACATGTGATACTAGCAATCTTACGATTTCAAGCCATTAGAACACCATCCTTTTGAAATTATTCAAGCGATTAATATACATCTGTTGCGCGATTAAATTAAAATTACTAATCGCATTCCCACAGAAACTGAATGATTTAATAAAGACATAATTGCGAATGTTGTTGTCTTGCCATGTTTGAATTTGTAATTCATAGTAACCAATTGCCTTAGTGGGAATAAAAAAGCCTAATGTACCATTCAAGGCGATGGATACCTCTTGTTTCGCTGGATCGTAGAAAGTAAATTGATCAAAGCGTAATGCCGTAGGGCCACTTAGATAAATTCGCTCACTTGATTGTGCTTCTAACACCTTCGCGTTGTGCGTGCCTTCAATTTCATAATAAAATTTTATCTTGTAACCATTAATTAAAATTGGTTGTTCTGTATTTAAAGTAATTAAACTAGTGATCGGTGTTTTCAATAAATCATAGTCTTTGCCTAAATCGTAATAAATCGGGGTAAAAGTGGAATAAGACCCTGTCTGAGAATTTAAATAATAAGCATTACAATCATCCAAAAAACCTTTAGTGTCTTGGACAGAGGTAAAATTGGAATAATAAAAGTTAGTTTGTAACTTACTATTATTAACTTCGCTGATAAAATGGTCTCTACCCCCTGTGCTTACCTTAATATCTGTATTATTGAATACATCAAGATTCACGGCAAAGCTTAACATCGTATACATATTAAAATCAGTTAACTTATTATTGAGAAACGCACTATCGCTAACATCTAATGCATAAGATGTCTTGTAAACTTGGCACATATCCTTTTGATAGACTCACGAGGGAATCTGCGCAGTGTAATCTCTGATTAAAGTTAAATCTCCGATTCAAGCAAATGGTAAATTAATATTGCACTCGAATAAATTAATTGGTAGATAACTATTGCTGATAACATAGTAATTCAAATCAAGGAATCACTTGTTATTTTTAATAGTTAAACTGCCGTCAAATGAATCGACGTAAAAATATTTATTGGTATTTACCGGATTCTGCTTGAGCTCGTTAATGTAATAATCACTACTTGCTCTTACAATCATCCTCTAGTTAAAATATGCTAAAAACGATTTTGCGGCCTGACGTACTTTAACGTAATATGTCGATGACGAGTAATACAATTCATTGCGGTGTTTATCATTAATGTAAACATCGGTTATTAGCTTCGAATATTCGGGGTTAATATCTTTTAGTACTCAATCTACTGCCTCGACATACTTCTTATTAGTTACGTAGTCAATACGTTTATTTTGACTAGGATTTAGAACTCAGTTCTCTTTATGACTGATTTTCAATGAGCAGACTTTATAACGCTCTATAATGCGTCTTAATTGCTTATCGTAAATCTTTAATTCTTTTTCCCTAATAGTTTTCATTATCGCTTCTTTTCCTCCTCCCCATATATAATTAGCCGAAAAAAATTAATTTTTCTTATTTTTTTTACAATAGTAGACTATTTTTTAATAAAAAATACCTCTTTATTAAAAATAGCATACCCCCCAATATTTCAATGTTATAAGGTATAATTAAGAGAATTTTAAGGAAAACTATGGAACGAAAGATAATTATTGAAAATTTAAAAAAAGTAGCACAAAATCGCAAGGTCAACATCAATTTTGACACGGCTAATTTAAATGCTACTTTAAAAGAGTTGGGAATTGATTCCTTGGAAGCAATGGGTATAATTGTTGATACCGAGAATGCTTTAAAAGTCCGTGTTCCGGATGAATCATTAGCTGAAATGAAGACACTAGGCCACTTAATCGATATGTTTGTGAAAGTCGCTAAGTAATCTAAGTCATAGGGGTGTAGTTCAATGGTAGAATAGCGGTCTTCAAAACCGTTTGTTGTGGGTTCGAGTCCTGCCACCCCTGCCATCAAAGGCTCCTCGCAAGTGCGAAGAGCCTTTTGTTTTAGATAATACTATGACTTTTTTTCGTCATCATTTATGTGGTTATGATCTTTTTTCAATAGCTTTGTCACGGTGGGGATGCCGTGAGTTAGCTTCTTAATACTGATCAAATCCAAGTCGTTATTAGCTCTATCTAATTGTGTTGACGAAGCAGTTAAGTTTTCTTTTACTTTACTTAGATATTTAATGGTGTTGTCTATATCATCGATTGCTTTTTCAAATTTTTCCTTGGCTTTAACATAATGCCCACCAAATTTATTTTTGAAATTATCAATTCGTTCTTCAAACTGCCCAAAATCCATATTTTCTCTTCGCAGCGCAATTAAATCGTTTCTGAGTCTTAAAGTTTCATTGAAAATTGAAATTTCTTTATCTCTCAATTGTGTAATAATATCCTCAAAGAATTCGGGACGTACAATCCACATATCAGGATAATCATTAATTTCGCGCACATTAAACTCTGTTTCTGGTTCCAATGTAGTCACAATTACGCTATATTTACATTCCTTCTTATTTCGATTATTATTTGCCTGAGCATAATGAGTTTTAATCTTAAATCCTTTTATATTATTCTCTTTTTCGTTCTTCATTTCGAAGGAAATACTAAACTTAAATCCGTCATCACGTTCTTCGCGAAGAATAAAATCACCCTTTGTTCCGTCAATTGTTTTATTGTCCTTGATAAAAATAATATGCGGCCAATATTTCTTAATATGATTGTTATAAAAATTAAAACAGTAATTCTCTAATCCACCATCGGGGAAAGCATCTCAATTTTGAAATTTCTTTCACTTATTTTGACTCTTTATGTCAGTAATCTCGTCCTGATAATCTTGAATTTTCTTATTCAGATCTTGCATTAATACTTTGTAATCCAAATCTTTTTGCTTAACTAGAATTTGTTTGTCGCTTTCAAATTGTTTTTTGCTATTGTCTAAATCGGATTGGAGTTTAAAAACTTGGTTTTGCAACGGGGTAATTGCACTTTGGATTTCGTTCTTTTTTTCGCTATTAAATGAAGAAATTTTTGCCTTCAATTCAGCTATTTCTAGATTGAACCGCTTTTCTTGCTCGGTAATTAATTTATTAATTTCAACTTTTTTATTGGCCTCAAATATCTTTTTTTCCTTATCTATCTCTGCGTTTGCTCTTTTGGCAATTTCTTCTTCAATTTTTTTATCTTTAATGGTTGATCAAATAGACTCCATCTTTGTAGCATCTAAATGACTATCCAAATTATTGACATCAATAAAATCACCAGGATTAGCAGAATCCATAATAAGTAACTGAGTTTTAGATTTTAATGAGACTTTAATTTCTTTATTCGACATTTTTGCTCCTGTTAAATATTATATACATTCTTAATTGTGACATACAGCTTTGTAGCGAAAGCTTAATATTGCCGGTGTGCGTGTGAATTTACACCGCGTTTTTTATCATTATGCATTCGCACAATACTTGGAATTAACATAATACAAATGAAAGAAAGCAAACAAAAGACCTGTGAAACACCACCCAGAATATCTTTTCACTGTACCATGTAATCGGTGGGGTGATCACTGATATACCAACTAGGATAAGCAATGGCACCATCATAATAACCAATTAGCATCGCTAAGTCACCAAATACTTTTAGAACAATAAACATCAAACTGGCACCGACAATTAAAATACTTACAATCCCACCAGCAACAAAGTATTTAGACTTCTCAACCTTAATTAATTTAGTTCGGCGGTTCTTCAATGCTCCACAGACAGCGAAAATGATGCAAGCAAAGGCTAATACTGCATTCCAGTTGGCAATCATATCAACGAATGAATATAGGTCCACAACGTGCTCGTCACCATAGATGTGTCCTTTACTTCCTCAATACCCTGAGATAAAATGATAATGTCCTAAATTGATAAAAAATAAGCCCAACAATGTAAAGACAGCAAACCGAAAGATCATAATGGCATAACTAACTAGCGTTCCAACGACTGGTCTCTTATTATTAGAATATTTGCGTAAGCGTGAAGCAAATGGTATTTCGTTATTTCGAATAAGATCCTCATAATAGCGCGAACCATAGATGGCTACACCATTGATGATTCCAAGAATCCCAATTGCCACAAGCATTTCCATAATTTGGATCACATAGAACGGAATCTTTAATCCAGCCATCTTACCATCTTTTGTTCCTAATAGTAATGAGAAAGAAATCACAATATCAATGGCACTAACGATGGCGATACCTAAACCCATCGCCATTGATACTTTTCTTGGTTCTTTCATTTCAGTTTGAATACCAGCCGTTGAATAGAAACCATCAAAGGCAAAGAAAATAGCAGGGATCGAACTTAATATCCCTAATGCTACGAATTTATCAGCGAATAAAGGCAAATTACCATTGTATTTGGGATCAACATTGATCCAGTTAATGGAATCAATGTGTCCAATACCTACCATTACAAATCCGGCAATAGCGGCAAAAACTAATGGAACGAACTTGACGGCTAAAATTATCCAATTCTGTACATTAGCAATTCTAGAAGATAAACCTGAAGCAAAGACAAATCAACTAGAAATAGCAAATGAACCTAAAACCATTCAATATCATTGAATCTGAAAACCAAAAGCTTCTTGTAATGTCATGAATAAATAAAATGGCATAACATAGTAATAAATAGGAATGTGTAAATAGGTCATAAAATTTTTAGAACCAAGAAATAAAAATTTATGGTTAAACTTACGTACTCATCCTACAATACCTTGACTATTGTTCATCCCAGCACCACTGCATATTTCAGTTAATGCTAGCGCAAGCGCTACGATTCCAATGATCGCTATTACTCAAGCAATGATGGCATAAACAATAGCTCCATGCACATTGTTCATGATTTCATGATTCTTAATAAAAATCCCAGCCCCAATTGATGAACCAACTACCAACATAATTGCTGATAAGAAAGCAATTTTCTTCTTGGTTGGTGCGGTTTTAATTGGAGAAGGCTTATGCTCTTCTTTAAATTTTAAATTCTTCATGTATTAATTAATTTTAAATGATATTAAAGAAATGTGGGAGATGAATTAATAATTCTTATTCAAATTCCTCATAATGGAATCAAAATTATTTTATTATCTTCGTTAACTCAGCAAAGGCTAATTTGTGTGGCACTACTTTATACTTATGACCATTCTTATAAATAATTGCTTCATCTTTAGTTCCATATAGTGCCACATCTGCTTTTAATGCCTCACCAATACCGTTAACGCTACAACCCATAATGGCGATTGTTAAATGTTTATTAATGTTCTCCGTGTATTTTTCAACCTTAGCAAGTAACTCGCTTAAGTCTCATTGCAAACGTCCACAAGTGGGGCAAGAGACAATATTAACCATATTGGGATATAAACCTGAAACATTTAATATTCTTTTGGCAACAATTGGTTCTTGTAGTGGTGAACCAGATATTGACACGCGAATTGTGTCACCAATTCCTTTTTGTAAGAGCGGCGCTAAACCAACAGTTGTTTTAATAATAGCAATATCACGGCTTCCAGCTTCCGTTACACCAAGATGCAACGGATATTTAATTTTTTGTGCAGCCAAAGTATAAACTTCTGGTGTTAATAATGGATTGGATGTCTTTATTGACACTACAATCTTATAAAATCCTCAAGCTTCAAATAACTTTACATATTTAACGGCTTCATTCACTAAATCACTAGCCTTGTGTTTCTTCACATCCAAGATGGAACCTTGATTAACACCAATGCGAATTGCCGTATTGTGTTTTTTAGCACAATCAACTATCTTCTTTAAATCGTCCTGTTTCTTAATATTATGTGGATTAATCCTAATCTTAGCTACACCCGCTTCTATTGCTTTAACAGCAAAAGCATAATTGTAATGAATATCAGCAATTAATGGACAGGGTGCTTGTTTTACTAATGTTCTTAAAGCCAATGCGTCTTCTTTATCTAATATAGCTACACGAACCAATTCACAACCTAACCCCACCAATTGACGTATTTGTAATAGGGTTTTAGTAACATCGCTGGTCTTGGTATTGGTCATGCTTTGAATAACCACATGATTACAGTGTCCCAACTGGATATTACCAATCATGACCTTTTTAGTTTGTTTTCTAGTTGTAATTAACATAATAATCATTATAATTAATAAACTTACGAATATTGATAGGAACAATTATGGCTGTAAAGAGACAAGTTAGATTAGAATGCACAGTTTGTCATAGTATTAATTATTTGACAAGCCGTAATCCTAAATCTGCCCCTGAAAAATTAGAATTAAAGAAATTTTGTAAAAAGTGTCGTTTAGTCACTTTGCATAAAGAAACCAAAGCAAAATAATGGATTTTAAATTTAACGTTTTACAAAGTGTCATGAAAGAAAATCATGCCGATGGGATGATTATTCTTTCGCGTACTAATCTTAATTGATACACAAATAAGGACGCAGACTTTGCCTTAATTGTAGCTGATAAGAAAAAAGTACACATCTTTGTTGATGCACGTGACTATCAAATATTTCATGCAGCCAAAATCAATGCGGAAATCCATCTTTATAAAGACATGAATTCATGAATATCATTTGTCAAAAGTATGAAACTTGAAAGAGTACTCTTTGAGTATGATGAAATCAGTGTTGCTAAATACGAAACGTGCATTGAACCTTTAAATATTAAGAATCTACTTAGATTTAGTGGCGACACTTTGCGTATTGTTAAAACTCCGGAAGAATTAAAATATTTACAAAAGGCAGCTGATATTGCTTGTGCATCTGTAGAACATCTAAAAAAATGAATTAAAATTGGTACTAGCGAATCAGCAGCGGCGCAAGAATTAATCACCTTCATGATTAAGCAAGGGGCATCAGGTGTTTCTTTTCGACCGATTATTTCATTTGGTAAAAATACAAGTAGCCCACATAATGTGCCGTCTAACTATAAATTACGCTCAGGTGACTCAATCTTAGTCGATTGTGGGTGTGTTTATAAAGGTTATTGCTCAGACATCACTCGTATTTGATGAATTGGTAAGGTTAACCCTAAAATCAAGCATATGTACGAAGTTGCTTTAGCTGCTAATAAATTAGGAATTGCTAGTGCTAAAGATGGCATGACTGGCAAAGAATTAGACGCCATTGTACGAAATTACGTAGCTAAAAATTATGACGGTTATGATATCCCTCACGGTGTTGGTCACGGTGTAGGTGTTAAGATTCATGAAGCACCTTGAGTTAAAAAGACATATACGCAAAAATTATTAACTAATAGCGTAGTGACCATGGAACCTGGCATCTATGATAGTTCCATTGGTGGCGTACGCATCGAAGATACAATTGTCATTACTAAAAATGGTTGTAAAGTTCTTACAAGTAAATCGTCTAAATAAATTAAAATTATTTTCCGAAAAGAATAGTATTCATTCTATTCTTGATTAAATCAGCTTCAAAACCAAATACCGAATACACTGAGTTAGGTGATGGTTTGAAGACACCACGCGCTCCTAATTTAGTTAATTCCTCACGGTTAACTTTCTCAGCGTCAACTACTTGGACACGTAATTTAGTAATACATGCGTCGACGTTGGTGATGTTTTCTTTACCACCGTATGCTGCAATGACTTTAACAGCTAACGCTGAACCATCGTCCTTGACAGGAGCAGCAGTTTGTACTGCTATACCATCTTTTTGATTAACCTTAGCTTGGTAGTCTTTCTTAGTAAATAATTTTAATTCACTATCTCGACCTGGTGTTTTCACATCAAATTCTTTAATTAAGTAATAGAAAGTACAGAAGTATAAAGGAATGAAAGCACCACCAATGGCTAGTGCTCAATAACAGTGAACTGCTTTATGTGTTGCATCCGGTAAAACACCATAAACGATAAAGTCAATGGCTCCACCACTAAAGGTCATACCCATGTGTGCCCCGAAGATACTCATTAGTCAGAATGATACCCCAGCTAAGATTGCATGTAAGCCTCAGAATAATCATGGTGCTAGGAATAAGAAAGTAAATTCAATTGGCTCAGTAATACCAGTTAGGAAACTAGTAATCGCTGCTGAACCGATAATTGACATAGCTTGTTTACGGTTACCAGTTTCTTTTGGTACAGCAAGGATCATCGCTGCAGCTGCGGCTGGTAAACCAAACATCATGAAGGCATATTTACCTTGCATATATTCACCTGTATTGGCTGCACCCGCTAAACCGCCACCATCAAACTGGTGAAGGTTAGCGAATGTAATTAAATGCTTTTGCCCGTCAATGACAACGCTGTTTCCGGCAATGTATGTATTAATAAACATCCAAAGATGTTGATCACCAGCTACCATGTGCTCGCCATTATATTTTTCGAAAACACCTGGTAAAGCTTCAGCTCAAGTTTGGCCAGTAGTGTGTCCACCGAAAAACATAGGTAAGTCAATATTGAATGAACCACCGGCTGATGTGAACCATAAAGGTGCGTAGAACGCGTGATGCAAACCAAATGGTACAAGCGAACGTTCAGCAATACCAAAGACTAAAGCATTAATACCTAATGGTGCTTTTGCTAAAGCAATCCCGAATTCAAATAAACCAATTCCAATCATTGGTCAAACAATGGCAAAACAAAGTCCTAAAACAAGGGACGCGCCAAAAGTGACGATTGGAATAAATCTTACTCCAGAGAAGAAACCAATAACTGTTGGTAAACGAATATCTTTAAATTTGTTGTATAAGAAAGCAACAACAAATCCAACAGCAATTCCACCAAAAACGCTGGTGGAAAGTGATTGAATACCAACGTTGCTAGTGAAAATCGCGTCATACTTTTCGGGTGCAAGGTTATACCATAGGAAGTTATAAGAAGTAATAACACCATCAGGATTCTTATTGGTTAAAATAAAAGCTGCTTGAATTGCATTAAAAACGATCCAACCAACAAAGGCGGATAACCCCGCCGTACCTGAATCTTTGGTAAAAGTAATCGCAATGGCAATCGCAAATAAGACTGGTAAACAACCAAAGACAATATCACCAGGCATTTTAATTACATTACCCAACACTTCCAATCATGGGGCATGAGCATTAGTGACAATCGCTGCACCAATTCCTAAGAATAGTCCAGCAATTGGCAACATCGCGATTGGCAACATCAAACCACGCGATAATAATGCGATGGCATCTTTAATGCGACCCTTAGGTTTTTTTTGTTTCTCAGCTACTATTGGTTTTTCACCAAAAGTCTTTGTTCTAAATAAGCCCATACCTATACTACTTCCTTGCTAACTTCGCTAACTTTTGTCTCAACAATCTTGTTTTCGGTTTTAACAACAGGTTCACAAAGTCCGCCTTTTTTAAGTTTCCTTTCTTTTAATTTAAAACGAATATAAGGAATTATTACCACAGGTACAAGCACCACAATAACGAATAAAATAATTCAGAGAATCTTTAATCATGTACGACCTTTTGCATATTGATCATCGCTTATGACAAGAATAGCAACAATCCCAACGGTGATCAGCAATAGTGTTGAAAGAAAAATAATAACAATTCAAAAATTATTTTTCACTCATTGATTTGCGTTCTTAAATCATTGTTTCGGTGAGATGTTGTTCTTTTTAGAACTTGGATCTGTGACTTTAGATAAATCTTGAGGCTGGCTCATAGTATTCAGTGTTTCTCCTATTTATATTTATTGTAAGTTATTTTTGTGAAAAGTCACGCTTTTTCGGATG